>JAFUMF010000191.1 GCA_017482945.1 Lachnospiraceae bacterium
AATCTTTTTATATGCTTCATCAATATCTCCGGTATACTCTAAATTTCTATCATTATTAATGGCTATTCCTATTTCTTTCTCTCTATCCCTAAAGAAATAATTCTTCCCTCCAATCGCCGTCACCCCCAGCATTCCAACAAACGCCGCAGCCAACAAGCCAACAACAAATACCTTCTTCTTCCTGAACCGTACAACTTTCTCCTCAGCCACAACTGGCTCTGCCTTCGGTTCAATTTCAGATTTATCTTCAACTTCGCGCACTGCTTCCAGAGAAACAGCCTCTGCTGCCTCTTCCTCTGCGATCCGTGCCATCATTTTCTGATAAATCCTATCCTCTATTCCAGGAAAATCGGAGTCTGAGAGTGTGGCTTCGGTTTCCTCCAACTCTGCAAGGAGCTGTTCGTCGGAGAAATCGTATGCCGCCTGTATGCAATTTTTAAGGGCTTCGTCCTCTCGTCTTTCCTTGTCCGTCACGACTCCAACACCTCTTTTCTGTATGATCAATTTCTTTTTTGGGGTTGACTTTTCAGCCCCAATCGTTACTATTAAAATATCCGTGTTTTTTACACATCAATCATGGAGGCAGTAATTTATGAAAACCATTATCCTCACCGGCGGCGGAACTGCCGGTCATGTTACCCCCAATCTGGCTCTTCTCCCATCTTTGAAGGAAGAGGGCTACGATATCCACTATATTGGTTCTTACAATGGTATCGAACGTAAGCTGATTGAAAATGCAGGAATTCCTTATGATGGTATTTCTTCAGGAAAACTGCGCCGATACTTCGATCTCAAAAACTTCAGCGATCCTTTCCGCGTTGTGAAAGGCTACTTCGAAGCGCTTAAGTTAATGAAAAAATACAAACCGGATGTTGTGTTCTCAAAAGGCGGCTTCGTTGCGGTGCCAGTCGTTCTGGCCGCAAAACACTACCGCGTTCCGACCATTATCCACGAATCCGATATGACCCCGGGCCTTGCTAACAAGCTCTGCATTCCTTCTGCAAAAAAGGTATGCTGTAATTTCCCGGAAACTTTGAAGTATCTGCCTGAAGATAAGGCCATTCTTACCGGATCTCCAATCCGTGCCGAGCTTTTGACCGGCGATCGGCTTGCCGGACTGCAGTACACACATCTTTCCGCAGCGAAACCGATCATTCTCGTTATCGGCGGAAGTCTCGGTTCTGTTAAAGTGAACAGTGCAGTACGCAGTATCCTTCCAAAACTCCTGGAATCTTTCCAGGTCATTCATATCTGTGGTAAAGGAAATATTGATGAATCACTCATCGGTACTTCCGGCTATGTACAGTATGAATATGTTGACAGTCCGTTGAAACATTTGTTTGCGGCTGCCAATATCATTGTTTCCCGTGCGGGCGCAAACTCCATTTGCGAAATCCTCGCTCTGAGAAAACCAAACGTTTTAATTCCATTATCTGCTGCTGCCAGCCGCGGCGACCAGATTTTAAATGCGAATTCTTTTGCAAAACAGGGCTTCTCCACAGTTCTTGAAGAAGAGACTGTAACGGACGAGACTCTGTATGAAGCAATTACAAAAACATACGAAAATCGACACAAATTTGTTGAAGTCATGGAAAAAAGCCACCTGAACAATGCCGTTGAAACAATTATGCAACTGATCAACGAGTACTCAGCCGGCTAACCTACTCCAACAAATCCTTAAGTTCTATTTCTAAATATTTTCGGGCTCTTGAAATTCTCTTACGACAAACCTCTTCTGAGATTCCAAGAGCCTCACTTATTTCTGTATACGATCGCTCCTCTATGAAGTACATCTTTACCGTATCTCGCCAGACGGGCTTTAGTCCCTCGATCACGCTCAGAATACGGCCGTAACCTTCACTTTCTATCACAACATGCTCCGGCTCATATCTCGCGGGTCCCACAAGTTTAACTTCAATCTCTTCATCATCGATATCAATTGGCTTTTCCTCGTCGTCCTTTTCTCTTCGAAAGAAATCGATGCTCTTGCGCTTTACGATCGTTGCCAGGATTTTCCTTGTTTCGATTTCATCCTTCTTACCATAGTGCTCAGACTGATAGAAGGTCCAAATCGCATCATAGACAACATCCTCTACATCGTCGTAAGGGACTCCATATCTGTAAGCATGCTTTGCAAACAGTCTTGCATATTTTTCGATCAGGTCATGCAGCAGTTTATCATCTTTCTGCGGCATAGTTTCTCCCTGGTAAAATTATCTCGAATTATAAAGCGCTCTTAATTTTTGCTGCTGTATCAGCCATTTCCTCATCTTTGCCCGGTGTCCATGTTACCATCTCCGGACCGCCTTCGTAGCGCGGAATCACGTGCATGTGGAAGTGGAGCACAGTCTGCCCTGCTGCTGCGCCATTGTTCTGAACCAGATTGAAGCCTGCGCATCCGAGGGATTTTTTCATTCCCGCGCCGATTTTTGCGCCCAGCGGAAGAATTTTTGCTGCAACTGTCTCATCCAGCTCACATACATCCTTATAATGTTCCTTCGGCAGAATCAGGGCATGTCCCTTTGCCGCCGGACCTAAATCCAGAATCACACGAAAATCATCATCCTCATAAACAGTGGAAGACGGAATTTCTCCATTGGCAATCTTACAAAAAATGCAGTTAGTATCTTTCATAGCTATTCTCCTCTCTATCTTCATATCGCTTCGGTCTGCGATACAAAATTAATCCAAATATCATGCCTAAAATCAGGCCGGAAATATGGGCGATGTTATCAACGCCAGATTCCGTAAAGCCAAGGTACAGGGACAGTGCGATCATCGTAAACAGCTGTCTCGCATTCAGATTTCCAAGCCGCCCTTTGTTTGCCAGCACCACGTACAAAAGACCGCCGACCATGCCAAAGATCGCGCCGGATGCACCCGCCGATACTGCACCGGAACTAACTCCGTCCACCATCATGGAAATCCAGTTGGATCCGATGCCGCAGGCCAGATATAAAATCAGATATTTTACATGTCCCATGGCACGCTCCAGATGATCTCCAAGCGCAAACAGTACAATCATATTGTTGATAATATGGTTGATTCCAAAATGCATGAACATCGCAGTCACAAGCCGGTAATATTCTTTCTCGAAAAGGACAGCCGGAGCAAACATTGCTCCTTTTTCATACATAAAGTACACGTCCTCCGACGAACCGACAATTTCCAGATATAAAAAGACTATGACGTTGATTGCAATCAGGATTCCTGTCACATAACTTTTCTTTCCGAAACCATATTCCATCGCCTCAGCTCCTTCAAACATCTTTAAAAATCATACCATAATTTATACTAAACCGCAATCAGACAATTCTGCCCCTGTTACTGAAAACGATACCGTTCTGCTGCAATTGTAAGCTCACTTCCCGGCGCAAGCGGTACGGTTTCATTGGCTTCGAGGAGAACGCCGGCCACCATGGTGCCGTTGGTGGAATTTAGGTCGGTGACGGCGTAGCCGTCGGCGGTTTCCTCCAGTTTTACATGGAGCCTGCTGACTCCCGGCTTGTTCAGGCAATAGTCGGTCAGGTCTTTATTTTTTCCTATGATAAAAGGGAAGTAGTTGATTGGAATCTCCGGGTCACCGTTTAGAGGGATGAGCCTGCGGCATTCTTTATAAATTGGACGAGCACTCAATAGTACTGTTTGCATTTCATCGGAGCCATATTCTTGTGAATCGTATTCGTTGAAATTACTTTCTTTAAATTTATATTCGTTCTCAAATATGTCCCCACGTTTTCTCAATCGGTAATCATTCGAACCAGCCCCTGATTCTTGATTTTCATATTCCTCCTCTTCCCGAAAATATACTTCCCACGGCTCCTCGTCCGTGTATTCATCCTGTTTAATCCTCTTATTTTCAACATATGTCCTGAACGTTCCTAATTGCAGCATAAAAAAGATGGTAACCGCCAGCAGGATTTCCACCGCCAAAAGAATCCACTTCCACCGATTCAGCCCATCCACTCCCAACAGGAGCAAAATCGCAATCGGAATTACAAGCACTGCAAACGCGATTCCAAAAGCCAACCCCTTTCGCCAGGCGGGGGCAGGGTCATTTTCTCCTTTCGGACTGTTCACTTCTTTGGGGCTTTTTTCTCCTCTTAGACCTTTTTCTCCTTTTAAAGCTTCCTCTCGCTTCATCTGGTCTAAATCCGATTCTTCATATTCCATGTGTCCATTTTCCGTTTCAGTTCGAGTGAGCGTTCCAGAAAAATTGTCGATCCTCTCCCTTTTTACAGTC
>JAFUMF010000192.1 GCA_017482945.1 Lachnospiraceae bacterium
ACAGCAGAATAATTATCCATATTGGTTCCATACCCATGCCGACGAACCAGAACCTCCATCTCATCCAGCCACTGCTCCACTGTCTTTGACTTCTTCAGTAACATAGTCATCTCTTTTTCGTCAATCAGTTCCCAAAAACCATCAGAACATAACAAGAAAGCCTGTCTTCCTTTCCTTGCGATTGGCTCTGCAAGCTGATAGCGAAGAGTCTCTTCATCTACTCCCATAACTCGAAGCAAACGATTTCGATCTGGATGATGTCTGGTTTCTTTTTCCTTTATTTCTCCTGCCGCAACTAACATCTGCGGCACACTATGGTCCATAGTTCTGCCGATCAATTTATTATTCTGAAAATAATAGATTCGAGAATCACCAATATGTCCCCAGCGGATGGTCCGAGAATCCAACACTAAGGCAGTCATTGTAGTTTTCATTCCCTGACTGTTTCCTGCCACTCTCTGTTGCTCCAAAACCCCGGCCTGCCCCGCCTCAAAAATATTCCTCAAGGTTTCTTCCGAACATTCTCCCTGTTCAAACTGCAGAATTGCCTGCTCGATAGCTGTTCGGGAAGCAACATCACCTTTGCCGTGACCTCCCAGACCATCTGCAAGGAAGAAGCCATATTTTTCTCCTATTTGATGCAT
The DNA here is from genome assembly GCA_017482945.1 of Lachnospiraceae bacterium. Lineage (GTDB taxonomy): Bacteria > Bacillota > Clostridia > Lachnospirales > Lachnospiraceae > Pilosibacter. The sequence continues at coordinate 645 of JAFUMF010000192.1, forward strand.
TCCTGTAGAATATTCATTTACCGGACGACTTCCAGTACGACTGATTATTTTATAAGTAACCATATGCTCTCCTTCTTCTGCTTCACTCTCATGATTATGCTCAAAAACACCTTTTAAATATTGGTTAATTGTCATTAATTATACCACCTAATTAGAATATATTCAATAAAATCTGACACCATAACGCCTTTCCATGGTTTCTCTTTGATGATTTATGTGCATCAAACTAGTGCCCTTTGATAACCACTTCTATTCATATCGATATGAACGGCTCATGAAACATTCCTGGAAATAAAAACGGCTGCCATAGGACAGACTCCCATAACAGCCATTTTCATCATCAAGATATTTTTCATATCTTCACGGACTTTAATCATCCTGACTTTCCGCAACCAGTTCTTGTAGTACTTCCAGACATTCTTCTGAGCCAAACTCGTTATATCCCTGCATCAGAAGCTCGATTCCGGTATCTGTCTCATCCAGTTCCATATAAATCATTCCAAGTCCATAACAGATATTTCCGTCCGGTGCCTCAACATATGCTTTTTCATACCAATGTTTCGCCACGTCGACCTGTCTCTCGCCGGTCTTATTATCTTCTGTGTCATAAATCAGCGCCATACGGTACGCCGCGCCCGGCACGCCATTATCATGGCCCGCCGTCAGGCAGATCTCCGCTCTCGCATAGTCCTTCATCATCTGAAATGCCGTAAACGCCCGCAAATATGCATCCGGATGCTCTTCGTCCGCAGCCTTTACACTCCATATTGCTGCCTGCTTCAGATCGAAAAGCGGAGACTTCTGCTGCAGATACCGTTTTCCAAGTTCCTCACAGCAGTCTTTCTCTCCGGCCTCTGCTGCTTTTTTCAGCCAGTAAAAGGCCTTCTGCGGATCCTCGGCTCCCAAGAACTTCTCTGTATGGTATTGGTACATCAGACTCATAAAATAACCGATTCCAAGCTGTGCACCATACTGGCACCAATATCCATACTTATCAAAGATACGGTTCTGCAGATAATACACCGCCAGGTCAATGACCAGTGAGTATTTTTCACTGAGCGTAAGTTCATCCTCAAGAAGCCTCCGCTCCTTTTCCTGAATCTCCAGTTCTTTTTTCTGCCCAGGTGCAAGCGCGGTCTGAGAAAGGCCTCGGAGCTCCAGATCTACATCATCTAAAGACATGGTTCCGCCGTCTGCGCGCAGCGCATCCATTGCTTTCTCCAGCTCATCCATTTCCCGATTCAGTTCTTCTTCTTTTTCCGGATCACCGAAAACATGGTTCAGCTTTCTGAGAAGCTTCTGTTTGACTTTCTCAAGAAGAGCCAACTGTTCATCGCGAGAGAGGTCAGGATCGATTTGGTATTTTTCTAATATATGGTTCATAATCTATCAGCTCCTCATCCTCTATCTATATTCGATATTTTTTATCATTCCCCAGTTTTGCAGATTGGTAAGTTTATCTTTCAAATGAGCCGGAGCAGATACTTTGTCAATTTTTACGATTCCTTTATCATCTTTATAAGCATTCTCGATTTTCTTCACGCTGTCCGGGATATACATATAATTGATACGATTCTTATAGAACATCCACCAGCTCAGTGTCTTCGGACCATCTTCAAAAATCAGTTCTCCAATTGTGTTAATACCAAGTAATCCACCACCATTATTTCCTATGTCACGATTTCCTGCTACCTCCGCACTTCCCGGAATTACCAATTTCGGAACGGTCCTATTATCCTGTTTTTCTATTCCCAAAAAGCCTGCAGTTGTTCCATCAAATGCTCCTCCAGCAATCATTTTTAATCCCTTAGGAAGAACAATCTTTGTCAAACTACATAAACCAAAGGAGGTGCCGATATATACCAGTGATTCCGGATATACGATTTCTGTTATTTCCTTAAAAATTTTATGTGATCCATGATGCAATGCCCAATCATCAATATGCGTATATCCCTCCGGAATCACGAGTTTCGTGCCACCGGATTTCTTTAACTGCTCCGCAAGTTCTTTTGCGTCTTTCTCCGTAAGATGTTTCTCCACCACCTTCGTTTTCTTATCTCTTTCTGCTTTCACCGTATTGCGAATCTTTGCAACCGTCTCAAGGTCCTTTGCTGTCGCTTTCGGATTTTTTTCAAGCAAGTTTGCATACTGTAAGCATGCATCCAGATTCTGGTCCAGAATGATCTTCTTATTAAATTCTTTTCCAAGGTATGCAAGAGAAAGCACCAACTGTGCATTTGCCCAGCCACGATCTGCCGCACGCTTTGTCCAAACAATTCGCTTCTCTGCATCCATCGCCGGATCATTGTAATAATAGAACATGCCGATCACGCCGTTATCCACTGCCAAATTGCCTCGTTTCTCAAAATACTCCGCAGCAATTCGTTTAGACTCTTCCGAACTCTTCTCTCCGATCAAAATCTGTGCATAAATATTTTCAACCAATGCACGTTTTTTGTCATCCTCTTTCCGTTCCAGTGATTTTTCCAGCCAATACGCATAACGTTCTTTATCATCTTTGCTAATCAAATCACAAAGAATATCACTTAAATCGTACAAAATCTTCTTTGCATTTTCATCCGGATTCGCAGCAAATGCCGCTCTTAAATATTTATCGAACTTCTGAAGACTGGAATCACTCTTCGGATTTTTCATGAAAAGTGAGATCAGCTTCATATATGTACCACACGGATCATCCGCTTTATCTACTGCTTTCAGGTATAATTCCTCCGCGAGATCTGCTTCCCCATTATCTCTGTAGAAATCGCCCATCTGAATCAAGGAGACAAAATCACCGCTCTTCTCCAGCCAGTACATACCTTCCATCGTATCCTTCGGAACGCCTTCGCCCGTCATATATTTGATGCCGAGCAATGTCATCATATCCTTATTTCCTTCTTCTGCCAGTTTTTTCAGCAACGTGATATCTTCTGTCTTTGCCTCATTCATTCCAAGCAGATCTGCCAGAGACTGATTCTCTTTCGCCATTGCATCTAATAATGTGTTTTCTTTACTCATAATCACATTCTCCTTTTCGAACTGTTCTCTAACTATCCGCGTTTGCAAGCCTCATACCACTTTAACTGCCACTGTTCGGAAAGTTCTTTAAAATCTTTGACATGCTTTTCAGAAGATGCTTTATAATCTTCCCGAAGGCGATTCAATTCTTCACTATTGCTCAAGCGCTCCAGTTCGGCCTTTGCATCGTTACCTTTTTTCACATCCTTGCTGGAAATAAACTCTTCACAGTCAAACAAATTCTTCATGCACCACTCCTGTGCAAACACACCAAGGATCAGCGATACAATTGTCAGGATGATTGCTGCTGCCAGATCCCATCCAAAAATGTGTGCAATTCCGTACACCAGCATCATTGCGCCGCCAACGGCGATTCCCACAAACATAGGTACAAATGCTACAATTTTTCCTATTATGCCGGACTCCCAGAGGCCATCAATCTTCAAGGTCACAAAGTTCGCAATTGCTACAAGACCAAACATCTCTTTACCTGTCAGACTTCCGTATAGAACCACCACATTAAACAACAGATAGAGCAACGGCAATAAAGATAATACGGCGCATCGCTGACTGTATTTCTTCTGTTTTTCTGTGTATACCGGAACCTTTTCAAGCTCCGCAATTTTCTTTTCAAGTTTCTCCAATTCATCCGGTTTTTTCAGTTCTTTCGGTTTGAGTTTAAACATACTGCTTGAAGTACGCACCGCATTCTCGTTCATTGTCACTTTTCCATTATTTAAAGTCATGCCATAATCATCAGAAAAATAACTAAACGGTCTCAGGTATTTTCCATCCATTCTTCCCTGAGAAGTAAAAATAGAGAATCCACTTCCCGATTCTGAAGTTGGCCAACAGTCAATTTTTCTGCCTCGTTTCTCCACATAGTCATTCAGAGTTGTAACAATTCCCTGGCGGGCAAAGTTATGGACATCCTTCCATGTGGAAACTGTTTTTTTCGCATCACCTGATGTTGAAGCATGCTGCATGATTTCATTCCACGGTCTCCAATACTGGCGATCGTTTAATTCTATTTGCGCCTTCGCCGTAGACATATAAAGATATCCAAAACCTCTTCCCTGCTGCTCAGCAAGTTTTAAACGCTGATCCTCGCTCATATTGGGATGATTTTTCACAAATTCCTGATATTCCTCTACCGTATAGAGCGGTGTCCCCGGAGCCGGATATGTACAAAGGTCTTTTTCCTTCTTCGCCACAGCAACCGGTTTTTCTTCCGGTTTTGTCTCTGCCTTATGCACAGTTGCCTTCGGCTGAACTGCACTTCCGGTTGGTTTTGCCTCTTCTTTTGCCGCTTTCACTTCCGCCGCCGGTGCCGCGTTTCCCGTCTTCGCAAAATATTCCTCTGCTTTTTTCTTGTAATCCGCACCAGCAATTCCGGACTGATAGAGTTCCATAAGAGAAATCTCCGCCTCAGCCATACCGAAGTCGTTCAGTGCTTTTCTAAGCCAGTGCACCGCCTGGATCTTTTTTCCCATATCGCGGTTCACAAGTCCCATCAAAAGCACAAGATTTCCATTACTCGGGTCCAGTTTCATTGCTTCTTCTGTGATTTTAAGAACCTGTTCATACTCTCCTTTTTGGTAAAACTCCTGCATCTGGTCAAACATTGCATCGAGCTTTTCCACCTTTTTATCCTGCACATCTGCCGCATCCAGCAGTGTTCCAAGAGAACCGTTCGTTACACGTTCCTCCGGGCTGTCCAGTAAAACGTTTTTGTCCTTTGCCATACTTTTCCCCTCCTAGAAATAAATCACTTCTTTGACATTCGTGCCATCTTTACCGCAATGAAAGCTGTCTATATCATTTTTCAATCGTTTTGGTGCATATAGTTTCTCAATATATATCCCCTCAGTAAGTACTCCTGTTCGCGTCAGTCTCTGCATACTGGCCGGCAAGCGAAGTTCCCCAATTCTTGTCTCCTGATATATACCATGGAACACGCTCCATTCTAGTTCTGTGCGCCCTTCCTCAAAGCTGAGACGCCCAATTCCGGAAATATCTCCCAGAGATTCTGGTACCAATTGGGTCTGAGCTGGAATGATCAATTCTTCAATCACATTGCTGGATTTCACGGTTTTTAAGAATATTCCTTTTGTTGTCGCTCCACACAATGCATACTTTCCAATAGACTTCAAGCGCTTCGGCAGATTAATTTTCGTCAGATTGCAGCATCCCCAAAACGCAAGCTTTCCAATTGTCTGAATCGTCTCAGGCAAGATAATCTCTGTAATACTCTTGATATATGCACAATTCGAAAATGCATATGTATCAATTTCTGTAAATCCATGCGGAATTCTAAGAACTGTCCCCTTCGTGCTCTCTATTTCTTTCAGCAATTTCTCCGCATCATCGGATTTTAAGATTTTTTTCGGCACATTGTATTTTTTGTCTATCTCAGAATCTATTTTCTTTCTTAATGCAGACGCATTTCGTAAAACTTCTGCTTCGGCCTTCGTATTCATTTCTAGTAATTTCAGATACTTATCCGCTTTATCCAGGTCAGCCTTACGGAAATTCGTCTCAGCCAGCCAGTATTGCGCATCCGAAAAACCGTTCTCCGCAGCTTTTTCTGCCCAGAAAATTGCTTTTGTTGTATCATCCGAATACTTCATATAATATAACGCAAGATTTTCGATCGCATCTGCGTCACTGTTCTGCTCTGCCTGCTTGGTTATGTATTCCAGCGCTTCCGGAATGTATTCGTCGCAATCCTCCGCATCAAAAAGAATCATTGCATAAATACCACCGATCATCTGTGCTTCCAGCGCCGGATCGATATGGCCACAGGCAACTTTTGCCCACTCTAACCCTTTTTTATAATCATCCTCATTCAGATATTCACTGGCGAGACCTACAGCCAAACGGTAAACGGATGTTTTCCGGTCGTCTTCCACATCCAGTTCCAACAATACCTCCAGGCACTGCTCCGCACATTCCAGATCCTGATTCTCACCTTTCCAATACTGTTTGAATAGATCATGGTACAGATCAAAGGCATTGAGACTTCCAAGTTCATTGGCCTTCAAGGCCCATTCCTTCATATTTTCCAGGTCACCCTGTCTTAAATAATAGCCGGCCACGTGACGCGGTGCGTCCTCATTTGTGCTCTGAGAAAGCCAGAAAACGCCCTCCAGCTCATCCTGCGGGAAACCATTCTCCGCATACATGTAGCTGATTCCGACCGCATAAACCGCGTCCTGGTTACCATTCTCTGCCTGCTGCACAAGAAATGCCAGATCATCTGTTTTTATTCCCTCATTCATCCCAAGGAGATCTTCCAACACTTCCTCATTGGCTCCTGTTTCGCTCTCCAGCAGACGATCCAGTAATGTTTTATTATCCTTCGCCAGATTTCCCTCCACCTCATATCATTAAGTTTCCTAGCAGTAATGTCCCATATCAAATGATTCCTTCATCACCTGCCGCCTGTTCTTTCACCTACACACGCATGCTTCTGCCCACAAAGCTTCCAAGCACAATCACCGCATACACCACAAACAACGGTCCAGCGACAATACTGGCGTTGTTGACCATCGCAAGCAGCGCATACACGCTGAATACATCCACTGCAACAGTCCGCGCAACGGACCCAAGCGCAAAAAGCGCTAACAAGCCCGGTCCAAAGCCTTTTCCGGAACCAACGTCTGCAGCCGCCCGGATAAATGTCACAAACAATGCAAGGACGATTACAAGTACTGCCACTTTCAGAACTGTAAAGACGATTCCTCCCAGGAAAGATTCGTTGACTTTCTGGAGCACGCTGGCAAAGATCATATTAGAGAATAAAATCGTCACCACACTGGAGAGAACCGACACCGCCATTCCTCTCATCTGATATCCGGCACTCTGCATATATTCTTTCGCTCCGTACTCTCTCATATCCACCGGATTAAAGATATTTTTCAGCACACTTGCGATTCCGCCGGAAATCACCGCCGCGATCGCGAGAATCAAAACGTCATCGAGAATCGAACTTTCCACTGCCGGAACAAAACTGATATCCCAGCCTAAAGAGCTGTGGAACGTTTCAAGAATCGGTTTGTGGAACGGATATTTTGCAATCAGCATACCGGTCAGATTTCCAAGAGCGCCGCCTGGGCTCAGTGTTTCTACTAAAAAGGCAATCACGATTCCACCGACCGCAAGTTTGATTAATAAATTTGCTACTCTATTCATTGTATCATTTCCCCCTTAGAAGGACTTTCGCTCTTTCGATACGTTGCTAAGCCTTCCTTTATATGTTCCATAATGGAATGATCACGTTAAATCGTCCTTCGTAATCGTCACATAATCATCTTTCGTCAGACTCAAGCCGCTTCTCTTGGCTGCGCTGATTCTTCTGGCACGATTAGTTTTCACTTTTTCAAAGACATTTCTCACACCACGTCCATTGCCGAAATCTGCAGTCTCCTGCATCTTTGTAAGCAGCAGCTCTGCGATGTCTGCATCCAGTTCTTCTTCCATCCGGAATCCGCCGGACTTCACCTGCTTCTTAAACATCTGAACCATTTCTTCCAGTGTGTAGTCTTCGAAGAATAAGTCTCTTGTCACACGACTTCTGAGACCCTGGTTCTCCGCAAGGAATCGGTCAATATCCGATGTATATCCGGCTAAGATTACCACCAGAGAATCTCTGTGGTTCTCCATCTCGGCAACCAACGCATTGACCGCCTCTTTGCCAAAGGAATCACCGTCACCATTGACAAGCGCATAAGCTTCATCGATAAACAACACACCGCCCATAGCAGAACGAACCACGTCCTTTACTTTCGCTGCAGTATGTCCCTGATACTGTCCAACCAGATCTTCTCGTTTCACTTCTACGAAGATATCTCCACGTTTTAAAACGCCCATTTCCCCGAGGATTTTTCCGAGCAGACGCGCAACCGTCGTTTTACCGGTTCCCGCGTTACCTTTGAAGGACATATGTAACGTTCCAATCTCATTTCCTGTGCTGATTCCCAGTTCTTCCATATCTTTCTGAACAGAAATCATATCAAGAAGAGTCTGTACCGTCTCTTTCACATCATGAAGTCCGATCAGATTTTCAAGTTCCTCCAACAGCGCATCGAGACCTTTTCCCTGATTTTCTTCCGGGAAAATATCTTCTGCGCAAAGAGTCGTTAAATCCTCCTGTGTAAAGTTGCTCATTTTCGCCAGTCGGTTGGCCAAATGTGCCTCCGCCTCATCGATCACGGTGCGGATAAACCGAGCATTTCCGAAAGTCTCGTCGATTCGCTCTTTGGCAATTCGTTTTTTCAGCGCCTCGTAGCCTTTTTCTTCTATTTTATAATGATGGCTCTTTGCGATATTGTCAGCGATTGTAAGAAGCTCTTCGTCGCTGTAATCCGGGATATCGATATGGTACGTAAATCTGGAACGAAATCCGGGATTTGCATGGTTCAACATATCGATCATCGGCATTTTGTAGCCGGCCATAATCACTGAATATTCGGAACGATGGTCTTCCATGTCTTTCAGTAACGTATCAATCGCTTCTTTTCCGAAGTCTTTTTCATCGCCTTTTTTATAAAGGCTGTAAGCTTCATCAATGAACAATGTTCCGCCTTTGATTTCTTTTAGCGTTTTCTGTACCTGAATCGCAGTATCACCGATATAGCCGCTGACTAACTTGGAACGATCTACTTCCATAAAACTGTCATTCTCACGGATTCCAAGCGCGTAGAGCACTTTTCCGATGATGCGGGCAACTGTTGTTTTACCTGTACCCGGATTTCCGTAAAGCACGAAATTGTAGGAACGGCTGGTGTTCTTCGCAAGACCGAGTTTCTGCTCTCTCAGCTTTTCCAGACGGGCAATATTGTAGAAACTGATCAGTTCCTTTTTCACGGAATCCATACCAACAAGGCCTTCGAATGCCTCGCGGATGATCGCAGGCTCTTCCGGCTGCATTGGTGTCGTCGGAGCCTCTGTACTTGTTTCTTCGTTCTTCAGATTTTTTCCCGTGGACATTCCCAGTTTCTCTGTTGCTTTTGCCACTGCAGCAGATTCCGCCTGCAGAAATTTTTCCATTTCCGCCGGAAAATCCTCGTCATTATTTACCATCTCAAGCACATTCTTCGCCTTCTCCACCCACTCCCCATCATGGAAGTAGTTGATCAACTGCTTGCACACGCGCTTCGCCCGCGCCGGATATGCTGCCTTCCAGTACCACAGCGCCTGCTCAAACATCAGACGTTCGTCGTTGGTATATTCGCTGATTTCCTTTAAAATGTCCAGAATCTCATCAATATTCGCGTTTTCCCGCTTCATCTCCTGATAGTCCAGAACCAAACGTTCATACTCTCCCATACTTGTCTCCTCTAAAAATAGAAATCTCCTTCACAGATACAAGCAAACTCGTGAACCCGCCTATTCACATCCTTACATCACATGAATCTTCTCGATCAATGTCTTCTGGTCTTCCACTTCCTCTGCATCCAGATTGCCTTTTCGCTCCACTTCCAACTCCTTGTAAATCTCCGGAATTGTATGCACGTTCACATACACATGCAGAAGCTGATTTTTATTGAGCTCCATTTCCACCGTAACTTTTGTATTCTTCGGCACGTTCGGAGGAAGTTTTACTTCCATGGATGTAAGTATCGTCACGAAATCCAGATCCTCATCCTCTCCCTCTGTAATTTGAAGTTCGAAACCTGCCCAGTTGTCCACCGCGGTATAATATACTTTCGACTGTTTCGCCGGCAAGTTGGTATTTCTCGGAATGATAATGCTGTTATATTCTTCTTTCGTCTTCGGATTCTTGGAAACAATACCAAGACTGTGGGAACATACATCCTGAATCTTCTCGAAAATACCGGACGCATAAATCGCCGCACCAAGCGCTACTGCCTCATCCGGATTCGTCTCGTGAGACGGCTCCATTCCAGAAAATGCTTTCAAACGTTCCGCAATAAACGGAATTTTGCTGGAACCACCTACAAGAAGGAGCTTATCAATATCCCTCCATGTCATTCCCGCATCACTTAAGACCATGCGGACCGTACTCTCCGTGCGCATGTAAAATTTCTGAATCATTTTTTCAAACTGCTCTCGTGTGATCTCGATACGCTCGCGCACAGAACCGATTTTCACAACAATCGTCGCAGAATTTCTTCCACTGAGCTGGATCTTGCAGTTTTCCGCTTTCAGTGTCAGATCCTGCAATTCATCGATATATTCGTCCTCGTAAATATCCAGATCATGTTTATCTAAAAGATAGTCGGCCACATAGCGCAAGATCAGGTCGTCAAAAAAGTGGCCGCCCAGTTTTCGGATACCGCCGGTAGCAACCACGTTAGCAGTGCGGCCGTTAATTTCCACAATCGAGGCGTCAAACGTTCCGCCGCCCAAGTCGTAGACAAGGACTCTTCCGCTCTCCATATGACAGGAATGGGCAAAGTAAAGTGCTGCAGCTGTCGGCTCATTCGGCATTTCGATCACATCTAAACCGGCAATTTTTCCGGCATCTTTTGTTGCCTGGCGCTGAGCATCATTAAAATATGCCGGCACTGTAACAACTGCCTTCGTCACTTCTTCCCCTAAAAATACAGACGCTTCTTTCTGGATCTTCTTTAAAATAAATGCAGAAATCTGCTCTGGAGAGTAGGTATTTCCTGAAGCAAGTGTCATCTTTTTGCTGGTTCCCATATGGTCCTTTACAGTCATGACCACACTGTCTCCCATCAATACTAAATTTTCTTTCGCATCGTCTCCGACAACGATCGTTCCGTCACTGTCCTCCATGACCACCGACGGGATCAGTCTTCCTCCGTTATTCATACTGATCATCTGAGGATTTCCACTCGCATCAATGTAATCAGCCGCAGAAAAAGTAGTTCCTAAATCAATTCCTATTATCATCGGTTCCCTCCAGAGATATTTATTTTATGTTAACACACTTTATCTAATTACCGTATTATCTAATGTATAATTATATATTACTAGAATATAATACGCAAGTTGCATTCTTGTACAGGAATCTTTTCCTTTTCATTTCCTTGGGCGATACACCTCTTGATCTCTCTATTTAATAATTGCCTACAGATAAACGATCGTACCAATTTCTGTGTGCTGCTTTCCTTTTTCAATAATGGAAATAGCCGGCTTCAAATGTTTTGGAGCATACAGTTTTTCAATATATAAGCCATTGGTATGGGTATCCGTATTGGTCAGTTTCATCATACTGGACGGAAGATGCATCTCGCAAATTCTGGTCTCCTGGTACAAGCCATAAAATACCATCCAGTCCATTTCCGTTCGTCCTTCTTCAAACCGCAGACATCCAATACCCGAAATATCTCCCAAAGAATTCTGTTCTAACTTTGTTTTCCCCGGAATCGTCAGATTTTCGATCACATTGTTGGATTTCACCGTCTTCATAAAGATCCCTTTAAATGTACTTCCTTTGAATGCCCATTTTCCCAAAGATTCCAGCCGTTTCGGCAGATTCACTCGTGTTAAACTGCAGCATCCATCAAACGCACCTTCTCCAATCGTACAAACAGTTTCTGGTAAAATAATCTCCGTAATATGCTTTATATATGGTTGGGCGGCATAAGAAAATGCTTTTTTATCAATATCCGTGTACTCATTCGGGATACGCAGAACTGTGCTTTTCGTTTTTTCAGCCTCTTTTAACAAATTTTCCGCATCTTTTGACTTCAGAACTTTCTTTGGCACATTGTACCGTTTATCACGTTCCGTCTCCAAATACTCCCTCAGTCGTTTTGCTCCCTGTAATGTACCGATTCTGGATTCTGGATTCTTCTCCACCAATTTCAGATATTGTTCGCCTTTCTCAAGGTCAACGCCAAGTCCCCAGTCACGTTTGCCGAGGTATGCTTCCGCAAGCCAATATTGCGCCGCGGAGGAACCGGTCTTGCTGGACTTTTCCACCCAATAGATGGTCTTTTTTACATCCTCCGGATGATTTTTATAATATTGACTCAGCAGCCGAATCGCCTTGTCATCGCCTTTTTCTGCCAGCTGCTCCAGATAGGTGACTGCTTCCTGAACATATTCTTCATAAAACTCCGAACTAGTCAATATCTTTGCATACAGTCGTTCAAGCAACACCTCTACAAGGTCCGCATTATTTGTATGACCGGCAGAGCATTTCAGCCATTTCAACCCCTTTTTCACCTGATTTTCCTGCGCAAACTTCATGCCCAGTCCCATCGCCATTGCATAAAGGGCCTCTTTGCTCACTTCATTGTCATCCAATTCAAACAATACCTCTAAGCACTGCTCCGCGTAATCCAGATTTCTATTTTCCTCTCCCCAGTATTCCTGTAAATACTTGAGAAAAACATCGTGTACACGGTACTTTCCCTGTTCGGCAACTTTCAGATACCACTTTTTCATGTTCTCAAAATCGCCTTGTTTTTCATAATAATCGGCAATTGCAATGGGAGCCGTATCTCTGGTACTTTGAGAAAGCCAGAAAATCCCCTCCAAAGGATCCTGTGAAAAACCATTTTTTCCATATAAAAAGTTTATTCCAACGAGCCATATCGCATCCTGATCGCCTCGTTCGGCAGCATTTATCATCAACGACTGCTCATGTTCCGCTTTTGACTCTGCCATCCCCAGCAACTCTTCCAGAGATTGCCCAGTTCCACCGGAATCCTCTGACAACAGACTGTCCAGTAACGTCTTTCTGCTATTCTCCATACTTCTCCTCTATCTTTCTTAAATTATACAGTTGTATGAATCCCTTATAGATTCCCTATCATACTTTGCTCATTTATCATGTAATGTAATGTATCATTATATATTGTTTTTGTGGTTTATTCAATCAGATAATATCAGAAAATCGCTTAGCAGACATGTGTGGAATATTTAAAATTACTCCCGGATTGAAATAAAAGAAGAGGCCCTTTTACATATTCTGTAAAATCAGCCTCTTTCACTTTCTTATAATTTTTGCTTGATTCGCGAACGATACTATTTCACCGTCAGCAGATAATTCGCAAACTGCTGCGCCGTACGACCGGAAAGTCCGCCGCCGCGCATCTCGAAGCGGTTCGCCTCGTAGCAGATCTCTTCGTCGGTCATCACATCTTCTGTAATTCCCGCACGTCTTGCAAGTTTCACAGCCATGTCGTTGAAACCGGCCTTGTTCGGCTTTGCAAAGAAGATAGAAAGTCCGAAACGGTTCACAAGGGACAGCTTCTCTTCCATTGTATCGGATCTGTGCAGATCTTCGCTGTGCTCCATGTCATTTCTGTCTTTCCATGTTTCTTTAATTAAATGTCTGCGGTTGGAGGTTGCGTAGATCAGCACGTTGTCCGGCTTTGTCTCCACGCCGCCTTCGATGACAGCCTTTAAGAACTTATACTCAATTTCGAATTCCTCGAAGGATAAGTCGTCCATGTAAATGATGAATTTATAGTTGCGGTTCTTGATCTGGGAAATAATCGTAGACAGATTCTTGAACTGGTGCTTATAAATTTCGATCATTCTCAGGCCCTGCGGATAGAACTGGTTTACGATAGCCTTGATACTGGTGGATTTACCGGTACCGCTGTCACCGAATAACAGGACGTTGTTGGCTGCTTTGCCATCCACAAACGCCTGTGTGTTCTCGACCAGTTTCTTTTTCTGCAGTTCATAACCAATGAGGTCATCCAACATAACGGCATCCATATTGTTGATCGGCAGGAAACGAACGGAATTGTCCGCATTTTCTGCGATACGGAATGCCTTATTCAGGCCGAACATGCCTACGCCGTAATCTTTGTAGAAGTCTGTTACAAATGTAAAGAACTCATCCGCATCTTTCGCAGTCTCCAGTTTTTCGCTGAGAGTACGCACCTTTTCGCTGACGTTCTTATTGTACATCAGCTCTTTCTTGCGGATCGCCTGGTAGTGAGTCAGGTGAGTGAAGCAATCTACAGAAAGCTTCTCTTCCACCCAGGAAAAATCATAGTCAAACAATTTCATGAACACTTCGAAATCATGCTTCACGAAGCAGTTGACGGTTCCTTCCTGCGCACCCATTTTCTCACACACAAGGCTAAACGGATTTTCATTAGTAATAAGAAGAAACGTGAGATAATTATGCCAGAGATTCTTGTCAAAAGCAAACTCTGTTGCCAGTGTCAGAAGGTTCTTCACCTGGCCGAACACTCTTGTTCTCAGGGCATTTCTGCTCTCCGTTCCCTTTTTTAATTTTTCGCAAATATCAGACAGCTGCCAGAGGATGGAGTCCTCCGGCAACTGGCCGTATACAAGCAGATTGGATACGATCTGGTTCATACTATTCTACGATTGCTCCCTTATCTGCAGAAGATACCATCTTCGCATAGCGTTTCAGGTAACCTGTCAGTTCCTTCTGCTCTTTCAGTCTCATAGTAGCTTTTCTCTCAGCCATCTCTTCGTCGGAAACGAGGAGCTTCAGGCTGTAGTTCGGGATGTCGATTGCGATCTTATCGCCGTCTTTGATGTAAGCGATCGGGCCGCCTGCTGCTGCCTCCGGAGAGATATGTC
>JAFUMF010000193.1 GCA_017482945.1 Lachnospiraceae bacterium
TCCGATGGTAGACGTAGAGAAGATCAACGAGGGCGAGGCTCTTGTTTACACAGCGATCGTTGCTGTTAAGCCGGAAGTTACTCTTGGCGAGTACAAAGGCTTAGAAGTTCAGAAAGTATCTGCAGACGTTACAGACGAAGATATCGCAGCAGAGCTTGCAGCTGAGCAGAAGAAGAATGCTCGTATGATCACAATCGAAGACAGAGGAATCGAGATGGGCGACTTAGTAACACTTGATTTTGACGGCTTCGTTGATGGTAAGAGATTCGAGGGCGGAAAGTCCGAAGATTACCCGATCCAGATCGGTTCCCACACATTCATCGATACATTCGAGGAGCAGTTAGTTGGCAAGAAGGTTGGCGAAGAGTGTGAAGTTAACGTTACTTTCCCGGCTGAGTACCATGTAGAAGAGTTAAAGAACAAACCGGCTATGTTCAAAGTAGTGATCAAGGAAATCAAGTTCCGTGAGCTTCCGGAAATCAACGATGATTTCGCAAGCGAAGTTTCCGAGTTCGATACACTTGACGAGTACAAGAAGAGCATCGCTGAGAAGCTTGCTGATGAGAAAGCAAAATTTGCTGAGACAGAGATCGAAAACCGCGTAGTTGAGAAAGCTGTTGAGAACGCAACAATGGAGCTTCCGGATATGATGATCAACGAGCAGGTTAACAATATGTTAAACGATTACGCTCGCAGAATGGAAAGCCAGGGCATCTCCATGGAGCAGTACATGCAGATCACAGGCCAGAAGGTTGAGGATCTCGCAGAGCAGATGAAGCCGAACGCAATCAAGAGAATCCAGACAAGACTGGTTCTTGAGGCAGTTGTTAAGGCAGAGAACATCGTAGCTAGCGAAGAGAGAATCGACGCTGAGTTTGCAAAACTGTCTGAGCAGTTCGGTATGGACAAAGAGCAGATCAAGAGCATGTTCGGTCCGGAGCAGCACGCTCAGATGGCAGAAGATGTTGCTATCCAGGAAGCAATCAGCTTCTTAGTAGCACAGGCTAATTTAGTTGACTAATCAGTCTGACGGAATTACGCGCAACATAAGAGAAAATAACTGGGGGTTGTTGTAGGAATTCTGCGGCAATCCCCTGTCAAGTATTAAGGAAAGCAGGAGGAATTTATATGAGCTTAGTACCTTATGTACTGGAATCCACCAGCAGAGGTGAACGTACTTATGATATTTATTCCAGACTTTTAAAGGACCGTATCATTTTCCTTGGTGAAGAGGTCAATGACGTGACAGCAAGCCTTGTTGTTGCACAGCTCCTTTTCTTAGAGTCTGAGGATCCGAATAAGGACATCAACCTGTATATCAACAGCCCCGGCGGTTCCGTAACAGCCGGTATGGCGATTTACGATACGATGAATTACATCAAGTGTGATGTTTGCACGACCTGTATCGGAATGGCTGCCAGCATGGGCGCATTCCTTCTTTCCGGCGGTGCAAAGGGCAAACGTTTTGCTCTCCCGAATGCAGAGATCATGATCCACCAGCCGTCTGGCGGTGCTCAGGGTCAGGCAACAGACATCAATATCGTTGCTGAGCATATTTTAAAAACAAAACACAAACTCAACTCTATCATGGCTGCAAATACAGGCCAGCCGATCGAGGTCATTGAGAGAGACACTGAGCGCGACAACTATATGTCCGCTGAGGAAGCTATGAAATACGGTCTGATCGACCACGTAATTACTAACCATTAATTTTTGTGAGGTGTGAGCATGCCAGTAAGACCAGAGGATAAAATCAGATGTTCCTTCTGTGGAAAGAGCCAGGATCAGGTAAGAAAAATGATCGCAGGCGCAGGGAATGTCTATATCTGCGATGAGTGTATTGAGCTCTGCGGTGAGATCCTGGAGGAAGAGCTGGGCCCGGATATGGATGGGGCTCCGGATTTTTCGGGCATCAATTTGTTAAAGCCGAAGGAAATCAAAGAATTTCTGGATGATTATGTCATCGGACAGGAAGAGGCCAAAAAAGTCCTTTCTGTGGCTGTTTACAACCATTATAAGAGAATCACTTCCAAGAGAGAGTGCGATATTGAACTCCAGAAGAGCAATATCTTAATGTTAGGTCCGACCGGTTCCGGTAAGACTTATCTGGCACAGACTCTTGCGAAGCTTTTAAATGTACCGTTTGCCATTGCAGATGCAACGACTCTGACAGAGGCAGGCTATGTAGGCGAGGACGTGGAGAACATCCTTTTAAAACTCATCCAGGCGGCTGATAACGACGTGAGCCGTGCCGAGTACGGAATCATCTACATCGATGAGATCGATAAGATCACAAAGAAATCTGAAAATGTTTCCATTACAAGAGACGTATCCGGTGAAGGTGTTCAGCAGGCCCTTCTTAAGATTCTGGAAGGTACGGTTGCAAGTGTTCCGCCGCAGGGTGGAAGAAAGCATCCGCAGCAGGAACTGATTCAGATCGATACAACCAACATCCTGTTCATCTGCGGCGGTGCCTTTGATGGACTGGAGAAGATCGTTGAATCCAGAATGGAGACTTCCTCCATCGGTTTCGGTGCAAAGATCGCAGACAAGAAGAATACTGATATCAGCAAGCTATTAAAGCAGACCATGCCGCAGGACCTTACAAAGTTCGGTCTGATCCCGGAGTTTGTTGGCCGTGTGCCGGTGATGGTATCCTTAGATCTTCTTGATGAGGCAGCTTTGGTGAGAATCCTCACAGAGCCGAAGAATGCGATCACAAAGCAGTACCAGAAGCTTTTTGAGCTGGATGATGTGAAACTGGAATTCACGGACGAGGCGGTCGAAGCCATTGCCCACATGGCGGTGGAGAGAAAGACCGGTGCCCGCGGCTTAAGAGCGATCATGGAAAATGTCATGATGGATATGATGTACGAGATCCCGTCTGATTCCAGCATTGGAATCTGCACTGTGACGAAGGAAGCAGTGGATGGAACGGGAGAGCCGGAAGTTGTATACCGTGATGTGGCAGTTCCGAGAAAGACCCTGGGAGCAAGCAGGGCAAAGAGAGAAAACAAAGGCGAAATCGCATAAAGCGAGGACGTTTGAGATGTGAACGTGGGCTGCTGCAAACCGAAGATGATTTACAGCGGCCCATTCTAATGAGGAGAATATTCATGGAAGATAAATTAATTACACTTCCTGCTATCGCCCTTCGCGGCCTTGCAGTTCTTCCGGACATGATCCAGCACTTTGACATCAGCAGAGAAATGTCTGTCAGTGCCGTGGAAAATGCCATGGTCGATGAACAGAAAGTGTTCCTGGTGACCCAGAGAGATCCGGAACTGGAAGAAGTGAAGATCGAGGACTTATACCAGATCGGTACCATCGCAAAGATCAAACAGCTGGTGAAAATGCCGGGCGGCCTGATCCGTGTGATGGTCGAGGGACTTGAGAGAGCGGAGCTTTTAGGACTTCAGGACGATGGTCCGTATCTGAAAGCGGAAGTGATATTATCCCCGTTGAAAGAGGAACGTTTGAACGACACTGTGAAGGAAGCAATGAGCCGTGTCGTAAAAGATAAACTGGAAGAGTTCGGAAATGCAAATCCGAAGATGGTAAAAGATTTCATGGGCGGTCTGCTCGTGATTTCTGATCTGGAGGAGCTTCTTGTGCAGACAGCCGGACAGTTTCCGTTGGATTACAAGGTAAAACAGGAACTCTTGGAGTGTGAGTATGTGAGCCACCTCTATGAGCGCGTTGTCTACTACCTGATGAGAGAGATTGAGATTATCAGGATCAAACGTGATTATCAGGTGAAGGTGAAAGCCAACATCGATAAGAACCAGCGCGACTATGTGCTCCGTGAGGAGCTTCGTGTGATCCAGGAGGAGCTTGGTGAGGAATACACCGGTTCCGATGCGGATACATACTTAGCGCAGCTTGAGAAGCTCAATGCAGACAAAGAAGTAAAAGAGAAAATCAAAAAAGAGATCATGCGCTTTAAGGTCATGCCGGGCGGAAGCCAGGAGGCCAATGTACTGCGCACGTATATTGAAACGGTGATGGAACTGCCGTGGAAGAAGATGACCAAGGACAACCAGAACATCAAACATGCGAAAGATGTGCTGGAAGAGGATCATTATGGTCTTGAGAAGGTGAAGGAGCGTGTACTGGAGTATCTGGCTGTGCGTGTCCTCACAAAGAAGGGCCAGACACCGATCATTTGTCTTGTAGGACCGCCTGGAACCGGTAAAACTTCCATCGCAAGATCTGTGGCCCGTGCGTTAAATAAGAAGTATGTCCGCATCAGTCTCGGCGGTGTCCATGATGAGGCGGAGATCCGCGGTCACAGAAAGACTTACGTTGGCTCCATGCCGGGCCGAATTGCCGAGGCCATGCGCCAGGCAGGTGTTGCAAATCCGCTGATGCTTTTAGATGAGATCGATAAGGTGTCCAGCGACTATAAGGGAGACGTTTCTTCTGCGTTATTGGAAGTACTGGATGGTGAGCAGAACGTGAAGTTCCGCGACCACTATGTGGAAATTCCGCTGGATTTATCCAACGTGCTCTTTATTGCAACGGCAAACACGACTCAGACCATTCCGAGACCGCTCTTAGATCGTATGGAAGTGATCGAAGTGTCCAGTTATACGGAAAACGAGAAGTTCCATATCGCGAAAAAATACCTGCTTCCAAAACAGCTCGAGAGAAACGGACTGACAGAAGGAAAGTTAGTGGTAAGTGATAAGGCGTTGGAAAAGATCATCCACAATTACACCCGCGAGGCCGGTGTCAGAAACTTAGAGCGCCGTATCGGTGAGCTCTGCAGAAAAGCTGCATGGGAGTTCCTGGAAAAAGAGAAAACTGCGATCCGTGTGACCGAAGGAAATCTCGAAAAGTATCTTGGAAAAGAGAAAATCACCTTTGAAAGTGCCAACGAGGAAGACGAGGTCGGAATCGTTCGAGGACTTGCATGGACGAGCGTGGGCGGCGACACCTTACAGATTGAGGTTAATGTGATGCCGGGTACCGGAAAACTGGTGATGACCGGTCAGATGGGCGATGTCATGAAGGAATCTGCCCAGATCGCATTGACTTATGTCCGCTCCATCAGCGAGCAGTATGAAATCGAGAGAGACTATTTCGAAAAACATGATCTCCATCTCCATATTCCGGAGGGAGCCGTTCCGAAGGACGGTCCGTCCGCCGGCATTACCATGGCTACAGCCATGCTTTCTGCCGTAACAGGAAAGAAAGTAAGAGCTGACGTTGCCATGACCGGTGAAGTGACACTGCGCGGCCGTGTCCTGCCGATCGGTGGATTAAAGGAGAAGACCCTGGCAGCCAGAATGGCTCATATTAAGAAAGTTCTGGTTCCGGAGAAGAACCGACCGGATATGGCTGAGGTTTCCAAGGAAATCACCAAGGGTATGGAAATCGTGTTTGTGAAGACCATGGAAGATGTTGTGCGCGAAGCATTCGCGGCAGAATAGGAGGAGACCATGATCATTAAAAATGTAGCACTGGAGACTGTCTGCGGTGTGACCAGTACACTGCCGGAGAATACAAAACCGGAATTTGCGTTCGCAGGAAAATCAAACGTGGGAAAATCTTCCCTGATCAATGCTCTGATGAACCGCAAGTCCCTGGCAAGAACATCCGCCCAGCCTGGCAAGACCCAGACCATCAACTTCTATAACATCAACGATGACCTATATTACGTGGATCTTCCGGGCTATGGATACGCAAAGGTATCCCAGACCGAGAAGGAAAAGTGGGGAAAGATGATTGAGAATTATCTCCACAAA
>JAFUMF010000194.1 GCA_017482945.1 Lachnospiraceae bacterium
CTGGATCGCATTAGCACCGAATAATTTAAAACATTTTTTCTGAAAGGTGGGAATTTCTATGATTTTTCCGTTACCTGCAAATAACTTATACGGCAATGAACCAATTCCGATCGTAATTCCAGATGATTGGGATGTCACAGTCTGCGAATACGCTGGCGTGAATGCACCTGCTATGTCATATCAGGAAATCCAGAATGCCATTGCCCATCCTCTCGGCTGCGAACCAATTTCCATTGCCGCAAGAGGTAAAAAAGATGCCATTATTATTATCGACGACATTTCTCGTCCAACCCCCGTAGGCGAGATTGCCAAAGCTGTCATCGCAGAATTAGAGGAGGCTGGTGTTCCACGCGACAACATCCGCTTCCTCGCTGCAATCGGTACTCACAGAGCTATGTCGCGTGAAGAGTTTGTAAGGAAACTTGGCGAAGATATCGTCCAGGAATTCCGCTGTTACAGCCATAATCCGTTCTTTAACAACGTACTCCTGGGTCACACCTCCTCCGGAGTACCGATCGAATTAAACGCCGAAGCAGTGTCCGCTGACTTCAAAATCGCAGTTGGAAACGTCGTGCCGCACGGAGTCGTGGGCATTGCCGGCGGCCCCAAAACCATCCTTCCTGGAATCGCCTCTCTGGAAACGATCAAGGGTCTCCACTCCGTTGGCGAAAACCGCTGGGATCTGACTACCCCGGGCCAGAGCATAGCGGCCGAAGGTGCCAAAGCTTTGGGACTGGATTTCAAAATTGATGTTATGTTGAATGGTCAGGGTGAAATTTCTGTTTTATATGCCGGAGATGTGAATCAGATTATTCCGGCTCATGAGAAAGAGATTCAGGATTTCTACCGTACACCGCATGTGATGGACGCAGACATTGTCATTGCTAACAACTACTTCAAACCGTCTGAGCCATTCCTTTCCATTGCTTACAACGGAATCGTATTTTCCGTGAAAAAGGGCGGTGTCCTTGTGGTCTCCTCCCACTCTCCACAGGGCGCTGCACCGCACTATACCCTTGGCAAATGGGGCGACTCCGATGTGGGCGGAACCTTATTTAAAGGACTGACTCCGATGGCTCGCCGTTTAAAGACCTATTATGCGTTTTCTACATGGCTGGATAAAGGTACTGCTGTGACATACCATTTCTCCGGTGAAAACATGAAATGGGCCGGTCACTGGGACGAAATCATGAAGGATGTCGGACCGGAACCGAAGAAACTGGTCATCTATCCATATGCGTCCGTTGGTTTTTATGATATCAATGGAAATATTGCGAAATTAAGAAAGTGAGGATTTGACATGAGAAATGTTGTTATTGTAGATGGTGTTCGAACTCCTTTTGGCAAATTAGGCGGCTCCCTCCGCAAATTCTATATGACCGAGCTTGGTGGCAAGACCATCAAAGCACTTGTAGACCGCACTGGCATTCTGGAACGCGGCTCCGTTGACTCTGTATTTTTCGGTTCTGCATTCGGCGATGCACAATCCTCCAATGTTGCACGTTTTGCATCCCTTTACGCAGGTCTCCCTCATGAAGTGACTGCCAGCTTCATCGAGTGTCAGTGTGGTTCTGCCATTGATGCAGTGAACCATGCCGCATGGAAGATTGCTACTGGAAACGCTGATGTTGTAATTGCAGGTGGCGGTGAATCTTATAGTCAGAGATTTGCAAAATTCAGTATGTCTGTGGAACCGTATAAACTGATTCCACCAACAGCAATTCCAAATAAATTATCTCCACGAAAAGAAGAAGCCATCGATATGGTTACAATCTCTGACCTGCTCGCTGAGAAATGGAACGTAAGTCGTGAAGAATGCGACGAATTCGCACTCCGCAGCCAGCATCTGGCTCAGAAGGCCATCGAGAGCGGCTGGCTTGACAACCAAATCATTCCGGTCGTAATTCCGGCTACTAGAAAAACTCCGGAAATTATCATTGATAAAGATGAGCATCCGCGTATGAACATGACCATCGATCAGCTCACAAAGCTTCGCAGTGTAAACGAAGGCGGCGTGACAACGGCTGGAAATGCAAGCGGACGAAATGATGGTGCTTCTGCGATCCTTATGATGAGTGAGGAAAAAGCAAAAGAACTTGGCTATACCCCGATCGCGCGCTGGATCGGCTCTGCAGAATATGGTGTAGATCCAAGATACATGGGAATTGCTCCGGCATACTCCAATGTAAAATTATTAAAGAACTTCGGTCTCAGTTTAAACGACATTGATGTATTCGAGTGTAATGAAGCATTCGCAGCTCAGAACCTGGCTGTTATCCGCGAAATGGAAAACCAGATGGGAGGATCCGTTGATATGACACGCTGGAATCCGAACGGCGGCGCGATCGCATTCGGTCACCCGAACGGCGCATCCGGCACACGTATTATGACATTCGCTATGCGCGAACTGGAACGCAGAAACGGTAAATATGCACTGGTTTCCTCCTGCTGTGGCGGCGGACTTGGTGTTTCCACCTTACTTGAACGTTACTAAATGTATCTAATCACCCTATAGTTGATTTGCATCTTTCCAACGAATGGACAGTTGATCGATGCAGCACTCCTAAAAAAGCCAGCCGGTTCCTAAAACGGGAGCCGGCTGGCTTTTTCTCAACTTCTTTTTTCATTCAATTTTAGTAATCCCACTCTTCAAAAACCGGCTCGATCGGATCGCCGTAAGAGGAATTGTTGTTGATCGGTTCGCCATCGATCTCAATGACGATACCTACGCTGTTGGTCGTATATTTTACGCCATCTCCATCTTTCACCGTTTTGTTCTTAGTGATACGTCCGGAGGAGTTTACTGCGTAAGTCTTATATGTATCTTCTCCGTCCGGGATACTGATCAGTGTGTAGCGCACATCAGAATCTGCTTCCTGACGTTTTCCTTTGTAGTAAAGGTAATTGTCTTTCACGCCTGTCACACCGCGGCCGGCATAGCTGCCTTCATTGAAGTAGAATGTAGACTTTGTTCCATCTCCCTCTTCAATGGTCTTCTTGCCTTTCAGAGCGGTCTTGGAATCCTCATCGAAGTAGTATGCAGTCTTCTCATCTGTGGAACCGATTTCGATTTCATGAAGTCCGCTCACCGGATTTCCCTTCGGGTCGAACAGATAGTTATTTCCATTGATTCTTGTGAAATCAGTTGTAGAAGCAGTTCCGTAATCCGGGCCAACTTCCGGACTTCCGTCCTTATTGAAGAAATACCATACGACCGGCTCATCCATATTGTCCTGGAGTCTCTCCGGCGGCTCTAAGGAAAGCCATCCCTGGATAGACGCACCAAGAGTCGCGTTCTGGATCTCCTCACCTGCGAAATATCTCCAGTTCTCAATAGAATCCACCGGTGCATCGTCCGGGTCACCGTTTAAGTAAACCCAACCGGTGCGCATGATACCATATTCATCGAAGCAGTAGTACTTTCCGTCGATTCTGGAAATTCTGAAATCTGCGCTCTCATCAGTTCCGGTCTGCGGGCAGTATTTCTTGCCGTTGCTTGCAAAATAGAACCAGTACTTTCCGTCAGAACTGTATTCGCCATCGTAATCGTCGTACCAATCTTCCTCATCATTAAACTCATCGGTCGGCGGCTCAATATATCTCCAGCCTGTCTTCATCGCACCGTCCTGACCGAGGTAGTAGAGTTCATCCTCGGACCATCCGGTCTCCATAATTCCATCGCTGTCAAACAGATAGCTCTTTCCGTCGATCTTCTTCCAGCCCTCTTTTACCACTTTACCGCTGCTTCCAAAATAGAACCAATACTGTTCGGAATCATCACCGTATAACGGACGGGTCCACACCCACTGGTTACTTACCATGATTCCATTGGAGTCCACATAATAATCATCATCGACCCATGTATTGATCGCCATCTCTCCGCTGCTGTTCAGATAGCGCCACAGATTGTCCGCACCTTTTCTCCACTCATCGGTTACCTTCGTACCATTCTTATCCAGGTATACCCAGGAATTGTTGGACATTGACCAACCTTCTGCTGCATAAGCGCTCATTGTCATCATGCCCATTGTAAGCATAGCCGCAGCTGCCAGTACCTTTAAACCTTTTTTCTTCATATATATCCATCTCCTTACCGATGGGTAATAGTTACCCTTTATATCATGGAATCCTATATCCTGTGTACATTTTAACAGCATATTCAAAATTTTTCAATATATAGAACCTTTCAATTCTCTTACAATTTTGATAGTTTCTGAATTTTTCTGAATTTTGAAGGAGTTTACCCATTTGACAGTACCATGCTTATCACGTATAATGTCCATATATAATAGAAAAAACTGTGGCCCGCATGGGCCTGCACGACTAAACATAGAAAGTGATGGTAAAGATATATGTGGATTGCAGACGGTTGGAAAGACTATGAAGTCATTGACTGTTCCAAAGGCGAGAAGCTGGAGCGCTGGGGAAAATACATCCTCCTTCGTCCGGACCCGCAGGTAATCTGGGACACTGAGAAAAAAGTCCCACAGTGGAAAAAATTAAACGGCCACTATCACAGAAGCTCCAAAGGCGGCGGAGAATGGGAATTCTTCAATCTTCCGGAGCAGTGGAGCATTAACTACAAAGGCCTCACCTTCCAGTTAAAGCCATTCAGCTTCAAGCACACTGGTTTATTCCCGGAGCAGGCTGCCAACTGGGACTGGTTCGGCGATAAGATCCGAAACGCAGGAAGACCGATCAAAGTATTGAACCTTTTTGCATACACAGGCGGTGCAACTTTGGCAGCAGCGAAAGCAGGGGCTTCCGTGACTCATGTAGACGCGTCCAAAGGTATGGTAGGCTGGGCGAAAGAAAATGCGAAATCCAGTGGCCTTGAGGATGCTCCGATCCGCTGGATCGTGGATGACTGCGTAAAATTCGTTGAGCGCGAGATCCGCCGCGGAAATCATTATGATGCAATTATCATGGACCCGCCGTCCTACGGCCGTGGCCCGAAGGGTGAGATCTGGAAAATCGAAGACGCAATTTATCCGCTTGTAAAACTCTGCGGACAGCTGCTCTCAGATGATCCGTTATTCTTCCTGATCAACTCTTATACAACCGGACTGGCTCCGTCTGTTCTGACTTATATGCTTGGAACTGTGGTACAGCCGAAATTCGGCGGTATCGTCCGCTCCGATGAGATCGGTCTCCCGGTGACACACACCGGTCTTGTACTTCCTTGTGGTGCATCTGGCCGTTGGGAGTCTGATAAATAAGAAGGATTGACAATCGAAATGCCCCGTACAAAATGGGATGCCCCAGAATTTCCAATGTCTGAGGACACCGCATTTTGCGCGGGGCATTTTTATTCCATCTTTACCGGTCAAAACTCCCAATACTGATCATCGTATCATTTCTTTATTTTTTATTTTCAAGTCTTGCTTTCACGCATACCACAATGGCACCGTATAAAATTCCAGCAACCGGCCAGATGACCCAACTGGTAGACCAATGACTGCTCCAAAGACTGTAACCCACATAAATTGCCACTACCACGAGCCAGTAAACACCGCCGATGCCTTCCATGATCTTGTTGGTGCGTTTTCCGGCCGGTGTATAGTCTCCGATCTGTAACAGCTGCTCATATCCCTCTTTTTCCATTGCAACGCTCACAAACAGGTATACTGCCACCGCAATCATCACGAGCAGGAGCGCAACTGCCGGTAAAATGAGCCTTTCTATCTCGAACATCACAGTCACACAAA
>JAFUMF010000019.1 GCA_017482945.1 Lachnospiraceae bacterium
ATATCGAGGACAGTTTGATGCTGTTGGAGGAGGAGAGCGATGAGGAGATGCGCGAGCTGGCGAAGGAAGAGCTCGCCGATGCCAGAAAGCGGATCCTGGAGCGGGAGCAGGAAATTAAGATACTCCTGTTACCGAAGGATCCCAACGATGACAAGAATGTATTTGTGGAGGTTCGCGCCGGAGCTGGCGGAGACGAGGCTGCGCTGTTTGCCGCGGAGCTCTACCGCATGTATGCCCGTTTTGCGGAGCGCAACCGTTGGAAAACGGAACTGATTAGCGTCAATGAGAGCGGAATCGGCGGCTTTAAGGAAGCTGTATTCATGATTACCGGTCAGGGAGCGTTCTCTAAACTCAAATATGAGAGCGGTGTTCACCGTGTTCAGCGTGTGCCGGAGACAGAGTCCGGCGGTCGAATCCACACCTCCACCGCGACGGTAGCGATCATGCCGGAGGCCGAGGAAGTGGATGTTCAGATTGATATGAATGACTGTAAATTTGACGTGTTCCGTGCATCCGGAAACGGCGGTCAGTGTGTCAATACCACTGACTCCGCGGTGCGTCTGACCCATATTCCGACGGGAATCGTCATCTCCTGCCAGGATGAAAAGTCCCAGCTTAAGAATAAAGACAAGGCGCTGAAGGTACTGCGCGCCCGCCTGTATGAGCTGGAATGCCAGAAGAAGCAGGATGCGGAGGCTGAGGCGAGAAGAAGCCAGATCGGTACCGGAGACCGTTCCGAGAAGATTCGCACCTACAACTTCCCTCAGGGCCGTGTGACCGATCACCGGATCAAGCTGACCCTTTACAAGATCGATTCCATCATGGATGGAGATCTGTATGAGGTGCTGAACAGTCTGATTGCGGCGGATCAGAGCGCGAAGCTGGCAAAATTAAACGAGCAGTAAATGGTAAAAGGGGCTGTGAAAAAATGAGATTTCATTTTTCACAGCCTACCTTTTTTCTGAAACTTAAGTTCACTGGCTTAAAAAGGGTACACTTCCCCTTTCCCCAAAACGAACATCGTTTTTGTTATCACGCTGCCTTCTGGAGACGCATCTGTTTGTTATGATATTTGTAAAGATTCTGACCGATAGAAATTAGAAAAACCTCCATCTGCACGGATTTTATCCCTCTTCGCACAATCCGCTTATAGCAGCGGTCGTTTTTCATGATTCCAAAAGTGCCTTCTGCCTGGATGGAACGGTTCATTCTTAATAAGGCTCCCTGTATACTGTTCAGGTTATTTATCACTTCTGCGTGCATGGCCGTCAGTTCACTGTTTAGTCTTATTGTCCTGTTTTTCTCTGTTTTTTTACACTGGGCAGCATAAGGACATCCGCCACAGTCTTCACAGATGTAGACCTCTTCCTGACGGCCGTATTGATTCCCACGAACCGCTTTGCGATAGGCAAAATCAAACCGCTTTCCGTTCGGGCAGCGCAGCACCCCATCTTCATCAATCTTAAAGTTTACCGCACGGAACGGATCTTCGTGGTATTTTTTGTCCTTTGTCTCTTTTTCAAACATCGGGAACTTCATGTACTTTTCCATTCCATGCTGTTCGCAGTAAATATAATTATTATAAGAGCCATACCCTGCATCCGCCACCGGGTATTTCGGATAGAATCCGTAGATTCGATGGAACTGTTCCAACAGGGGAATAAAACAGTCCATGTCTGCCCGGTATTGATTGACATCCACCACGGCAATGTATTCATCTGCCACGCCCACCTGTACGTTATAGGCAGGAAGCAGCTGGTCATTTCCCATATAGTCGGTCTTGATCCGCATGAAGGTCGCATCATGATCTGTTTTGGAATAACTGTTCCTGTCCAATCCGCAGATATCTAGCTTTTCCACGTATTCTTCCAGTTTTTCCGTATACTCCTTCAGTTTTTCATACTGACG
>JAFUMF010000195.1 GCA_017482945.1 Lachnospiraceae bacterium
GGATTGGTTGGCGGAAGAAAGAGCCCTGGGACACCAAGAAGGTCACGAAGAAGGACGCAAGGAAGGCCACGAAGAAGGACGCAAAGAAGGTCACGAAGAAGGACTCAAAGAAGGCCACGAAGAGGGACGTAAAGAAGGCCACATAGAAGGCCACATAGAAGGGCGTAAAGAAGGCCGAAAAGAGGTATTATGGGAAAATGTAACAGCCCTATTTGAGTATGGAATGGGGGCTGAAGATGTGTCGGCTGCGCTGAAAATCGGATTAGAGCCGGTGAAAGAACGATATGAAGTATGGAATAAGAAAAGAAATGTAGAAGTTCCAGCATAAATTGGTTTGAATGAAAAGGTCGCAGTAAATGACTAAAAAGGCGCTGTCTTTTGATAGCGCCTTTTGATGTTGAAGATTATGAATTTTACTGTTTCGTCTCCGGTGCATCGCACTTTCTGACCTCCGGAATGATCAGAATGAGAAGTGCAGAAATCAAAACCAGAATACCTCCCACGATGAACCAGGAATTGATACCGAAATGTTCTGATAAAATACTTTCGGCACCGAGTCCGATCGGGCCGAAGAGGTAGCGGAAACATCCGGTCAGAGTGAGCACGCGTCCAAGGTATTCGCCCTGGAAATGTGTCTGGATGATCGGTGTATAGGTTCCCCAGTAAAACGGACCGGAAAAACCGATGAGCCAGCAGCATACTGCAAAGAACCAGAAACCGGACGTCGGGAGCATTCCAGCAGCCAGAAGACTGAGAGCCATCAACATGTAAGATCCGAATACGGTATACACGCGGTTTTTCGTACCGCCCCATACACTGAGGACCAATGACCCCATCATGAATCCGACCGAGAAAAGAATCTCAACGATGCTTGCGTTCGTGCTGGTGCCGCCAAAGTAGGACATACTCATCAGCGGGAACAGAGCACTGACCGGCATCAGAGCGATGGTGTAAAGTCCGGTGATCAAGGCGAGATAAAAGATGCCTTTGTTCTGGCGCAGAACATGGAAGCCTTCCATGATTTCCTGTGACATTTTGATTTTTTTACGTTCTTCTCGGCGTTCCAGTTTCGGAATCCGGGCGATGGCCAGAGTCGCGCAGGCGCATAAGGCACCGGCTACGTCCAGCATAACAATGGTTTCAAGACTCCAGATCTGATAAAGGAGTGCGGCCGCAGCCGGACTGAAAATATCGGACACGGAAGTAAGGGCCTGGGAATAACCTGCACAACGGGTCAACTCCTCGCTCGGCACGATCTGCGGAGTTACCGCCTGCATGCACGGAGAATGGAAGGCTGTACCGACGGTTCGAAGGAAAAGTACAAGCAGGATCATCCAGGTAGTCAATGTTCCAGTATAACCAGCGATCGCCATGGCGAGACCGACCAGCGCGATCAGCACATCCGACAGGATCATGATCAGCTTACGGTTATAACGGTCGATCACAACACCAGAGATCGGACCTAAGATCGCCTGCGGGAAAAATGCCAGAAATACTGCAAAAGAAACAACGGCAGCCGATTCAGTGGTATCGGTCAGATACCAGATCATCGCAAACTGCAGGACAGAACTTGAAAATTTTGAGACCGCCTGCCCAGTCCATATGGTGAAGAAATTTCGTTTCCAGTTCTTGATACCAGAACCTGGATTATGTTCGTTCATGAATCAATTCCTCCCTTTTCTAAAAGACGTCATTCGATTAGTATACCATAGCCAAACGGATATGGAAAGACGGAGATTTATAATGGACGTAATTGGATCTCACGGCAGATTTCTTTTATGATCCGGATTAAGTCCTCCCTTTCAGGAGAGCTTTTTCTTTTATCACAAATCACATATCGGGTATAATCAAAGGTTTCATCATCGATACAGAAAATGTCAGAATGGTTCAGTTTTGGACCGTTTTTTATGTAGATTTCGGATACAAAGGAGATCCCGTGGCCGGATTCTACCATATTGAGACAGTTGTCCACGTTCTGACTTTCTACAATTCCGGAAGGCGACAGATGATATGCTTCCATAATTTCCATGGTGATCGTATACAGATGCTGACGTGGCTTTCCTGTGATCACGCGGCAGTCATGGAACGGCAGGTCGGACAATGGATGCGGATGTTCCGCGCTGGTGTCTGACACGAAGATTCCGTGGGCTTCGGATATGGATTTTGGAACGACGATCAGGAGTCTGTCCTTCATGACCGGAATATAGGTACAGTGAGAGGGCAGCTGCGCTTTGACGGACGAGGTGACGTTGGAGAAAACCAGGTCAATGGTTCCGTCCAGGAACATGGAAAAGAGATTCTGCCCGAAATCTTCCGATATGTTGAGCATGATCTGTGGATGTTCCTCTAAAAACATGTTGAGTGTCCGAAGGGTAATATAGGAGTTGATCCACGGGGTAATTCCGAGTGTGATCTTTTCTTCCTTTGCGGCACCGCACAGGGACAGTTCTTCACTTAACTTATTTTCCAGGGCCAGGAATTTTCGAGCATAGCGCAGGTAAATTTTTCCGGCTTCTGTAATTTCAAGCTGGTTCCGGTTGCGCACAAACAGCTGCTTCCCAAGTTCTTTTTCTAATCCGATCAAAAACTTGCTGAGAGACGGCTGTGAGATATACAGTTTTTCGGCAGCTTTCGAAATATTCTTTTCACGGGCAATCGCAAGGAAATATTCGCATTGACGCTTTTCCATAATGGTTCTCCTAATATCGTTCATGGTATGCACAAATGGCTATAGTTATATTCTGAAAAAGTCTTTTACTGTTCGTCTATAGTTGTGTATAATAGTATCAGAATTAACATGCTCGTTCGCTATTATAAATTATAGCGGAGACGGTTTTGGATTTCAATGTGAAAACGGATGAATCAATCATTGTTCAGAGGAAGGAGAATAGCGTATGGCACATTTGTATGACGTGCTGGTGATCGGTGCCGGCGTTGTCGGCTGTTCGGCGGCGAGAGAACTGTCGAAGTACCAGCTGAAGATTGCGGTGGTAGAAAAGGGACCGGATGTCTGTATGGAGACCAGCTCCAGAAACTCAGCGGTTCTTCATGCAGGTTATAATAACAAACCAGGCACTCGTATGGCAAAATATTGTGTGGAGGGAAACAGTACATTCGACCAGATCGCGGCGGAACTGGATATCCCGTATAAGAGGACCGGAAAACTGGTCGTTGGTTATACGGAGGATGACAGGGCAAAGCTTGAGAGTTTAAAAGCACAGGGCGAAAAGAACGGAATTGTCGGAATTGAGATCGTGGACCGCGCGTTCATCGATGAAAAAGCACCGCATGTGGGTGGAAACTTTGCCATGTGGTCTCCGACGACTGCGATTTTAAGTCCATTCCAGTTTACATATGGTATGGCGGAAAATGCTGCAGATAATGGTGTCGAGTTCTATTTTGACAGTGAAGTGACAGCCATCGAGCGCGATGAAGAGGGAATTTATACCGTAAAGACTGCCAGCGGAGAGATCCGCACCCGTTGGGTGGTGAATTGCGCAGGTCTTGGTTCTGACAAGGTCTCTGCGATGCTGGGAATTGACGAATATACTCTGTATCCGTGTCGTGGTGAATATTATATTTTAGACAAGCGGATCGGAGATATGCTTCCGCTTCCGGCTTATCCGGTGCCGAATATTAAGACCGGTGGTCTCGGTATTCATCTGACTCCGACTCTGGATGGAAATATCATGGTGGGACCGAGTACCGAATATATTGACGAGAACGACAACTACGCGGCTACCAAGGGAATCATGGACATGCTGATCGACGATGGCAGCCGGATTTTCCCATATTTAAAGAAAGAATACTTTATCAGAAACTTCGCGGGAATCCGTCCGAAGTTAAATCCGCCGAGCATTGGCGGTTTCCATGATTTTGTGATCGAGCGCAGGGATGAGATCGCGCCGCATGCAGTGAACCTGGTGGGCATCGAGTCTCCAGGTCTTACAAGTGCAGTTCCGATCTCGAAGGAAATTGTCCGCCTGATCAGTGAAGTGGAAGAGTTAAAAGAAAATCCGGATTTCAATCCGATCCGCAAGAGAATGGTGACATTCCGCGACAAATCTCATGAGGAGCAGGCAAAACTCATCGAGGAAAATCCAGACTACGGTGAAGTGATCTGCCGCTGTGAAACGATCACGAAGGCAGAAGTACTCGCTGCGATCCGCGGACCGCTGGGCGCAAAGACCATGACCGGTGTGAAATATCGCTGCCGTGCAATGATGGGACGCTGCCAGGGCGGTTATTGCCAGACGAGAATTGCAGAGATTTTAATGGAAGAAAAGGGAATCAAACCGGAAGAACTGACCTATGAGCGTCGCGGTTCTTACATCTTTACCGGGGAGGTGCGATAAATGAATACGATCAAAAAACAGGTTGTGATTATCGGCGGCGGCCCGGGCGGTCTGGCTGCGGCTGTGAAACTGAAAAAAGCCGGTGTGGATGATATTCTGATCTTAGAGCGTGAACATGAACTGGGCGGAATCTTGCGCCAGTGTATCCATGATGGATTTGGTCTCACAAGATTTGGCGAGACATTGTCCGGCCCGGAGTATGCGCAGCGATTCATCGATGAAGTGGAAGAACTGGGGATTGCATATAAAACTGACACTACAGTGATCGGACTGACCGGAGATAAGAAGGTAACTGCTGTCAGCAGAGATGGACTCTTTGAGTACCAGGCAGATGCCGTGATCCTGACCATGGGATGCCGTGAGAGAACCCGTGGTGCGCTTTCGATTCCTGGCGAGCGCCCGGCCGGAGTGTTCACGGCAGGTGTTGCACAGACTTACATAAATTTAAAGAACAAAATGGTCGGCCGCAAAGTGATCATTTTAGGTTCCGGTGACATCGGAATGATCATGGCGAGACGTATGACTTTAGAGGGCGCAAAGGTGGAGGCTGTGTTCGAGATCCAGCCATATCCAAGCGGACTTCCGAGAAATATCGAACAGTGTCTCAATGACTATGGCATTCCGCTTTACCTGAGCCATACTGTAACGAAGATCAAGGGCCACCATCGCCTGGAGGCAGTGGAAGTGAGCCAGGTGGACGAAAAGCTGAATCCGATTCCGGGTACGGAAAAAGAGTACGAGTGCGACACTCTGATTCTTTCTGTCGGTCTGATTCCGGAGAATGAGCTGTCCCTGATGGCTGGCGTGGAGCTGGACCCGAGAACCAAGGGGGCGATCGTCGACGAGTTCTGCCAGACGACGGTGCCGGGAATTTTTGCAGCCGGTAACGTGCTCCATGTGCATGATTTAGTAGATTTTGTATCTCTGGAGTCGGAAAAACTGGCTGATGCGGTGGCAAAATTTGTAAAAGAAGGCCTTCCGCAGGCAGAAATCGGCGTGGAAACCGCTGGTCTTGTGGGCTATACCGTTCCTCAAAAGATTACTGGTGACGCAGATGTGACACTTTCCTTCCGTCCGAGAAAGCCGGTACGCGACCGCTATGTGGACGTATATCAGGGAGAAACACTGGTGACCTCCAAAAAGTATGTGAAACTGCTTCCGGCGGAGATGGAGAAGATCAAAATCCCGGCAGCGAAGCTGGTTCCGGGAGTGAATGTAAAGGTGGTGACAAGAGATGAATAGAACCTTAACATGTATTCTCTGCCCAAACGGCTGTGAGCTGGAAATTGTCTATGAGGGCACCCAGATCCAGTCTGTGAGTGGAAACAAATGTCCGAAAGGAGCCGGTTACGCGGAGCAGGAAATTAAAAATCCGATGCGTAACATTGCTTCTTCCGTAAATCTGGAGGGCGGTACGATGCCTCTTGTCAGCGTGCGCCTGACAGGTCCGATTCCAAAGGCAAAGATCATGGACGTGATGGCGGAGATCCGCAAAGCGTCTGTGAAAGCGCCGGTGCAGATCGGCGATGTAGTTATCGCGGACGTGCTGGGGCTTGGATGTGATGTTGTTGCTACGAGAAACGTGGGAATAAAATAGGGATTTTGTTGAGTGGCATCCGATTGGGTGCCATTCTTCATGATGGGATGGTTGTGCTAAAATAAAAACGTTAGAAAAGTCAAACGTTAACAAAAGTGAAAATTGTCGAACAAGTTGAAATCAAGAATACGAATTTATATAACTAAACTAGGGGTCGACGAAACTAAACTGTCTGTCGGTTGAGTAGCGAATGGAGGATATGGTAATATGCAATCATCAAATCAAAGGAGCGAAAGAACAATGAATAAACAAACATTTGGAAATATGGTTGCAGCACTGCGTAAGAAAAATGGAATGACACAACTTGAACTTGCTGAAAAAATGGGTGTTACAGATAAGGCTGTATCAAAATGGGAACGAGATTTGTCTTTTCCGGATGTGAATTCGCTTCCTAAACTTGCTGAAATTTTCGGTGTGACGGTTGATGAGCTTATGCAGATAAAAGCAGATACGAAGGAAAATGTAGCTGATAACAAGGTCTCTGGTGTGATTACTTTGGCGTTAAAGGGGATTGCGTTGGCGATGGGCGTTGCAGTTACAGTGCTTTCATTTTTGAATGAAATCGAAACAACCTCGGCGGTTGGCATGTTAGGACTTGGACTGGCATGTTTAGCTGTCACGCAGTTTTCGAAAGAGGGAGAATAAATTTCCATCGAGTGTATATATAAAAATCCACTTGAAAATTTTAGGTTTCGTAGTACAATGTCTTTTGGTTTATTTCTTTTTTTGGGACAAGCAACAGGAGACAAACGTACATATGAATAGCATTTCAAAATTTTTTAAAGTAGACTTTCTTCAGGGGCCTATCATTAGGTCCCTGATTATTTTCGCGATCCCGCTTTTTATATCCAGTATCTTCCAGCAGATGTACAATATGGTAGATACGATGATCGTGGGTAATTATTTAGGTGACCAGGCGTTGGCGGCCATGGGGGCATGTGCGTCCATCAGTGATTTAATGGTCGGCTTCTGCCTTGGCGTTGGAAATGGTATGGCAGTCGTTGCAGCAAGAAGCTTCGGTGCCGGAAATGAAAAACTTCTGAAAAAATCCGTGGCCATGACCATCTGTCTCGGAGCGATGGTCACGATCGTTATTTCGATATGCGGCAGTCTGATTTTAAGACCACTGCTGGAACTGTTGAACACACCGGCGGAGATTATTGATCAGTCCTATCGCTATATTTCCACCATTGTGGCATGTACGCTTGTGATGTTGGCCTACAATCTGAGCGCCGGAATGCTCCGCGCCATCGGAAATAGCCTGATGCCGCTGATTTTCCTGATCATTTCATCTTTGATCAACGTGGTACTGGATATTGTATTCATTTCTGAGTTCCACATGGGTGTTCAGGGTGCGGCAGTTGCGACAGTTATTTCTCAGGGCATATCGGCAGTACTCTGCATCCTTTATATATGGAAGAAAGCGCCGATGCTGGTGCCAAAGCGGGAACATTTTGCTTACGACAAAGGCTTGTGCCAGGAACTGCTCGGTCAGGGAATTTCGATGGGCCTCATGGGCAGTATCGTATCCTGCGGCACCGTGATTTTACAGTCCGGGATCAATGGATTCGGCACGCTGATCATCGCAGGACACACGGCAGCGAGAAAACTGCATTCCGTGTGCATGATGTTCATTGCGACCATGTCCATGGCATGCTCCACCTTCGTTTCCCAGAACAAGGGTGCAGGAAACAGAGACCGTATTCTCCGTGCCATGAACTATATGTACGTGTATGATGTGGTTGCGGCATCGATCATTACCGTTCTGCTTCACTTCCTGGCAAGACCGATGGTCCACCTTCTCACTGGTTCCACAGAGACGGTGGTACTGGATAACGCGTCCATGTATTTATATGTGGCCGGCCCGTTCTACGCTGTGCTGGGAGTTCTTTTGCAGACAAGATCTGCACTCCAGGGAATCGGCGAAAAGCTGCTCCCGATCATTTCCAGTGTGATCGAGATGGTCGGAAAGGTGCTGTTCACCATTGTATTTATTCCGAAATTCCAGTATACAGCCGTGATTTTCTGCGAGCCGATCATTTGGTGCGCGATGGCGGCCCAGCTGTTATTCTGTTATTACCGGAATCCATTCGTCCGCGGAGTTGGACTGAAGAAGAGTGAGGAGAAATAAGGCTTGCTTTTAACTTTAGGATTGTACTTTTCCAGGCACCCAGTTAAAATAGAATGGATTGGATGATTATGTATTTTTAATAGAAGGAACGATAAAGAATGAAACGATTGGTAATTGGCATTCTGGCCCATGTTGATGCCGGAAAAACAACACTTTCGGAGGCAATTTTATATGTGACCGGAACGATCCGGAAACTGGGGCGCGTGGATAAAAAGGACGCATTTCTGGATACCTATGCCCTGGAGCGGGCGAGGGGAATCACGATTTTTTCCAAACAGGCGGTGTTTGGGCTTGGGGATACCTCAGTGACGCTTCTGGATACTCCGGGACATGTGGATTTTTCTGCGGAAATGGAAAGAACGCTCCAGGTCCTGGACTATGCAATTCTCGTGATCAACGGTGCCGATGGTGTTCAGGGACATACAGAGACACTTTGGAGGCTTTTAAAACGATATCATATTCCGGTATTTTTGTTCGTAAATAAGATGGACCAGCCTGGAACGGACAGAGAGGCACTTCTTGAAAATATCAGAAAACGCCTGGACAGCTCTGTGATCGATTTTTCGGATGTGGAACTTTCCGGTGCGACAGGAGAGGCGAAAGTAAGTGCGAAGGCGGCAGACCGGACCGGTGAACTGCGGTCTTCCGG
This sequence comes from Lachnospiraceae bacterium, assembly GCA_017482945.1. Taxonomy (GTDB): domain Bacteria; phylum Bacillota; class Clostridia; order Lachnospirales; family Lachnospiraceae; genus Pilosibacter. Next base: position 8,733 of record JAFUMF010000195.1, read on the forward strand.
AACGCTCGTATATTCCGGAAATATGGATCCGGAAGAATTTTACGAAGAATTGGCGATGTGTGATGAAACTCTCATGGAGAATTATCTGGAGACTGCCGAACTGGAGGCAGACCAGGTGCGCCATGCGATCTGTGAGAGAAAGCTGTTTCCATGCTATTTCGGCTCTGCGCTGAAACTGACCGGCGTGGAGGAATTCTTAAAAGGCATTGAGACCTGGGCAAAGTGCCCGGATTATGGCAGCGAATTCGGTGCCAAAGTCTTTAAAATTTCAAGAGATGACCAGGGAAACAGGCTGACTCATTTGAAGATCACCGGCGGCAGCCTGAAAGTGAAAAGCTTCCTCGCTGAGGAAGATACCGAAAAGATCAACCAGATCCGCGTATATTCCGGCGCGAAATTTGAAGCCATCAATGAGGCCGAAGCAGGTGCTATCTGCGCAGTGACCGGCCCGGCGCTCACGAAACCTGGACAGGGATACGGTGTGGAAAAAGAGACCGGAAGTCCGCTCTTAGAACCAGTTCTGACTTATCAGGTCATCCTGCCGTCCGGTTATGATGCCCACACCATGCTAAAAAATCTGAGAATGTTAGAAGAAGAGGATCCGCAGCTTCACATCGTCTGGAATGAAGTGCTCAGTGAGATCCAGGCGCAGGTCATGGGCGATGTGCAGATGGAGATTTTAAAGAGTCAGATCAAGGAACGTTTCCATGTGGACGTGGAATTTGGCAGTGGTAATATTGTATACAAAGAGACCATTGCCAGACCGGTGGAAGGCGTGGGCCATTATGAACCGCTCCGCCATTACGCAGAGGTCCATCTTTTGATGGAGCCGTTAGAACCGGGCAGTGGTCTTGTGTTTGAGGCGGACTGCAGTGAGGATGATCTGGCCCTGAACTGGCAGCGCCTGATCATGACCCATCTGGAGGAAAAGCGTCACCGCGGTGTGCTGACAGGCTCTGAGATTACAGACATGAAGATTACGATCGTTGCCGGCCGTGCACATTTGAAGCACACAGAGGGCGGCGATTTCAGACAGTCCACCTACCGCGCTGTGAGACAGGGACTGAAAGAAGCCGGATGCCGCCTGTTGGAGCCGTACTACGCATTCCGTCTGGAAGTTCCGTCCGAGTCCATCGGCCGTGCTATGGCAGATGTGGAGCGGATGCAGGGCAAGTTCGATGCCCCGAAGCAGGAAGGTGACATGGCGATTCTCGAGGGAAACGCCCCGGTCGTGAACATGCGGGACTACCAGAGAGAAGTGGTCTCTTATACCAAAGGACGTGGCCGACTGATCTGCAGCCTGAAAGGATATGAACCATGCCATAACGAGGCTGAGGTCGTTGCTGCCATCGGTTATGATTTTGATATGGACTTCCAGGACCCGGCCGGTTCTGTTTTCTGTTCCCATGGAGCAGGATTCGTGGTGCCGTGGGATGAAGTGAAGAATTATATGCATGTGGAGAGTCCGCTGGCGAAACGAAGAGCGGCGGGAATCGACCTGCCGGCGGGAATGAATGGCGGAAGTCGTTTGACGGGAACCGGCGATTTAGGTATCGGTCAATCTGCGGCCGGCGAATTTCGTGATGAGGCGGGCGGCACCCAGTCAGCGAACAGTTCCGGCACAGGAAAGAACTCCGGTGCAGCGCCAAGACTTTCTGCTTCCTATTATGAAGACAAAGAACTGGAGGAAATCTTCAAACGCACCTACGGCGAGTCCAAACGTCAGAAGCAGCAGGCAGCAGGTGAAGCAAGAAGAGTGATCCGTCCGAAAGAAACACCGATCCGCCCACGGTCCGGACAGGAAGAAGAGTATGATGCAGAATACCTCCTTGTAGACGGCTACAACATCATCTTTGCCTGGGAAGAGCTTAATGAACTTGCAAAAGTCAACATCGACGGTGCCAGATACCGCCTGATGGACATTCTCTGTAATTATCAGGGATATAAAAAATGTATCCTGATCGTGGTATTTGACGCCTACAAAGTGGTTGGAAATACGGGAAGTGCCATGAAATATCACAATATCAACGTGGTCTACACCAAAGAAGCCGAAACGGCCGACCAGTACATCGAAAAACTGGCACACAAGATCGGCGGAAAGTACCGTGTGACCGTGGCAACTTCCGACGGACTCGAGCAGCTCATCATCCGCAGCCAGGGATGTCTTCTTCTCTCAGCGAAAGACCTGAAGGAAGAAGTGGAGTATGTGGAGAGCCTGATCGCGGAAGAAAAAGTAAAGCTGACCACAGGACCGGCCCGCTCCGGAAAAAATTATCTCCTGTCTCATGCTGATGAAGAAATGAGGGAGTATTTCGAGGATATCCGCCTTGGAAAGATCAAGGCAGAGCCGGAAGACGCGCCAAAGAATGGTCAGAACCATAAAAATAAGAAGAAAAAGAAGTAAGGGCGGGTGGAACTATGGAAAAAACAAAAGATTTTACAGAAGGAAACATCCTTCCACAGTTGCTATCCTTCGTATTTCCGGTCCTGCTGGCACTGTTTTTGCAGTCCATGTACGGTGCGGTGGACCTTCTGGTCGTTGGCCAGTTCGCCGTTGCTGAGGATGTTTCTGCAGTTTCCACAGGAAGCCAGATCCTGCATTCGATCACTACGGTAATCACCGGCCTTGCCATGGGCATCACAGTCCTGGTAGGCCAGAGAATCGGCGAAAAGCGTCCGGAACAGGCCGGCGAAGCCATCGGAAACGGTATCTGCCTGTTCGGCGTGATCGCTCTGATCATTACGGTGATCATGGTCCTGGGCTCTGAAGTGGCAGCGACCATCATGCATGCGCCGGCCGAAGCCTACGAACAGACAGTAGCATACATCCGGATTTGTACAGCGGGAACGGTCTTTATTGTCGCCTACAACCTTTTGGGCAGTATTTTCCGTGGGATCGGAGATTCGAAAATGCCGCTGATCACTGTGGCCATTGCCTGTGTGGTAAACATCGTCGGAGATTTAATTCTCGTAGCGGTATTTCATATGGGCGCAGCCGGTGCAGCATATGCGACGGTATTGGCACAGGCAGTTAGTGTAGTTCTGTCTCTTCTTATAATCAGTAAGAGAAAA
>JAFUMF010000196.1 GCA_017482945.1 Lachnospiraceae bacterium
AAAGCGAGCCATCGGTCCGCGACCGATCTCTGCCCGCCTGCTGGTTCTATTTTAGATTCACCAAGTTGCTCTCAACAATTACTTATTGTCAGCTGCAACTACGCCCGGAAGCTCTTTACCCTCAAGGAACTCTAAGGAAGCGCCGCCGCCTGTGGAGATGTGGGACATCTTGTCACCGAAGCCGAGCTGGTTAACAGCTGCTGCGGAGTCGCCGCCACCGATGATTGTTGTAGCATCTGTCTCTGCAAGAGCTTTTGCTACAGCGATTGTACCTTTTGCAAGTACCGGGTTCTCGAATACGCCCATCGGTCCGTTCCATACTACTGTCTTCGCTGTCTTAACAGCCTCAGCGTAGAGAGCTGCTGTCTCCGGTCCGATATCACAAGCTTCTTTGTCAGCCGGGATCGCGTCTACGGATACGTAGTCAACGTCGATCTCAGCATCGATCGGGTTCGGGAATGCAGCGATCACGCCGGAGTCAACCGGAAGAAGGAGCTTCTTGCCAAGCTTCTCAGCCTTAGCCATCATCTCTAAGCAGTAATCGAACTTTGTATCGTCACAGAGGGAGTTACCGATTTCTTTGCCCTGTGCCTTTAAGAATGTGTAAGCCATACCACCACCGATGATAAGAGTATCACACTTCTCAAGAAGGTTGGAGATTACGTTTAATTTGTCAGCAACCTTAGCGCCGCCAAGGATTGCTACGAACGGACGAACCGGATTCTCAACTGCGTTGCCGAGGAATTCGATTTCTTTCTGCATTAAGTAACCAACAGCGTTGTTGCCGCCCTTAGCTGTGATGAACTTTGTAACGCCTTCTACAGAAGCGTGTGCTCTGTGGGAAGAACCGAATGCATCACATACATAGTCATCAGCGAGATCAGCTAATTCTTTGCTGAATTCTTCGCCGTTCTTTGTCTCTTCTTTACCGCGGAAACGTGTATTCTGAAGTAATACAACGTCGCCTTCGTTCATAGCAGCTACTGTTGCTGTTGCAGCTTCGCCTGTTACGTTGTAATCAGCTACGAAAACAACTTCTTTGCCGAGCTTCTCAGAAAGTCTTGCAGCAACCGGTGCTAAGGACTCACCCTCGTTCGGGCCATTTTTTACCTTGCCAAGGTGGGAGCAAAGGATCACTTTACCGCCATCAGCAATTAATTTATTGATTGTCGGAAGAGCTGCGTTGATACGTGTCTCGTCTGTGATCTCACCGTTCTTAAGCGGAACGTTGAAGTCGCAGCGAACCAGGACTCTTTTTCCTTTTACGTTGATATCATCAACTGTTTTCTTATTTAAAGCCATTTTTGTTTTCCTCCTTAAAACTGGAAAGCTGTGCTGCCGGACACGGTCTGCGCCGGCGGATATAACAATTACGATTCGATGGCACCTGCGCATCGAATCATAAAAAGGGTCCGGCCCTTATCAGACCGGACCCTTAAATGAGCCAAATTTAACTTCTGATTAAACGTTTAATAATTTACCGAAGTGTTTGATTGTACGAACCATCTGGCTTGTGTAGGAGTTCTCGTTGTCGTACCAGGAAACAACCTGTACCTGAGCTGTGTTCTCATCGATCGGCAGAACCATTGTCTGTGTAGCATCGAAGAGGGAACCGAACTTCATACCGATGATATCGCTGGAAACGATCTCGTCTGTGTTGTAGCCGAAGGACTCGTTAGCCTGTGCTTTCATAGCTGCGTTGACAGCTTCAACTGTCGGCTGGCCCTTAACAACTGCTGTTAAGATTGTTGTGGAACCTGTCGGTGTTGGTACACGCTGAGCAGCGCCGATTAATTTGCCGTTTAATTCCGGAATTACAAGGCCGATCGCTTTTGCTGCGCCTGTGCTGTTCGGAACGATGTTGATAGCTGCTGCACGGCTTCTTCTCTTGTCGCCCTTTCTCTGCGGTCCGTCAAGTGTCATCTGATCGCCTGTGTAAGCGTGGATTGTGCACATGATACCTGTCTGGATCGGGAAGGAATCGTTGAGAGCTTTTGCCATCGGAGCTAAGCAGTTTGTTGTACAGGAAGCTGCAGAGATGATCTTCTCTTCGCCTGTAAGGATTTCGTGGTTAACGTTGTAAACGATTGTCGGAAGGTCGTTACCAGCCGGAGCAGAGATGATAACGTACTTAGCACCAGCGTCGATGTGAGCCTGTGCTTTAGCCTTAGATGTGTAGAAACCTGTACACTCTAATACTACGTCAACATCGATGTCGCCCCACGGAAGCTCAGCAGCGTTAGCCTTTGCGTAGATTTTGATTTCCTTGCCATCAACTGTGATGGAATCTTCGCTGTAGGAAACAGTATCTGCAAGAGCATATCTGCCCTGTGTGGAGTCATATTTTAATAAGTGAGCAAGCATCTCCGGGGATGTTAAGTCGTTGATAGCAACGATCTCAAATCCTTCTGCACCAAACATCTGTCTGAAAGCCAGACGACCGATACGGCCAAAGCCGTTAATTGCAACTTTAACTGCCATTTTTCATTTCCTCCTAAAAAAAGTGATTGTTAAATTCTAATCAACCTGTGTAGTATTGTACATAATTCTGCCAGAAATAGCAAGTGTTTTTTGCAAAAGAATAAGCTGATTTTTTCTTATTATTTTCCACTTTTTTATCATTTTTGCCCAAAAACCTTTAGAAAATTCGTGGGAATAGAAACTCTTCTATTTTAAATTTCATCTTTCACATAACCTGCAATGTTATATGCATGGTCGGAGATACGCTCTAAGTTGCTTAAGATATCCAGGAAGATGACACCTGTAGACGGGTTACAGATGTTCTTGGAAAGACGCTCGATATGTTTATCACGAAGCTCTTCTTCCAGACCATCGACCTCGTCCTCTAACTTGCCGACCTTTCTGATAATATCCAGATTCTTGTCCTGACGGGCTAAAATCGCAAAACTTACCACATTGCTGGTCGCACCTGCGATCCACTTTAAGTCTTCCAGACCAACTTCTGAGAACGGCAGGTTATGGTCATGAAGGTACTGAGCCGCCTCTGCAAGGTTCTCTGCGTGGTCGCCGATACGCTCGATATCACTGACACTGTAGAACAGGTTGCTGACCTGACGCTTCTGGTCGTCTGTGAGAGACAGATTGTTGACCTGAATCAGATACTCAGTCAGCTTCTTATTCATGGCATTGATCGCTTCTTCATTCTTAAAAACTTCCGGAATTCTCTCATGAGAGCCTGTTACAAGAATATCAATCGCAAGCTTTAAGTTCTTTTCAACCATTCTGCCCATATGAACAACTTCCATGACCGCAACTTCCAATGCCATTGAAGGAGACTGGAAAATACGCTGATCCAGATGAAGTTTTTCTTCTGCAGCATTTTCTTTGTCTTCTGCTACTGTCTCCGCAGTCTCTTTTACCACCATGCCAGAGAACTTAACCAGCTGTTTCGCAAACGGGAACAGGATAATTGTGTTCGTCACATTAAAGATCGTATGGAAAATCGAAATCTGCAGGGAATCGATCGGTGCGCTTGCAAATCCCGGCATAACAACAGTCAGAACGAACATACCGATTCCAAATATAACTGCACCGGCCACGTTGAAGGTCAGATGGATCACGGAGGCGCGTTTTGCGTTACGGCTCGTGCCCGCACTGGAGATCAGGGCAGTTACACAAGTACCGATATTCTGGCCCAGAGTAATATAAATCGCCGCGCTGGTGCTTACAATTCCGCTCATGGCCAGAGTCTGTAAAATACCGACGGAAGCAGAGGAGCTCTGGATGATCGCGGTTACACCTGCACCTACTAAAATACCAAGGATCGGATTTCCGCCAAGGATAGCGAATGCGTCGGCAAAAATCGGTGAATCTGTATACGGTTTAACTGCGCCGGACATATAGTTAAGACCTACGAACAGCAAACCAATACCAATGAAAACTTCGCCGGTCAGACGCTGCTTCTTGCTGAAGAACATCAGAAGTGTCGCGCCAATTCCGATGAATAACGGGGCAAAAAAGGACGGCTGGAATAATTTCATTGCATCGCCCAGCTCGTTCATGGATACCATCCATGCAGTGATAGTCGTACCAATATTCGCACCCATGATCACGCCGACTGCCTGTGTCAGATTCAGGATGCCAGCATTTACAAAACCAACAACCATAACAGTTGTGGCGCTGCTGCTCTGGAGAGTCGCTGTGATCACTGCACCCAGCAGAACTGCAAAAAGACGATTATCGGTCACCAGACGCAGGAAGCTGCTCATTTTTCTGCCTGCTGCTTTCTGCATACCATCGCCCATAACATTCATTCCGTAAAGGAACATTCCAAGACCGCCAAAAAACTTAAAAAGATTACCCAATAGGTCGATTGACATGTTGTTTATCCCCCGTAAAATAATATTTGATATATGTTAATATCATATCAAGAACCCGTCCTTTTTTCAATTAGTATCTAAATCTTTGTAAATTATATGTAAAATCTCAAAATGAATTTTTCGTTTTTTGTTGCTTTTCCAGTAAAGGAACTTTATACTTTTCTTAATCTTTCCAGCTGGCTTTTTACCGCCTGTCATTTGGGAAAATAAGGAGGAATTTTATGTTATGTGATTTTCATGTTCATACAAGCTTTTCTGCCGATTCGAAATCACCGGCCAGGGAGCAGATAGATGCAGCGATCAAGCTGGGAATGAAAGAAATTTGTATCACCGACCATCATGACTATGGTACGGGCGGGATGTGCCATCTCGATTATACACTGGATATTCCGGCTTATTTTGCGGCTCTGAAGGAGCTTCGGGAGGAATACCGCGGACGGATCTGTGTGCGGTATGGGATCGAGCTCGGGCTGATGCTTCGTGAAAGGGAGTATCTGGAGGACCTTGTAAAGACAATTCCGGCCGATTTTATCATTGGCTCCAACCACTTTATTGATGGTTATGATGTGTATGATAAGAACTTTTATCTCGATAACGGCTATGAGACCACCGGTTCGGACCGCGGGGCTTATCTGCGGTTCTTTGAGTCGTCTCTGAAGCGTATCCAGACGCTGGACTGTTTTGACAGTCTGGGACATCTGGACTATGTGATCCGTTATGGTCCGGTGAAAAATGCTAATTATCGCCCGGAAGATTATATGGACGTGATCGATGAAATTCTCCGGGTCCTGATTCAGAAGGGTAAGGCTCTGGAGTGCAATACGGCCGGCTTTAAATATGGGCTTGGCCACCCGCATCCGTACGAGGAGATTTTAAAGCGGTATCATGAGCTGGGCGGCGAGCTTCTCACCATTGGCTCCGATGGACACAGGCCACATGAGGTCGGTGGGTATTTCTCGGAGGCAGCGGAGATTTTGAAATCTTGTGGATTCCGTTATTATACGGTATTTCATGAGAGAAAACCGGAGTTTCTTCCTCTGTAAGATTCTCTCCACATGGCTCAACGACGTATTCCCGCGCCGAACATTGGGGAATCATAAAACATTTTCATTATTAAGAAAAAGGTCCGACAGACATTCCGATGAAAAGGGAACGTCTGTCAGACCTCTTTTTCTTTATTTTATCACTTGTAATGCCTCGTCTACATCTTCATGGAATTTCTTCCACTCATCCTCATAGTCCACGAAATATTTCGGGCATGCTTTTCCGGTCACATCGTAATGACGGATCACATCCTCGGCTTCCAGATCAAACTCCCTGCAGAGATACGCGCTCAGATTCACGAGAGTCTGGTATGTACTGTCGTAGAATTTTCCGGTCGTATCCGGGTGGCAGCACTCGATGGAGATCGTGTCACTGTTCCGGTCGTTGGACGCATAGGCCACCTCAGACAGCGGGATGCACTGGACCACCTCTCCCTCCAGACCGATCACAAAATGGCTGCTGACCGATGTGGCATCGGTTCCGCTCTGGTCCTTTAGAGATTCAAAATAGTTGCGGTTCTCGCGCGCCGTACTGCATGGATTTGCCACATAATGGACCACGATGTTATTGACTTCCTCGATCGGAATCTCCGGTCTTGAATAGGGATTCGGTGTCAGGAGATTGACTTCCACATACTCCGGGACCGCCACATCCGCCGGATTTACCTTTTTTTTCACAAATATGGTCTTATAGAGCACGATTCCGGCCGCAGCCACGATCAGAGCACAGCCGCATAACAATCCGCTCATCAAAAGCTGGCGCACCCGCTCCTGTTTTTTTCGCTCAATGCGGCGCAGTTCCCGCCGTAAACTTCTCTCTTCGTCTTCTCTTGACATATGAAAATCCTCTCCTGCCTGTCGATGTTTGTCAGTTTCTTCTGTCTGTACATTTAGTCATTGGGTCTTATGATCTTAAAATGGTTCTTTTCAAACTCGATCATGCCGTCCTTCTGCATTCTGGAAAGCTCCGCTGAAAGGGCGCTCCGGTCCACCGCAAGATAGTCGGCGAACTGCTGGCGGTTGAACGGGATCGTGAACTCGCCGGATTTCTGGCGCTCCGCCTGGAACGATAAATAAGCCATGACTTTTTCGCGGATGCTCCGTTTTCCCATGTGGTCGATTTTTCTGGTAAGGGAAAGATTCTTCTCCGCCAGAATATATAACAGGTTATGAATCAGTTTGCTGTGAAATTCGCAGGCCGGTGAACAGGTCGTAAGAATTCTTCCCACTTCCATAAAAAGGACCTGGCTGTCCTCTCTCGCCTCCGCCGAGATCATAAATTGCTCCTCCGGCATGCAGGCATAGCTTTCCCCGAACAGCTCTCCCGGCTCCGCCGTTCCGATCACCTGGCGGTTTCCCCAGTAATCATCGCGGACGATCTCCACACACCCGGATAATACAAGTCCCATGGCCCTGGCATCTTCACCGGCATGGAACACGATCTCTCCCTTTTTATAATTCTTCTCAACGGAAGTCAGGCACTTCAACATGCCGCGAACCTCGTCATTTGTAATTCCACGGAACAACGCAGATTCCGGAATCTTCTTCGTCATCTTCATACCTCCGGCGAAATAAGTCCTGCAATTACGTTGTAATTACAACATACAATCTTGTTTTATTGTAGTATAATGCAGATACAAAGTCAAGAATTGCCACAAGTATGACACATTTTGTGGTTTGAAATTATTTCTATTCTACAGCACGTTTTCATGGTGCACAAACAATCAACATGGAGGTATGACATGATCAGAAAAATCGTAAATATTAATGAAGAAAAATGTAACGGATGCGGTGCCTGTGCGGCGGCCTGTCATGAAGGCGCAATCGTGATGATCGATGGAAAAGCAAAATTGATCAAGGATGACTACTGCGACGGTCTCGGCGATTGTCTTCCGGCCTGTCCGATGGATGCGATCCGCATCGAGGAGCGTGAAGCTGCGGCTTACGACCATGAGGCCGTAATGGCGAGACTGGAGGCCATGAAAAATCCTGCCTTAAAAGCGGCAATTGAGAAAATGGAGCTGCTGGAACAGGATGCTGCTCCGGTAAAAAGTCAGCTCCGCCAGTGGCCGGTACAGATCAAACTGGCTCCGATCCGTGCGCCGTTTTTCAATGGATGCAAGCTGTTGATCGCAGCAGACTGTACCGCATATGCCTACGGAAACTTCCACAACGATTTCAT
>JAFUMF010000197.1 GCA_017482945.1 Lachnospiraceae bacterium
AGTATGTCCCTCCATTACTATCTCCGGCATCCATGAGCCCGGTTCCATATGTGTTATCTTTCTTTTCCAGACCGCCAAACGCGGCCAAGACATTTCTTATTTCTGAGCCGCGATCTTCTCAGCCAGATCATTCAGATACATCCAGCGCTCCATCTTCTCTTCCAGCTTCGCCTCGGCAGTTTCCTTCTCCGCCATCAGCTCACGAAGCTTTCCATAGTTGGTCGCAGCCGCCGCGATCTGTGTATCCAGATCTGCGATCTTCTCCTCCAGCGCCGCCATGTCGTCCTCGATGGTATCCCATTCGCGCTGCTCCATGTAAGAGAATTTCAACTTGCGCTCACGTGGTTTTTCTGACCTTTTCACCGGAGCCTCTGCTCCGCTCTGACCTGCCGGGCCGCCGGCCTTTCCGCCTTTGGCACCTTTTCCACCAGCTCCGCCCGACTCGCCGGCCATTGCCATCTCAGCCTCTTTTTTCGCCTGATAATCGGTGAATCCGCCTTCATACTGACGAACCACACCGTTGCCCTCGAAAGCGAAAATCCTGCGCACCACGCGGTCTAAGAAATATCGGTCATGGGAAACTGTGATCACGATTCCCTGGAAGCTATCCAGATAATCCTCCAGGATCATCAACGTCTTAATGTCCAGATCATTGGTCGGCTCGTCCAGGATCAGCACATTCGGCGCATCCATGAGAATCTTCAGAAGATACAGTCTTCGTCTCTCACCACCGGATAGCTTTCCGATCACCGTATGCTGAACAGACGGCGGGAATAAGAACCGCTCCAGCATCTGGGATGCGCTGATACTGCCATCCTTGGTCTTCACATACTCCGCCACGTTGCGGATATAGTCAATGACCTTCAGGCTGGTGTCCATGTCTTCATTCTCCTGAGAGAAATAGCCCATTTTTACAGTCTGGCCGATTTCAATCGTACCGGAATCCGGCTGAACCCAGCCGGCGATGATCTTCATTAATGTCGATTTCCCGCTGCCGTTCGGTCCGATATAGCCGATTCGGTCATTTTTCAGGAAGAAATAGGTGTAGTCTTTGATCAGGACTTTGTCACCGTAGGATTTGCAGATGTCGGAAAGTTCCACGGTCGTTCTTCCGAGTCTGCTGGAAACAGACTCCATCTCCACAGATTCCTCCGCCACCGGACCCTTCTGGTTTTTCAGCTCCTCATATCTCTGGAGACGTCCTTTCTGCTTGGTCGTTCTCGCTCTGGCACCTCGCTTCACCCACTCAAGCTCCACGCGTAAAATGGACTGGCGCTTTCTCTCTGATGCGCGCTCCATGTCCATACGCTCGGCCTTCAGCTCTAAAAAGCCCTCATAATTGGCCTGATAGCTGTAAAGCTTTCCATTATCCAGCTCCACGATCCGGTTGGTCACGCTGTCTAAGAAATACCGGTCATGGGTGATCATTAAAAGTGCACCCTTAAACCGCTTCAGATAATCCTCCAGCCACTCCGCCATCTCGCTGTCCAGATGGTTCGTCGGCTCGTCCAGGATCAGAAGATCTGCCGTCGAGAGCAGGACTGACGCCAGCGCCACACGCTTTTTCTGGCCGCCGGATAAATGGTCCACCACCTCGTTGTGATCGGTAATTCCAAGCTTATTGAGCATGGACTTCGCCTGGCTCTCAAAATCCCAGACATGGTCATGACCGTCGTTTTCGCGGATGATGCTCTCAAGGACAGTCTCGCCCTCTACGAAAGTCGGATTCTGGGAGAGGTAGCGGATCGCAAGATTGCGGCCGCGGACAATCGTGCCGGAATCCGGCTCCTCGAGACCTGCCACCAATTTTAATAAGGTCGATTTTCCTGTACCATTGACACCGATGAGACCGATTTTATCACCCTCATTGATGGAAAAATCTGTGTCATTAAAAAGCAGGCGCTCTGTATATGATTTTGTCAAATGTTCTGCCGTTACTAAGTTCATTTTATGTTAACCTTTCATGTTGCTTGCTCTGTCTGCCGGCCATATCCAGACCTGATGCTTCTGATTCTTTATTTCATCACCACTTCCACCGGGCAATGGTCGCTGCCCATGATCTCGGTGTGGATATCCGCACTTACCAGTCTATCCTTCAGTGCCTCAGACACGCAGAAATAGTCAATACGCCACCCTGCATTCTTTGCTCTCGCAGAAAATCGGTAGGACCACCAGGAGTAAATTCCCTCCTTGTCCGGATAAAAATAGCGGTATGTGTCGATGAATCCCGCATCCAGAAGCTCCGTGAACTTGCCGCGCTCCTCGTCGGTAAATCCGGCATTCTTGCGGTTGGTCTTCGGATTCTTTAAGTCGATCTCCTTGTGGGCCACGTTCAGATCTCCGCAGAACACCACCGGCTTCTTCTCTTCCAACTTCTTTAAATATCCACGGAACGCGTCCTCCCACTGCATTCTGTAATCCAGACGTTTCAGACCATCCTGGGAATTCGGTGTGTAACATGTGATCACGTAATAATCCTCAAATTCCGCGGTGATCACACGGCCCTCATGGTCATGTTCTTCGATCCCGAGGCCATAGGTCACGGAAATCGGTTCCTCTTTTGTGAACATCGCAGTACCGGAGTAGCCTTTTTTCTCCGCGTAATTCCAGTACTGGTGGTAGCCCGGCAGATCCACGACCGCCTGGCCCTCCTGCATTTTACTCTCCTGAATGCAGAAAATATCTGCATCTGTCGATTTGACATATTCTAAAAATCCTTTTTCCAGGCATGCTCGGATGCCGTTTACGTTCCAGGATATCATTTTTTTCATCGCATAGTTCTCCTATTATCTTATAGTAAGTCTAGTATAGCATTTTTCTTGCCAATTTAAAAGGCGGAATCACAGAATGAGCAGCACAAACACTCGCACTTGCACCTGTTTTCCGTCCGTGTTACACTAATGATACTTCATAAAATTTTCCAGAGAACCGTTCATTTCCACTCGATAAAGGAGCTATTATCATGGAACAACTCTCAATGTTTGACTATAAAGAAACCGCAGCCCCGCTGGCCAGCCGCCTCCGTCCGGAAAGTCTGGACACGTTTGTCGGCCAGAAGCACCTCCTAGGGAGAGGCAAACTTCTCCGCCAGCTCATCGACCAGGACAACATCCCGTCCATGATCTTCTGGGGTCCGCCTGGCGTCGGCAAGACCACGCTCGCCAGCATCATCGCCAAAAAGACCAACGCAGACTTCATCAATTTCAGTGCCGTCACCAGCGGCATCAAAGAAATCAAGGATGTCATGGCCAAGGCGGAACTGAGCCGCCGGGTCGGCCTGCGCACACTGGTCTTCGTAGACGAGATCCACCGCTTCAACAAAGCCCAGCAGGATGCATTTCTTCCTTATGTAGAAAAAGGCAGCATTATTTTAATCGGCGCAACCACGGAAAATCCGTCCTTCGAGATCAATGCCGCGCTGTTGTCCCGCTGCCGCGTCTTTGTTCTTCAGGCGCTGACCAGTGAGGATCTGACAGAGCTTCTGAAGAATGCGCTCGCAAGTCCGAAGGGATTTGGCTACCTAAACATCGACATTTCCGACGACCTGATCTCTGCTATTGCGACCTTCGCCAACGGTGATGCCAGAACCGCCCTCAATGTGCTGGAAATGGCCGTCACCAACGGTGAGATGAGCCGGGATAAAACCACCGTGACCCGTGAGGTCCTGGAGCAGTGCATCAGCAAAAAGTCTTTACTGTACGATAAAAATGGCGAAGAGCATTACAATCTGATCTCGGCACTCCATAAATCCATGCGAAACAGCGATCCGGACGCAGCGGTCTACTGGCTGGCCCGCATGCTGGAGGCCGGTGAAGATCCACTCTACATCGCCCGCAGATTGGTCCGTTTCGCAACGGAAGACGTGGGACTGGCAGACAACCATGCTCTGCCGCTTGCAATTTCCGTCTATCAGGCATGCCACTTCCTCGGAATGCCCGAATGCAACATCCACCTGACTCAGGCCGTGGTCTATCTGTCACTGGCGCCGCGCTCCAATTCTGTCTACATGGCCTACGAGCATGCCAAAAAGGATGCCCTGAACATGCTCTCCGAACCAGTTCCGCTCGTGATCCGCAACGCACCGACCGGGCTCATGAAGGATTTAAACTATGGAAAAGGCTATGTCTACGCCCACGACACCGAAGACAAAATCGCCATGATGGACTGTCTTCCAGATTCTCTGAAAGGAACCAGGTATTACGAGCCGACGGAAAGCGGAGAAGAAATTCACCAAAAAGAACGCCTGGAAGAAGTCATGAAGTGGCGCAAGGCGCATGAGAACGAAAGGAAGTAAACACAGGATTCGAACGACAAAAAGGGGCTCTGCCAGTTCACAGGCAGAACCCCTTTCCTTATTCATTTCTTATTTCTTCATTACACGGTTTTTCACCACGCGAACCGCCAGATCCACAGCCGTCTCCACAAGGAATACGCCGCTTACCACTACCAGCAGCTCCGTCATTGTCCCAAAGGTCTGACTCGTATAACCCCAGAGCGCGATTCCCAGTGTCACAAACGGCAGACGTGCCAGTTTCACTTTTTCTTCCGCACTGCCGGACAGTACAAGATGGAGTCTCATCTGGTACAGTTCGCACCAGAGCATGACTGCAAAGAACGCTGTCAATAACATCCAGTTGGAATCCATCGGTCCCTCTTTGTAAATTCCATACGGCACCAGGCAGGCAAAAATCAGCCAGTCCACACCCACAAGAATGATCATCAGACTATCCACCGGCTCCTGATCGCCCTCTTTCGGATTTCCGAGAATCTTATGATACTGCTCTGTGATCCATTTGCTCCAACGATCTCTCGTTATGTAAAATACTGCAAACAACACCACATTCACAGCCGTTGCAGCTGCTGCCATCGGCATATAAACCGCACCTTCACCGATTCCGCCGAACACAATATCCAGAATCGGACTGATACCGCACAAAATTAAGAAAAAATATTTAAACGAACCCACGTTTTATCCTCCAGTCAATCTATTTTGTCACAAATTATGTCAATTATTTCTCTGCTGTCAGCATATCCAGACCAGTCATCGCCAGCACTTTCACCGCTGCTCCAAGCGCACGCTTGCCTTCCGGGCCGCCGGCTACTGTTGCGAATGCTGCTGTATGTGTGCCAACGCCTGCGCCAAGTCCGATGTAGAACTGAGCCGCCGGCAGTGCATGTGTTACATTTCCTACGTCAGTGGAACCGATTCCCTGATTCAGAGTTCTCGGAATGTGATGCTCACCGATGAAATCCATGTTCTTCGCAACAGATTCCACCAGTCTTCTGTCGTTTCTTACATCCTTGATCAGGTTGCCTTCCTGCTCAATTTCCAATTCCACGCCAGCGCACATTGCTGCACCCTTCGCGCAGCGGTCAACGACTGCGATGATTTCCTTCTCAAGATATTCCGCATCAAGAGCACGCATGTTGAACTTACAGGACGCACGCTCCGGAATAATATTCACTGCCATACCGCCGTCCAGAACGATTCCATGCACTCTGGAATAATCCTTAAAGTGTACACGCATCGCATCCACCGCATGCATCATGATCTGCACTGCAGAACCAGCGCTGGCACCCATCCACGGGCAAGCTGCTGTGTGAGCCGGTTTTCCCTTGAATTTATAAATCTTATTCACAGCCGCAAACGCAATATCATCCGCCATGGACTCATCACTTGGATGCATCACAAGCGCCATATCAATGCCGTCGAACGCGCCTTCATCCAGCATGGTAACCTTACCTACGAGAGACTCCTCCGCCGGACACCCCATCACCTTCAGAGTTCCGCCGATCTCATGTTTCTCCATGATTTCCTTCAGCACAACACCGGCTCCGGCGCCGCTTGTACCGATCAGGTTATGGCCGCAGGCATGTCCGATCTCCGGAAGAGCATCATACTCACACATGAACGCAAAAGTCATGCCCGGCTTTCCACTCTTATATTCCGCAACGAACGCAGTCTCCAGAGAACCATATCCTCTCTGCACATCAAACCCATGGTTCTCAAGAAGATCACATAATGCTTTCTGCGCCTTCTTCTCCTCGCATCCAAGCTCCGGATTCTCAAAAATAAACGCACTGACTGCCTCAAATTCCTCCTTGTACGCATCCGCCAGCGCTTCGATTTCATGCTTCACCATTGTCATATCCATGTGTTTACCCTCCTATTTCTGACCACAAATGCATCTTCGCTAAAGCCAGTTCTTTCTTAATATTTATTATGCACTTCCTCCGCAAAGCACAGGAAGTCCTTCAGTTCCACTTTCGTTCCATCATCCAGAATCATTGTTCCAGTCATCCGGCCGAATACCTGGTGCTGGTCGCTGACGATCACTTTCACGTCAGTCAGGCTTGCACGGTCAATGATCGGGATAAAATTCATCTCAAACCGGCCGTCACTGGACGTAAATGCCCATGGATCCGTATAACTGTCCTCCGGAATATGGAAGGTCACATCATCGATCTTATGCGCTTTTCCGTCGTAGAAAATCACATTCTCCGTCGCCGCAGACGTATTTCCGAAACCATAACCGATGTTAAAGCCCACCGGCACGCCATCCACATAGCCACTTCCGGATCCCCAGTACCAGTAGTTGTCGTATGTCCACACGCCTCTGCCCCAGTCGAGGATACCAAAATCGGTAGTTGGATCGAAATTATACCGTTTTCCGTCGTACTCCGCCCAACCAGCCGCCGGCATGTTGTTGATCTTCTGATTATAATAGAAGTGATGCTTCTCATCCCATGGAGTCGCAATGACCATGGTATCCTGCTCCGGCTGCTTCAAAACGATATTGCACATAAAGTCCTTGTCACCATCGAAGTCCTTAAATTTGCATTTGAGGTATCTCTTTCCGTTCTTCACCTCAAATTTCATAATGACTCTCTTATCCTTGGCCTTGTACATGGTCACGCCGTCCTTGGAATCGGACGGGAGATTGAACCTTCCCATCGGAACCGCAGTCAGTACACTCTCTGTATGCTCCCACGGTTTCGTAAAATCGATAAAGGAAGCAGAGATCATACCCATATATCCGAGATCAGAAATCGTCAGTGCCACCGCAAAATCCTCATTCATGATCAGATAATAATCCCATTCCTTGATGCGGAATTTCGGCGCTTTGATATCTTCCCTCCGGTATTCCTGGATCAATTGTCTGGACCAGCCCGGCTCTGCAAGCTGACCATTTTTATCTAACAGCAAGTGTCTTTCTGTAACTTCATGATTGCGCATGCGATCCCTCCTTTTTTTGTCTTTTCCCATACTATAATTATACACGAAAATCTTGCTGTTTCCACTAAAAATGCTATAATAATAACAAAAGCAACATTATCACCCGGCCGAATGACGACTACGGCCGGATCTCAAAAGGAGAGCGCTATGACTACATTATTTAAGAATGCAAACATCATCGACGTTATCGGCGAAACCGTGATCGCAGGCGGTTCTGTTCTTGTGGAAGACGGTATCATCAAAGAAGTTGGAACTGACCTCGCAGCTCCGGCAGACGCTAACGTCATCGACCTTGGCGGCAAGACTATGTTACCGGGTCTCTTCAACTGCCACATTCACATGTGCTCCGGCGCAGGAACCGGCGTTCGCGAAAATCTTTCTGACGCGACAACAACGGTTCGTGCACTGAAGAACTTAACAACCTTACTGAACTCCGGCGTTACATATGTCCGTGATGCAGGTGCTCCGAACTTTATCGATGTGGATCTCCACGAAGCTCAGTTAAAAGGCGACATCGTTGCTCCGGAAATGCAGACATCCGGCAGATGCATCTGTATGACAGGCGGCCATGGCCATGCAGACGGCCGTGAGGCAGATGGCGCAGATGATTGCCGCAAAGCTGCAAGAGAGCAGTTAAAAGCCGGTGCAAACTGGATCAAGCTGATGGCAACAGGCGGCGTTATGACAAAGGGCGTTGAGCCGGGTTCCCCGCAGCTCACAGAAGAAGAGCTCCGCGCTGCAATCGAAGAAGCTCACAAGGTTGGTGCGAAGACATTCACTCATGCACAGGGCATGACCGGTATCAAGAACGCACTCCGCGCAGGTATCGACTCCATCGAGCACGGTTTCTTCATGGACGATTGGTGCTTCGACTGGATGAAGGAGCATAACGTATTCTTCGTTCCGACTCTGGCAGCTCCGTACTGGATCAAATATTACGGAACAAGCGCTGGTATCCCGGATTACATGGTAAGAAAAGTAGAAAATACCATTGAAGCTCACATGGATACATTCCGCCGCGCTCACAAAGCAGGCGTGAAGATCGCCCTCGGTACAGACGCCGGCACACCGTTTAACAAATTCGATAAGACTGCATTCGAGGCAGTTCTCATGGTTGAAAACGGCATGACTCCGATGGAAGCAATCCAGTGCGGTACTATCCATGCGGCTGAACTGATGTCCGTAAAGGAGACTCATGGTTCCATTACAGCTGGTAAGAAAGCCAACTTCGCGATCTTCGAGAAGAACCCGCTGGATGATATCCATGTATTGTTAGACTGTGCAATGACAGTTCTTGGCGGCAAAGTTGTATTTGAGAAATAAACCGCAGTTTTAGAAATATAGTTTAACATACGTACAAAACACCCGCAGTTCTGTTTTCACGTTCTGCGGGTGTTTTGACTTAAAGCTAGCAAAGAGGAAGCAAATGTTTGAGATCACATCCTACGACATTACATCAAAGAAAATCCCGAAATCGTTTCATGGTTATAAGATTGCCCATCTTTCCGATTTACATGGCGCTCTGCATGGAGCCGGAAATGAGGAATTGATCCGGGCGATCGATCAGACTCCGCCGGATCTGATCGTCATGACCGGCGACATGATGGACCATCGCGGCGGGGCGGTAAAAACCGCGCTGGATCTGTGCCGCAAATTGGCGAAGCGATACCCAGTCTACTATGCCATCGGAAACCATGAGCAAACCTTGGCGAAACCTGTTTGGCAGGATGCTGTCCATGAGCTTTGCGATATGGATGTCCGGATCCTGGATAACCAGAAACTGGAGCTTACCGTTGACGGCTGGAGCATCGATGTCTACGGACTCACTACGCCTATGGTCTACTATAAAGACCCGCTGGGGGAATACGAACGAGGCGTGGAGCTAACCAAAGGCCATGTGACGGATCTTCTGGGTGTTTCGGACAAAGCCCGCTTCAAGCTCCTCCTCGCCCACAACCCACTGTACTTTCCGGCCTATTACAACTGGGGCGCCGACCTGACCTTATCCGGCCATGTCCACGGCGGCATTATCCGCATCCCCGGCCTCGGCGGCCTCCTCTCCCCGGACATGACCTTCTTCCCCAAATACGATGCCGGACATTTCAAACGAAACGGACGACATCTGATCGTCAGCCGCGGTTTAGGCAATAATTTTTTATTCCGGATCTGCAACAAGCCTGAATTGATCTTTATAACCTTAACGAGTACTTAAGTCCTAACCAACATTCAAACACCCCGGAGTCAATTGGCCCCGGGGTGTTCGTTTTAATCGAGGAGGAGGGGATTTTGATAAATCCCCGACCTCTCACACCACCGTACGTACGGTTCCGTATACGGCGGTTCAATCAATTTAACAAGTAACACACCTTTCGGTGTAGTAATCTAACATTGAGACTAGTCCAAATCGGGTTAGTCTCTCTTTAGTTATGGCGTTATGCATAGCCCCACCATGACATACTCGGGCTATATGAGCCCCATAGTAAGCCATTGACCATGCCAACCCTCTGTTAACGCCGAGTTTTATCAAGTTCTTTGCTCTGTTTTGTGGTGTTTTCCACTGTTTCCAAATGCACATTCGAAGTCTATATCGAATTCTTGCATCCAATTCTCTGCAGAGTGTTTTCATGCTTCCTATTTTGAAGTAGTTTATCCATCCTCTAATGAGCTGATTAAGTTTTTCTACTTTATAGCTGTTGCTAACGCCCCAACTACGGCTAGTGAGTTCTTTCATCCTCTTCTTAAACTTCGCTACCGATTTCACATGTGGTTTTGCCTTAAATTGATGCGCTCTTGCATCAAAATAAAACCCAAATCCAAGATATTTAAGCCCTTGCGGTTTGTCTACCTTGCTCTTGGTCATATTTACCTTAAGTCCTAGTTTCTCTTCAATGAATCGCGAAATATTTCTCATTACTCTGTTAGCAGACATTTCGCTTCCTACCATAATGATACAGTCATCCGCGTATCGTACAAAGTTAAGTCCTCTCTTTTCCATTTCCTTATCCAGTTCGTTCAGCATGATGTTTGCCAGTAATGGCGAGAGATTTCCACCTTGCGGTGTTCCCACAATAGAATCCTCATACTCATCGTCAATCATGATTCCGCTGACAAGGTATTTTCTAATGATAGAGATAACGTCCCCATCTTTTATTGTCCTACCTATAATAGTCATCAGCTTATCATGGTTTACTGTGTCAAAGAACTTTTCCAAGTCAATGTCTACAATCCAATCATCACCGTCATTCATCATATCAAGCGCTGTTAGGATTGCTTGCTGTGCGCATCTATTAGGTCTAAATCCATAACTATGGTTATGGAACTGTTCCTCGTAGATCGGTGTTAACACCTGTGCTATGGCTTGTTGTACGAATCTGTCTGTTACTGTTGGTACCCCTAGGTTTCTTACTCCACCTTCAGGCTTGGGTATCTCCACTCTCCGCACTGGTTGAGGTTTATATTTTCTTGTCCTCAACTGTTCCTTGATGATTTCGCCGTTCTTTTCAAGATGTTCCTTAAGTTCTGTGTACTTCATTCCGTCCACGCCCTCTGCACCCTTGTTTCGTACGACTTGCAGATATGCCTGATTCAGATTATCTTTTGACAAAATCTGCTCCATTAGACTACTTTTGTCCATGCGTTCTTTCCTTTCCGCCTCGCTTGATTTGACCATCTTTAACCCGGTTG
>JAFUMF010000198.1 GCA_017482945.1 Lachnospiraceae bacterium
AATTCAACACCATTTATCATTCCATAAGTGGACTCAAATGCAGCAATTTTGTCTTTCTTGTCAACAACAACATTAGCAATTGCCTCTTTAGCAGCTCCACTATTTGCAGCTACCACAACCACTGCACCTAATGCATCATTATCAAGACCGCCTCCCACGCTGGAAAGCATGTTATCCAACATCGTCACGGTAGCATCCGCTACCACGGTATCTTCCTCTGGCATAACACTACTAATTTGTATAACTGCCTCTATATTATCAATTTTCAAAACTAAATTTACAACACCTGGTGCATCTGCTTTGTATTTTATATTCTTGATTGTTTTCTCTTCTTTTTCGTAATTGATTTTTGCAGAAACACTCTTTGTCAACATACCCCTATTGTCATTTTCTGAATCAATGTCTCTCTGCAAATAAATATCATGATACCTTGTATCGAACTTTGGTACAGCATCCTGGTATTCTGCATTGCTTGGGCTTGCCATCTCCACATCTACAAAAAGTGTGACCTCTTCTCCAACTTCAACAGTAATACTATCTCCTAATTCTTCTTGATCCTCTGAGAGGAAGGTTACTTCTGTTACCGGAGCCATACGTCTTGCATCTGATTTACTTGCAACATCCCATATTTTGGCATTACCTTCTGCGTCGAATTTGTACCAAGCGTAATCATTTCCACTTGGATCCGGTATATAGAGTGCCCTAATGCCGGTATCGCTCTCTGCTCTTTTGCCCATATAAGTAAAATACTTATCATATACCCATTCTGCTCTCTTCATGATACCATCCGAGTCAAAAGCCCATGTCGCGTTATCGATCTCATAAATACCATCATTTGTATCGTCTTCAGTATCGAGATCTTTCAATGCAACCATATCTTTGAAATAATACCAGTTCGCAGAATCTTCATTATAAGCTCTATGTCCTTCATCATCTAGCATAGTCCAACCGTTTTGCATCAGGTGTCCATCCGGATATGCATATGTAAATTGTTTAAGCTGATTTTCATACTGTCCATTCACATCTGGATAATCTGGTCTCATCTTACCTTCGTCATTATAACGAATATGGATGATCTCATCTGTCACCATTTTTCCATCATCGCCAAGAAAATAGGTACGTCCACCTCCGCTCGCCCCATTATCTGTCTGGAAATGATTTACTCTGGCTTCTCCATTTCTATATAAATACCAATAACCATCTTCCAGTTTCCATCCCTGTTTCGTTGTTTCTGTAGCTGCATAAGCCGCTACAGACATCGTTCCAGCCAACATCGTACCAACCAATAAAGATGCTAAAAAGCGTTTGATTTTTCTCACGATTTTACCTCCTATAAATCATAACTTTTCATAATTATACCCCCCCCCCTGTATAAAGTCAACAAAAAAGACTTTAAAAGTAATATCACTTTCAAAGTCTTTTTAATAATCTTTTCGCTATTTCTCCAATCTTCTCTTTACCGCCTCCATCGGTTCGCCAATTTCAATCATATGCCCGTCCGGATCGTAGATTCTTACGACTCGCTGGCCCCAGGAGTGTTCCATGATTGGGTTCACATATTCGATTGGCTCCGGCCAGTTTTCAAGCTTCTTGAGAAGCTCGTCCATCTCGCTTTCTTCGAAATAGAGCTCTGCATTGTGGCCTCTGTGAGAGATTTCTCTCTCGATGAAGGACTTCCAGATTGCTTCGTCCTGGAGGACGAGGCCTTCGGTCAGAACCACGTTACCGTCGAAGTCGGCAATCACCTCCAGGCCAAAGAGGCCTTTGTAAAACTTTTTGGAACGTTCGATGTCTTTGACAACGAGCAGCATGTTTTTCAGTTTCATGGTACCGACTCCTTTCTTTTCTGTTCATCCGGATATTCAGATTATTTCAGATATTTCGCATTGTTGTTGTAGCGGATCTTTGTGATATACACTGCCAGTACGATTGCTGCGACCAGTGCCGGATATTTGAGCGGAGATTCCACCATGTACATTGCAAGGAGGGAGATATCAATGCCAAGGAGCATTCTGGATACGCCCTCTGTCTTGCACCATGGGGTGAGAAATTCTGGTTCTACGGTCTGTTTTGCACTGAACGGCACATGGATCTGCTTAAAGATCGCTGCACCGTAAATTACCATACCAATGCTGATCACCATTAAAATATAAAATGCCATTAATTTTTCCTTCTTTCTATAAAACTATCCTTCTCTTAAAAGTATACGATATCCTGGCTGCTTTCGCAATGAGTTGTCTAAGCATGCATCGCAGGATCATGCTTCCTCGGAAAACAGAATGGATTCAGCAAGTAAAGCTGCGTCTTTGATGCAATCCTCGCAGGAGCGGAGAACATTGCCGGTTCCTACGCCTTTTAACTCTTTGCAGATGACGGAACCATTCTGGTCTTTGAACTGTTTTAAGATTTCCTTGGAAAGCTTATAGGAAGCCGCTTTGCTGTTCGGCTTTTCCAGATTTCCGGTGCTCTCTTTCATACCTGCAAGTACACACGCGCCGGATACTGCGCCACATGTTCCTTCCATGCCGCCCATGCCGGCACCGAGTGCTTCTGTCAGGCGGAACATCAGTGCTTCGTCTACACCAACAAGATCACAATATGTGCATGCAACTGCCTGTGCACAGTTGTAGCCGATATCATGCTTTTTGATGGTCTCTTCTACTCTTGTTTTCATATGTCTGATCTCCTTTAGATTCGTCTTTCTATGTAAGAACATGGATTGTAAACAGCGATTTAAAACTCAATCTCAAGTCCGGTATAGAGCTCCTGAACGGCATCTCCAAGCTCTTCTTTTAAGATTTCCATCGCTCTCTCACCGGTGCAGTGACCGGTATAAATGTTTTTGATCCCGGTCTCACGGACTCTGCGGGCGAAGGCATAGACTTCTTCATCGCTGGAGCGGAACAGATGGAGGCCGCCGATATAGGCATGGATGTGTTTGTCCGGCCATGTTTTCTGGACTTCACGGATAATGTTGTCTGCACCGCCGTGGGAACAGCTGTTGAAGATTACCAGACCACTTTCTGTATCAAAAACAAGGCTCTGCTCATGCTCGAATGAATCCGGTTGGTACTTTCCGCGGATTTTCACGTACATGCCGGCATGTTCGCCTATCTTTTCCAGGCCCTCGGTCTTATGAGGAAGCAGTGTCACACCGGAAACCACCTCATAATCACCATCCACATATTCAAAGCGATCGGCAAACGTTTCAAGGTATCCCTCTTTGATTCCGATATAGGCAAGCTCTTCTCCGCCTTTTTTACTGTAGCAGTTCTCTTCGCTGGACTTTCTGAGATAGAATTTTGCATTTTTATTTCGTTCGAAGAACATATCGAGACCATCGGAATGGTCATAATGTGCGTGGGACAGGACGCCAAATTCCACAGCACCAAGGTCAATTCCCATCATGTCTGCATTTTCAGCAAAGATGTGGGTGGTTCCTGCGTCGAGAAGGATCTTATGACCGTTGTAATCGATGTGGATCGCAAGGCCCCACTCAGCTTTCCACTCGTTTCTTGTATTATTATCTACTAAAACTTTCGCTAACATGGCAAGCCTCCGATTATTTTTCTTTTTTCATGATCTGGACTTTCTCATAAACGGTGAACATCACACCTGCCCAGATGAATAAGAAGGCAAACAGACGATTCGTATCAAGGTTCTCATGGAAATACAGAAGACCAACAAGGAACTGGATCGTCGGGTTGATGTACATGAGAATTCCGGATAAGTAATACGGAATCTCCTTTACGCCGATATTAAACAGCAACAGCGGCACGGATGTTACAATACCGCAGATCGGGAGAAGCAGAAACTCAGTTCCCTGTAAAATTCCAAGGCATCCTGTTCCGTTCAGTTCACTGTATACAATGAAGATCAGCGCGATCGGGGACATGCAGAGGGTCTCCATGAACAGGGATGTATGTGCGGTGATCGTCAGGTTCTTTTTTACTGCACCGTATGCTGCAAAGGATATGGCGATCAACAGAGCCATGACCGGGACTGTTCCAGATGACACGACTAAGTAAATAACGCCCACCGCTGCCAGAATAAAGGTCATGATTTCAAATTTACTCAGGCGTTCTTTGAAAATAAGGACTCCGATCAGTGCCACAACGATCGGCTCGATGAAATAGCCCATGCTGGCATCGAGAACATGTCCGTTGCTTACTGCTACGATGTAAACGCCCCAGTTGATGGTCACGAGCACACCGCTGATAAAGCAGAGCTTAAACCGTTCTTTATCCCGAAGCACTTCTTTGACTTCATTCCACTTGCCTGTGATTACCAGAAAGCCACCCATGAAGATCATGGACCAGACAATTCGCTGGGCCAGTATGTAGAGGGAGTTGACTTCAGAAAGCAGACTCCAGAAAATGGAGAGCATGCCCCACATAATATAACAGGCCAGTACAAATAGCAGACCGGATTTTTCTTTCTTCATAACTTCTATTTATCCTCCGTATTAGTAAGGTTGAACTATCTTTAATTGTATCGCTCTTTTTCGAATTTTACAATGGTTACAAGGACTTATGCGTCAGAGTCTTTTGCCTTTGACGGCTGTTTCATGGTGTAGGAAGGATGATTGAGACCGGTCGGCGGGTAATATAAATCTCCTGTATATTGGAATCCAAGTTTTGCTAAAAGTTTTCTTGAAGCAACATTGTTTGGATTATGACCGGCACGGAGCTCTTTTACATGAAGGTCATGGAATCCGTAGCCAATCATGGCACTTGCGGCTTCTTTCGCCATGCCTGTACCCCAAAATTTCTTTTTTAGATGGAATCCGATCTCCAGAATGTCCGTCTGGCCTTCGAATGGACGAAGTCCACAGCATCCAATGAACTCATTGGTCTCCTTTTCGAACATCGGAAAATACTGGATTCTGTAGTTTTCGTAGTTGCTGATTTCCAGATGCAATCGATTTTCGATTTCTTCGTCCGTAAAAACTCCTGCAGCGCAGATGTATCGCGCCACATCCGGGTCACCCCAGAGAGATTTTGCCAGTTCCAAATCTTCCAAAGTCCAAACAGAAAATGATATACGATCTGTTTCTTTAAAATAGTTTCTCATTACATTCATCCTTTTATCATTGTTTATGTCTGCATGCAGATCAGGCTGCATATAAATGACTCCTCTGAATTTATCGGATTCATTGTCCTGTCGGTCGCTGATTGTTTATCAGGACTTCACAGATTCCGTCCGCGGTGTAATCGTTTGCCACCAGGGCACGATTTACTCCATACTCCTTCAAAACTGTGGCAGTCACACGACCAATACAGACCGGACAGACGGTCTCATTCAGGATTTTTGCTTTATCGCCGGAGTCATCAATGCTTCCGAAAAATCCACGGACACCGGATCCACTTTCAAAGGTAATGTAATCAAGACCTTTTAGTGAAGACGATGCTGCACATTCTGCATGGATATCGTAAATTGCCAGGTCTCGATATTCGATGGCTGCGCTCTGGAGCATGTCTGTAAGGATCCTGGATCCCTGTTTTGCACGCGGGATCAGCACCTTCTCTCCTGCTCTCACAACATTGCAAAGACCTTTTGCCAAGGCTTCTGTCGTATATTCCTCAGGCATATAATCAGCATGGAAACCGAATGTTTCCAGATATCCGCCGGTTCCACTGCCGACAACAGCAAATTTTATATTGCTGAATGAACGAAAGTCTACTCGTTCTGTTTTTACTGCACCAAAGAACAGGTCAATGGCGTTTCGGCTTGTAAATACAATCCAGTGATATCCCTGTAACCGGTTCAAGGTCTGTTTTAATTCGTCCTGATTTAACGGAACGATTGTTGATTTCCCAACGCGTGTGACAGAGGCACCCTGTGCATATAATTTGGAGGCCAGTTTTTCATAAATCGCATCTGTGCCTGTGATTCCGATGGTTTTGCCAGAGAGCGGACTGTCTTTTTTCGCCGTCATCTGGAATTCTGCCACCTGACCGACAACGATAATTCCCGGGGATTTTAATCCGTTTTCACGTGCCACTGTCGGTAACTCAGACAATGTACTGCGCACACAGCGCATGGTTTTTAAAGTTCCGTCTGTGATGATAGCAGCCGGGGTATCCGGTGCTTTGCCGTTTTTTATCAGTCTCTCCACGATCAGATCCAGATTCTTAAGCCCCATCAGGAACACCAGAGTACCCGGAAGTTTCGCATAATCTGCAAATCCACCGGTTAGTGTATCGTCATCCAGATCTACCGTTCCAACGCCCTTGGATTTGATTGCCGTATGTCCGGTGATCACATGGAAACTCTGGCCGATTCCGCGATGAGTGATCGGGATTCCGGCGTGCGCCAGTGCTGCTACCGGGGATGTGACACCAGAAACCACCTCATAGGGGATACCATGTTTTTCCAGCTCCAGAATTTCCTCACCGCCACGTCCGAACACGAATGGATCGCCGCCTTTTAAGCGCACAACATTCTTACCTTCCAGTCCAAATTTCACCAGAATCTGATTGATTTCCTCCTGCACCATACTGTGATGGCCGGGTGCTTTTCCAACATATACTTTTTCGCAGGTATCCGGAACCATCTTTAAAAATTCCGGTGATGCAAGCCGGTCGTAGACCAGAACTTCCGCCTGCGATAATAAACGTTTTCCCTTTAATGTCAGCAATTCCGGATCTCCCGGTCCTGCTCCGACAAGAAAGACCATACCTTTCTTTTCGTTCATGACTCCTCCATCATGGTTCTTTCTATCGATTTATGTTTTGTCCGCAACGAACCTAAGCGTTCCAGTCTATACCAGCCCCTGAACAAGTGCTTTTGCCAGATCCTTATAGTCATGTTCGGCACCAATGACCTCACGACGGATCATTTCATCTCTGGTCTGTTTGAAAAGCTTCATTACGAACTTATCTTCTTTCGTATAACTATATACACCGATTGCCTCGTTGCATCCGGCTCCGAGCAGTTCCAGTACATACCGCTCTGCTTTCAATGAGAGCGCTGACGGCCCATGGCTGATCACAGCAAATAAATCTGCAAATTCAGAATCCTTTTTTGCCTCGATGGCGATGATCGCCTGGCCACCCGCCGGTGTAAACTCCTCCGCCGGAAGTATTTCAAAGTCAAAACGTTCGTCTTTAGTCAGGCCGAGTCGTTTCAGGCCGGCTGCAGCAAGAATAATTGCATCATACTGGCCATCATAGAGTTTTTGCAGGCGCGTATCAATGTTTCCGCGGATCAATTTACAGACGGCTGACTTTCGCTCCATGATCTGAAGCTGGCGTCTTAAGCTTCCTGTTCCGACTACCATCGGATGATTGGTGATCTCGCGTCCTCTAACGGTGACGAACACATCTTCGGCGGATTCTCTCGGTAAGACAGCAGCCACTTCCAGTCCATCCATCAGTTCCATCGGCATGTCTTTTGCACTGTGGACCGCTGCATCAAATCGGCCTTCTGCGATTCCCTCTTCGAATTCAGAAATGAACACGCCTTTTCCTCCGAATTCTGTCAGGGATCGGTCTAATATTTTATCTCCTGTTGTCACGACCTGCACGATTTCCACGTTCAGTCCCGGCTCCGCCTGTTTCATGGCTTCGGCGACCATCATGGTCTGAGCCATGGCAAGCTTACTTTTCCTTGTGCCCAGACGAATTGTCCGTGCTCCATTCATTTCAGTCATTCTATCAACAATCTCCTTACTCAGATCTTATCGGACCATTTTCCCTTCAAAATTGCCCCAAAATGCATCCGGGATCGCATCTCTCTTCTTCATGCTACCATAAAGGCCCTCAACTAGCTTCACCCCAAATGGAACCGCGGAAACAAACATTTCTTCTAAATGATCTGTTGTTTCTTCTAATCCTTCCAGTGGCTCCTGTTTCATCACCATGCCATAATATTTATCATGGCAGCCAATGGCCTTCATCACGACTCCCAGAAAACGCTTGAATCTCTCACCGGTATTAATAAAAAGTCTGGTGATCAGTTTAAAACTTATGATCGCTTCTTTTGCCTGTGCCTCGCCTTCCTTTAATACCTTCATGACCACAAACCGGGTCCATTTGGTATTTTTCAGGTGGCAGGCAGTATAAGCACGTACCGGGTCCATGGATGCCTCCGTCAAAAGTCTACGGTCTAACTCCGTCTCGATTTCCGCATGCGTGAAACCGGTCTGCTCTTCAAGCTGATTGATATCACCGTGGAGACTATGGTCCAGTGCATAATGGCAGGCAAAACCAAGAAGATATGCCTGAATAGCAGCTTTTTCGTCCTGGTCTTTGGTATTTCTCATCACTTCCAGACCATGGGCAAATATCTCTGCCGCAGGACGTTCATGATACCGGTAACCTTTCTGGTTGATGGGATTTTTTCCCCACGGGCGGTAGAAAAATAATACGTCCGGCCCCTGCACACCTAAGTAAAAGCAATCCTTTTCTTTCCGGATCACATCTCTTATTTCCTTACTCGAATCCATGAACACGTTTCTTCCATATAAATCATGTGCAAAAATTGCCGGCATAGTTATCCTCCTTACCCCTGCGAAAAAGCGCTAAATTTGAAAAAAGGCCGTGGCAGAAAACTGCCACAGCCCATTACTTTTGTACGTTTCGGAAATCCTGATTATTTGATTACAGTCTTTCCACCCATATACGGCTGTAAAGCTTCCGGAATTCTGATTGTTCCGTCTGCCTGTAAGTTGTTCTCTAAGAACGCGATGAGCATTCTCGGCGGAGCAACTACTGTGTTGTTTAATGTGTGAGCAAAGTACTTCTTGCCATCTTCGCCGTTTACACGGATTTTCAGACGTCTTGCCTGAGCATCACCTAAGTTGGAGCAACTTCCTACCTCGAAGTACTTCTTCTGTCTCGGGGACCATGCCTCAACGTCA
>JAFUMF010000199.1 GCA_017482945.1 Lachnospiraceae bacterium
CGGGCGTTTATTACGAGAATCACGGAAGGTACTTTGGAGTATCTGATCCAGATCGATGCGGTCATCAACCGCTATTCCAAAGTAAAAGTAAATAAAATGAAGCCGGTGATCCGCACGCTCCTTCGGATGTCGGTGTACCAGATCCTTTATATGGAGCGTGTGCCGGATTCTGCTGTCTGCAATGAGGCAGTAAAGCTGGCGAAAAAAAGAAAGTTCCAGGGACTGACCGGATTTGTAAACGGCGTTCTCAGGAACATTTCCAGAGAAAAAGACAAACTGGAATTTGCATCTGCTGCGGAGCGGTTCTCCATTCCGCAGTGGATGTTTGACATGTGGAAAAAGGATTACGGAACCGAGACTGCAGAGACGATTTCGGCAGCATTCTTAGAAGAACGACCACTGACTGTCCGCTGCAATACCAGCCTGGCATCGATGGAAGAGATCCGCGGGAGCCTGAAGGCCCAGGGGATCAGTTCCGTACCATCCGAACTTTCCCCAACAATGCTTTCTATCGCAGGTTATGACTACCTGGATACAGTACAGGCATTTGCAGAAGGAAAAATTACAGTTCAGGATACCAGTTCCTCCCTGGTCGGCATCGTGGCATCGCCGAAAAAGGGAGATTTTGTGCTGGATGTGTGCAGTGCACCAGGCGGAAAATCTCTTCATGTGGCTGACCTGATGGAAGGATCCGGCCTTGTGGAATCCAGAGATCTCACCGAATATAAGGTTGCTCTGGTGGAAGAGAACATCGCAAGATGTGGCTTCACCAACATGCAGACACTGGTTTGGGACGCGACTGAGTTTGATCCGTCCATGGAAGAAAAAGCTGATATCGTCATTGCGGACCTTCCATGCTCCGGCCTTGGAATCATCGGAAAGAAGCCGGACATCAAAATGCGTCTCAAAGAGGAAGAAATTGACAGCCTCGCATCACTCCAGAGAGAAATTCTTTCTGTGGTATCCAGATATGTGAAGCCGGGCGGAAAACTGATCTACAGCACATGCACCATCAACCGAAAGGAAAATGATGAGAATGCCGAGTGGATCGCAGCCAATCTTCCGTTTAAAAAGAAAGAAATCGCTTCTGTTCTGCCAGAGGCGTTAAAAAAAGACTGTGTGGAGAACCGGATCCAATTGCTTCCGGGCATCCACCCCTGTGACGGTTTCTTTATTGCAGCGTTCGAGCGTGAACAGTAAAAAGAGACGGGCGCATGGTCGCAGAGAATGATCTGTGTCATATGAGTGACCGCGCCGCAGGCGTACATAGTCATAAAAATGGGAATGAATATTATGGAAAAAAGAGATATCAAATCGATGAATCTTCCGGAACTTACGGAGTTTGTCAAAGAGCTTGGCGAAAAGCCGTTCCGTGCAAAGCAGCTCTATCAGTGGATGCATGAGAAATTATCTCCGTCCCTGGACGACATGACAAATCTCCCGAAGACATTCCGGGAAAAGTTAAAAGAGAATGCTTCCTACACCTCACTGGAAACAGTGCAGATGTATGAATCTGACATTGACGGTACGAGAAAGTACCTGTTCGGGCTCGGTGATGGCAACATTATCGAGAGTGTTCTCATGCGTTACAAACATGGAAACTCTGTGTGCATCTCCTCACAGGTCGGTTGCCGCATGGGCTGCCGATTCTGTGCATCTACACTGGACGGTCTCACAAGGAACCTGACAGCAGGAGAGATGCTGGACCAGATCTATAGAATCCAGCTTTCCACAGGCGAGCGCGTTTCCAACGTGGTAGTCATGGGAAGCGGTGAGCCGATGGATAACTACGACAATGTGGTTCGTTTTGTCCGTTTACTGAGCGATGAAAATGGTCTGAATATCAGCCAGAGAAACATTACAGTTTCTACCTGCGGTCTGGTACCGGGAATCAAAAAACTTGCCGATGAGGGACTTTCCATCACACTGGCTCTTTCTCTCCACGCACCCAATGATGAAGTGAGAAAGACATTGATGCCGATCGCATACAAGTATTCCCTGTCGGAGATTCTCCCGGCATGCAAAGAATACTTCGAAAAGACCGGCCGAAGACTGACCTTTGAGTACAGTCTGGTTCAGGGCGTCAACGATAACCTGGACGAAGCAAAGAAACTGGCAGAATTGATCAAAGACATGCACGGCCATGTAAATCTGATCCCGGTCAACCCGATTAAGGAGAGAGATTACAAACAGTCCGGCCGTGAGGCAATTGAGCAGTTTAAAGGATATTTAGAGAAAAAGGGCATCAACGTGACCATCCGCAGAGAGATGGGCCGTGACATCAGCGGTGCCTGCGGACAGCTCAGAAAGAGCTACTTAAAAAAGGAAGGAGAGGGTGAGTCATGATTTCCTATGCACGTACAGACACAGGACGGGTCAGAAAAATGAACCAGGATTCAATTTTCGCATCCTCAGAACCGGTTGGCATGCTCCCGAACCTTTTCATTGTGGCAGATGGAATGGGCGGTCATAAAGCCGGCGACTACGCATCCCGTTTTGTTGTGGAGCAGATCGTAAGCATGGCAGGCGAGTTCCATCACATGGATACCGTTATGTTCCTCAGAAAAGCCATCGAAGAAGTGAACAGCCGTCTTTATGACGAATCCCTGAGAAATCCTGATTTTGAGGGAATGGGAACGACGCTGGTACTGGCTGTAGTTGAGAATGATACCATGTATGTGGCAAACGTAGGCGACAGCCGTTTATACCTGCTGAGAGATAATTTGGAGCAGATCACAAGAGACCACTCTTTAGTAGAAGAAATGGTTTCTCTCGGCAAAATGGAGCGCGGAAGCGAATCCTACAAAAGCCAGAAAAATATCATTACACGCGCGGTGGGAATTATCCCATACGTGGAGGTGGACTTTTTCGAGGTTCCGCTCCAGGAGTGTGACTGTGTATTGATGTGCTCCGACGGACTGACCAACATGGTTGGGGACGACGGGATCAGCAAAATCTTAAAAACAACAGACACACTGGAAGAAAAGACCGAGAGTCTGATCGCAAAGGCCAACGAAAACGGAGGAAAAGATAACATCTCTGTCATCTTGGTAGAACCTCAGATAAGTGAGGTGAGAGTATGATGTTAAGTATTGGAACAATGCTGCAGGACCGCTATGAGATTTTAGAACGGATCGGTTACGGCGTTATGTCAGACGTATATAAGGCCAAGTGCCATAAATTAAACAGACTGGTAGCGATCAAAGTCTTAAAGGCAGAATACACATCCGACGCAGGATTTGTAAGCAAATTTAAGATGGAAGCCCAGGCCGCAGCCGGTCTTTCCCATCCGAACATCGTAAATATCTACGACGTTGTGGACGAGGATGATATTCACTGTATCGTGATGGAGCTGGTGGAAGGAATCACCTTAAAGAGCTACAGTGCGAAAAAAGGCCATCTTGTCGTAAAAGACTCCATCGGCATTGCCATCCAGGTTGCCCAGGGAATCGAAGCTGCTCACGAGCAGCACATCATCCACCGGGATATCAAGCCGCAGAACATGCTGATCTCCAAAGATGGAAAAGTAAAAGTTGCAGATTTCGGTATCGCAAGAGCCGTATCCTCTCAGACCGTGAACTCCACGGTTGTGGGATCTGTCCACTACATTTCTCCGGAGCAGGCGAGAGGCGGCTACAGCGATGCGAGAACTGACATTTATTCCCTCGGTATCACCATGTTCGAGATGGCGACAGGACGTGTTCCGTTCGAGGGTGACAACACAGTAACCGTTGCTCTTGCGCATCTGGAAGATCCGATCGTTCTTCCGAGCATGCTGAACCCGGAAATCACACCGGGCTTTGAGCAGATCATTTTGAAATGTACAGAAAAGAAGCCGGAAAACCGCTACGCATCCATCGGCGATGTGATCAGTGATTTACGCCGCGCACTGTTAAATCCGGATGATGCCATGATCGGCGCAGCAGCAACAGCGGAAGATCATTCCAGCGATACGGTGGTTCTTGGAAAGAAAGAACTGGACCTGATCGCAGGAAGAGCAGCCCAGGAGAAAAAGACTGAGGCGAGATCCGGAAAAGACCTGAAGGAAAAACGTCAGGCAGCGGAAAAACGTGCCAGAATCATCGAAGATGATGAATACGATGAACCGGAGGCAGAGAAAGCGACCGGACTCGAAAAAATGATAACAGCATTTGGTGTGGTCGCAGCGATCGCTGTAGTAGCCATCGTTGTGATCGTAATTTCAAAACTCGGCGGATTTTTAGAAGATCCGAGTTCCATTTTATCAGGAACGACAGAGGCAACGGAGTCCATCAGTCAGAAAGAAGTATTAATGCCGAATCTTTTGGGCGATACCCAGGAAGAAGCAGAAAAGAAGTTAGAAGCTTTGGATCTTTCTATGAAAGTGATCTTAGAAAATTCCGATGAAGTTGCAAAAGGCGTGATCATTTCTCAGGAAGATGAACCGGATTCCGTGATCCCGAGGTATTCAAAGGTCATTGTCACAGTCAGCAACGGCTCTGATAAGGTCGAGCTTGCGACACTTGGACTGACAGAAATGACTCTGGATACGGCGGTACGTCTTATCGAAGGCAAAGGCTTAAAGGCAACTGTTGTGGAAGAGAACCATGAAGAAATCCCGGCAGGTACGATCATGAGATTTGAGCCGGTCGATGGAGCAGCTCTCGGTGAAACTGTGACCCTTTACATCAGTAAGGGCCCGGCAGT
Source organism: Lachnospiraceae bacterium (assembly GCA_017482945.1). Taxonomy (GTDB): domain Bacteria; phylum Bacillota; class Clostridia; order Lachnospirales; family Lachnospiraceae; genus Pilosibacter. Next base: position 4,687 of record JAFUMF010000199.1, read on the forward strand.
AGAGCTGGTGCCGGTTCCGAAGCTGGAAGGTCAGACCGCTGAATGGGCGGCAGAGCTTCTCACATCCGTTGGACTTGTAGCCGGTGAGATTACAAACGAAAACCATGATACGATTCCGGCCGGATGCGTCATCAGCCAGGTCATCATGCCGGGCGAGCAGGCCGAGGTCGGCACCATCGTCGATTTCGTTGTGAGCCTTGGACCGAAAACGCCGGAAACACAGTTTTTGGCATCGTTAGAGGCGAGCTATCCGCTTCAGGTTTCTTATGGCCCGGGTGCGGTTTCCGCAGAAATTCAGATCATGATCCGTCTGAAACAGACGGTAAATGGTGAAGTTGTTTATACAAAACTCACAGAGCCGAAGGCCTACACGACCGACACGACTCTTGACATCAGATTCTCAAGAATCCGCGGTGCGGACGGTGTTCTGACCGGCGAGGTTGAGATCGTGGACCTGACAAACAACGTGGTCCTGACCACCTATAACGTAAACTTTGTAAAATTCGAAGTTGAAGGATAATTTAAACAATGAAAGTGCAGACTGGTTTCGGTCCGGTAAAAATCGGGCCGAGACCTTCTGACGGGGAGTTTGATGACTGGAAAGATAATTAAGGGAATTGCCGGATTTTACTATGTACATGACGGAGTTTCCAATGTATATGAGTGCAAAGCCAAAGGCATATTCCGAAATAAGAAAATAAAGCCGCTGGTCGGCGATAACGTGGAGTTTGATATTCTGGATGAGCAGGAACAGACCGGAAATATCGTGGACATCCTGAAACGTGACAATGAGCTGATCCGCCCGGCAGTGGCGAACATCGATCAGGCAATGATCGTTTTTGCTGTCACTGACCCGGAGCCGAATCTGAATTTGCTGGATCGTTTCCTGATCACCATGGAAGCTCAGGACATTCCGGTGGTGATCTGCTTTAATAAGAAGGATCTGGCGACGGAAGAAGAAGCGAAGAAGCTGATCTCCATCTACGAATCTGCGGGATATGAGGTCCATCTCACCAACGCAAAGAGCGGAGAGGGAATAGAAGAAATCCGCGATCTTTTACGAGGAAAGACGACCGCTTTTGCAGGCCCGTCCGGTGTTGGAAAATCCTCCATCACCAACGAGATCCAGCCGGAGGCCGCCATGGAGACCGGAACGATCAGTGAAAAAATTAAACGAGGCAAGCACACCACAAGACATTCCGAGCTTTTCTTCGTGGAAGCAGATACCTTCGTCATGGACACCCCGGGCTTCAGTTCCATGTTCGTCGAGAACATGAAGCCGGAAGAACTGCAAAATTTTTTCCCGGAATTCGATGAATTTATTCCGGACTGCAGATTCTTAGGATGTGTACACGTCGGAGAGCGGGAGTGCGGAGTCAAGGATGCTGTAAAAGAGGGAAAAATTTCAGCCTCCAGATATGAAAATTATCGTCTGGTTTATGAAGAACTAAAGAATAAAAGGAGATATTAGTATGTATATCTTAGCACCATCTATTTTAGCAGCAGATTTCTCCAGACTTGGAGAGGAAGTAAAAACGGTAGCAGATGCAGGCGCAGAGTACATCCATTTAGACGTAATGGATGGCGCGTTCGTTCCGAGCATTTCCTTTGGTATGCCGGTCATTGAAAAGCTTCGCGGCTGTACCGATAAAGTATTTGATGTTCATATGATGGTTGAAGAGCCGGGCCGCTATGTTCAGGACATGAAGAAGGCAGGAGCAGACCTGATCTGTGTTCACCAGGAGGCCTGTGTTCACTTAGATCGTACCATCAACCAGATCAAAGAAGCTGGATGTAAAGTCGGCGTTGCCTTAAATCCGGCGACTCCGGTAGAGACACTGTCCTGTATTTTAGACCAGGTGGATATGTTCTTGATCATGTCCGTAAATCCTGGCTTTGGCGGACAGAAATTCATTCCGTATACAGTTGAAAAAATCAAAAAGCTTCGCCGTATGTTAGACGAAGCGGGACTGAAGACTGACATCCAGGTCGATGGTGGAGTTTCTGCGGCTAACGTACGCACACTGATCGAAGCTGGAGCCAATGTATTTGTTGCCGGTTCCGCTGTATTCAAAAACGACGCAGCAGCAAATACAAGAGAATTCCTTGAAATCTTTAAGGAATACGAGAATCATTAATTTTTCTGGTCCAGGGGGCGCATGCATATGAAACATTGTCTGATGATTTCCGGTGGTCCTCTGGACCTTTCGTTCGCAAAAGAATTTATCAAAGACAGACATTATGATCTGATCGTAGCAGTGGACGCGGGATTTGCCGCATGTTTGGAACTGGGGATACATCCAGACCTGCTGGTGGGAGATTTTGATACCTTTGGCCGTGAAAAAATCCAGGACTATCTGGATGATCCGGCATTTCAGATCGATATTCACCAGCCGGAAAAAGATGAGACCGACACAGAACTGGCCTTTCGCGACATTTTAAAAGCCGGATGCACGTCCGTAGACGCACTGGGCGCCCTCGGAGGCCGCATCGACCATGAAATCTCCAACATCCATCTGCTGGTCCATGAAAAAAAACGTGGACTTTCCGTAAATTACTTCGATGCAAGAAATAAAATATTTGTTCTGGATGCAGAAATCGAGAAAGAACACCGATTCCGGAAAGAGGAAATTTACGGAAAATATGTTTCGTTTCTTCCAATCACAGAAAAGGTAAAAGGGATCACCTTAAAAGGATTTAAATATCCACTGGATAACAAGGATATTTCCATTCTGGAAAATCCCAGCCTCTGTGTCAGCAATGAAGTGGAAGCGGAACAGGCAGATATGTCCTTCGAGGATGGAATATTGATCTGTATAGAATCCAGAGATTAGCAGAGGGGGATGGCTATGGAAACATATACACAAAAGAAAATTGCAGTCATCAATGACATTTCCGGTTACGGCCGCTGTTCACTGACAGTGGCTATTCCCATTTTATCTGTCATGGGAATCCAGAGCTGCCCGGTGCCGACTGCGATCCTTTCTAACCACACCGAATTTCCGGTGTATTTCTTCGATGATTATACCGCAAAAATGCGTGACTACATCGGAAAGTGGAAAGAACTGGGATTAACATTTGACGGAATTTCTTCCGGATTTTTAGGCTCCGCCGAACAGATTGAGATCGTTCTGGAATTTGTTGAGCATTTCCGGGATGAACACACTCACATTTTCATCGACCCTGTCATGGGAGACCATGGACGGCTGTATGCCACATATACAGAAGAGATGTGTGAGGAAATGAAGCAGTTGGTGGGATACGCCGATGTGGTGACACCAAATGTGACAGAAGCATGCTTCTTAACAGGAACACCATATAAAGATAGCGGTTGGACAAGAAAAGAACTCTTAAATATGGCGATGATGCTCCAGCTCATGGGAGCGAAATCTGTTGTCATCACCGGTGTGAGAGAAGGTTCCTTCTATACTAATGTGGTGCTGGAGCAGGGATGCAGGGAAGCGTCCTATGTAAAAGTAAAAAGCGCAGGAAACCAGAGACCGGGAACAGGAGATGTGTTCGCATCCGTACTTTCCGGTGCAGTCTTAAATGGAAAGAGCCTCCGCGATGCCACAGAGATGGCAGCAAAATTTGTCCGTGACTGCATTACAAAATCCGATGAGCTGGATATTCCACACAGCAATGGCGTTTGTTTTGAAGAAATTCTTGGGAAACTTGTGAAAAGATAGGGAAATTCCCCTTTTCTTTCAGTCTGAAATATGGTATATTTTTAGCTAAGCGTTAAAGTGTGGCCGCGATTTTGTGGTCATATGGTATGAAAAAGAACCGATGCAAACCACTTGGATCGGAGAAAAAAGGAGAAGTACTATGTTAGATTTAAGATTTGTTAGAGAAAATCCGGAAATCGTTAAGCAGAACATCCGCAATAAATTCCAGGATAACAAACTTCCGTTAGTTGACGAAGTGATCGCACTTGACGAAGAGAGCCGTAAAGTAAAGAAAGAGGCAGATGATCTTCGTGCCAACAGAAACAAGATCTCCAAGCAGATCGGTATGCTGATGGGCCAGGGCAAAAAAGAAGAGGCTGAGGAAGTAAAGAAACAGGTTGCAGCTGCTGCAACTCGCCTTTCTGAGTTAGAAGAGAAAGAAAAAGAGCTGGAAGCAAAAGTTAAAAAGATCATGATGACAATCCCGAACATCATCGATCCGAGCGTTCCGATCGGTAAAGACGATTCCGAGAACGTGGAAGTACAGAAATATGGCGAGCCGGTAGTTCCGGAGTTCGAGATTCCGTACCACACAGAAATCATGGAAAAATTCAACGGCATCGACCTTGATGCAGCAAGAAAAGTAGCTGGTAACGGTTTCTACTACTTAATGGGCGACATCGCAAGACTTCACTCCGCAGTAATTTCTTACGCAAGAGATTTCATGATCGACCGTGGTTTCACATACTGCATCCCGCCGTTCATGATCAGAAGTGACGTTGTTACAGGCGTTATGAGCTTCGCAGAGATGGAAGCTATGATGTACAAGATCGAGGGTGAGGATCTCTACCTGATCGGTACAAGTGAGCACTCCATGATCGGTAAGTTC
>JAFUMF010000200.1 GCA_017482945.1 Lachnospiraceae bacterium
AGAGGACAGGCATGTTCTTACGGTATATTTTGAAGAGAATCTGTCCCTGATCCGGGCGGGAGAGCGGTTGAATCTTCATAAGAATACGCTCCAGTACCGTCTGGACCGGATCTACAAGCGGTGTGGATATAATCCGCGTGCATTTCAAGATGCAGTGGTACTCTATACTGCATTAAGATTGTAAAATGCAGAGGCTCGTCCGGCAAAAAAGTCTCCCCGCCGCTGTCAGAGACAGCAACAGGGAGATTAAAGAGATATTATGAAGCTTAGTAAGTATCAAGTGGCGGCAGTACGCTGTCCGGGAGCGGGCAGGTGTATTTTCCGCCATTTCTCTTGGTTACTTCTTTCTTCGCTGCTTCGATGACATCCGGGCGGTCCATGGTGCGGACGCAGGAGAGGGCCATGACTTTGGCCGCAGTGAGGAGGCCTTTGTGGGCGATCGGGCTGCAGGACTGGGCAACCATCTGCCAGGAGTGACCGACGTTACCAATGCATGCGGTAGCAATATTGATGTTCAGGGTCGGTGCCGCATAGCCAACATCGCCGACATCCGTAGAACCTGCGATCTGTTTGATCTTATCCGGATTGAACGGATGTACCTCAGAATCCAGCGGACGCTCTAAAATTTCTTCCAGGCGGTCCTCGCCGTAGGTCTCAATGATCTGTTCTTTAATGGCCTGTTTTGTTATATCATTGTAAGTGTTTAAAAACTCTTTTGCCAGAGCATAATCGGCTTCGTCCCATTTCGGAGCACCGACTTCCTTCAGGCATTCGTCCGCGATCGCAGCCAGAGCATTGTTCGGCAAATATTCTGTGAATGCCATAGAAAGATCTGCCTGATACTGGGTGTCTGTCATAATGGCAGCGCCGCGGGCACAGTTTTTCACGCGCTCATAAAGATCCTTTACCTGCCATACCCATGGGGAACGGACTTCATAGCGGATGATGGCATGATCCTGAACCACGTTCGGAGCAGTTCCGCCGGCGTCGATGTATGCGTAGTGGATTCTTGCTTCCGGGATCGTATGCTCTCTCAGGTAGTTGCAGCCGATGTTCATCAGCTCACAGGCATCCAGTGCGCTTCGGCCAAGGTGTGGGCTTCCGCCTGCGTGAGAGGACACGCCTGTGAAGATGAAGTTGGCACCCATGATCGCGTTATAATGGGTTGCTTCTACGGCGTTCTTCGTTGCCGGATGCCATGTATACACGAAATCTACATCGTCGAACATTCCGGCTCTCGCCATGAACTGTTTGGAGCCGGCGCCTTCTTCTGCCGGGCATCCGAAATAAATGATCGTACCGTCTTTCTGGTTGGCGATCAGGTATTCTTTTACTGCAAGAACTGCTGCCAGAGAGCCTGTTCCGAGACAGTTATGGCCGCAGCCATGGCCCGGTGCGCCAGAGATTACGGCTTCTTTTGTAGTCTGGCCCGGTTTCTGGCTTAAAGCCGCCAGGGCGTCGTACTCGCCAAGGATTCCCATTACCGGTTTTCCGGTTCCGTAGGAGAAGGTTCCGGTAAAGCAGGTCGGAATTCCTGCGTCGCCTTTGGTAAGTGTAAATCCTTCCTTTTCAAGAATATCACAGATCAGCTCCGCAGATTTTGTCTCGTGGAATGCAAGCTCTGCATATTCCCAGATCTTATCATTGGCATCCAGGATCATAGCAGATTTCTCTTCGATAATTTTTTCGATGAATTGTAAATCGTTCATTATGTACCGTCCTTTCGATAACTGAACATGAGGAGCAACGGAAGGCCGAGGCTGCTCATGGATATCTTTATTAAATTAGCATAATGAAGTGCTGTTACGAATGAGTTTACTATATTTCTTATGAAAGGTAAAGCAGATTTTTGACCAAATTCTCTTTTGCGGCAAACTTGCGGCATGGTATTTACCGGGCGAGGGCAAATTGGTATAATGAAAGGGAAAGTAATGAGCATTGTGAAATGAAAATAGAGGAAGAAAAGGAGGCCCATCATGGCAAAACGGATTTATGTAGCTGACGATGAAAAAAATATCTGTTTCCTGATCCAGAATTTCCTGGAGAAAGAAGGATATGACGTGAAATGTTTCCATGACGGAGAATCGATCCTGGCGGCATGTGAGGAGGAAATGCCGGATATGTGTATTTTGGATGTCATGATGCCGGGAATGGACGGCCTGACCGTATGTACCCAGATCAGAAAGCGGAGTCATGTTCCGATCATTATTGTATCGGCGAAGGATTCTCCGCTCGATCGGATCACGGGAATCACCCTTGGAAGTGATGATTATCTTGTGAAACCGTTCCTCCCGTTGGAACTGGTGACGAGAGTGAAGGCGCTGTTCCGCCGTGTGGACGCGTTTAACGGTGTGGAAGAGGAGTCGAAGGATGAGCTGGAATTTGGCGATATCCGCCTGCTGCCGAAGCGTCGTGCGGCGTACCTGAAAAACGAGGAGTTTTCCCTGACTCCGCTGGAGTATGATTTCCTTTGTCATATGCTGACCCATTCGGAGCATGCAGCGAGCCGTGACGATCTTTTGAAGGCGCTCTGGAAGGTAGACAGCCGTGAGGTGGATACGAGAGCCGTGGACGATATGGTGAAACGTCTGAGAAAAAAACTAAAGGAACAGGGCAGTGTTGTGAAGATTGAGACCGTGTGGGGATATGGTTTCCGTCTGATCATCGGAGGAGAGTAATGAAATTAAGCATCCGAATGAAAATATTTTTGCCGGTCATGGCGATCATGACGCTTTTCCCGCTGGCTGTCTGGGCGATCTTCAGCTATATGCTGGAAATGAACATGAATTATAATGCCAGACGTGATCTGGGCTGGGCCATTGACCGCATGGAGACTAAAATTAGCGATTCGGAAAGTTTTTTAGAAGAGATGTCTGAGGAAATGGACGCGGAGAACGTGGAGACGCGGATGATGGCGGTCGGTGAAGGATACCGGCTGTTGTATCCGGTGGATTTCTCAAATCAGCCGGAAATGACGGAGCTGTACCCCATGTTCCTTACTAAGGCCACCGGAGCGGAGGAGTTCTGGGAAGCAGGGGAAATCATCGAAGAGACCATAGACCATGATAAATATTTGCTGTACTATCTGAATCTGGGCTCCGGGGAAGAAGACGAGGTCCATCATCTGATTCTGTACCATCCGGTCCATGACGCCAGCGGTATCAAGGACCAGATCTCAAGATTTTTGCTTTTGATCGCTGTGGCGATGGCAGGAGTTGCCATTCTCGTGTTCTGGTTCGTGGCGGGAAGTATTTCCGGTCCGCTGATCCGGCTTTGTGAGGCCGCCAGAGGTATCGGTGAGAAGAAATTCCAGAAAGTGGAGACAGGTGCGACGGTAAAAGAAATCTGCCAGCTGGAGGACGAGTTAAACCAGATGCAGGAGAAGCTTTCCCAGGCGGACCAGGCGGAGCGGACGTTTTTCCAGAATGCGTCCCATGAACTGCGGACGCCACTGATGTCCATCAGCGGTTATGCCCAGGGCATTCAGTGCGGCGTGTTTGAGGATACTTCCCAGGCAGCAGGTGTGATCCTGGATGAAAGTACGAGACTGACAGAAGTGGTGGACGGAATTCTTACGCTGACCAGAATGGACCAGCTGCGGTACCAGGTGGTGCCGGTGGATCTGAATATCGAGAGTTTTGTGGAGGAGCGGCTGGAGCTTCTGGAAGGATTTGCCTATTCCCAGAAGAAAAAGCTGGTCTATGAAAACGGTTCTTCGCATAAACTGATCACAGACGCAATGCTCCTGGAGCGGGCATTCTCAAATGTCGTATCAAATTGTATCCGGTACGCGAAAGAGACTGTGACGGTGAAGATCGAGGGGAATGAGTCCCATGTGCTTCTTACGATCATGGATGACGGTCCGGGAATCCGTGAAGATGAGAAGGAGAAGATTTTTGACCGGTTCCATAAAGGACAAAATGGCAACCATGGACTTGGCCTTGCCATTGCGAAACGTTCGCTGGAGTATATGGGCGGCACGATCAAAGCCGTACCTTCGGCATCCGGAGCCGTGTTTGAGATGACTCTGCCCTACGATTGCCGCAGCTTTGCCCCAGAAGAATGGAAAGAAATGTGATACGATATAGGTGTAAAGGAGGATGCAGAATGAAGAAATTTATGTTTATCTTCACTCTGGCAATCTGTCTTCTCTGTGCGCCAATGACCGGTTTTGCAGCTCCGACAGAAGAAGAAAAACAGCAGTATGAAGAAGCGATTGCCGATAAGTGGAAAGAAATGTTAAAAGGAAGCATTGCCCTGGATAAAAGCAATGCAGAAAATAAAACCTACCTCTTAAGCTGGCTGGAAGCGGAAACCCAGCCGAAGGAGGCAAAAAAGATCGTAAATAAGATCGAGGCTCTGGAGGCGGAGCAGGAAAAGAAGCAGGAGAGTATGGACCCGTACTTAAAGGCGAAGAAGACCTGTGACGAGAAATGCAATGCGGACGGTGCCAACGCTGCCCTGGAAAATATTATCCGGATCCAGAAAGACCGCCTGAAAAATCAGGAAGAGCTGACAAAGCTCTGGAAGAAAGTGGCGGAATTACTGAAAAAGTAAATGACTACCTACGAAACGATAAATGGCTGTGAAGTGACGGACACTTTGCAGCCGTTTTTTGTCACATAGGAAACTTCGTCACCGATGTAACAAAAACGCTCCGCGAGGATCGCACTGCGGCGGAAAGGAAGATCTTTTTCGTAAATAAAACGGTGGAAATATTGGCCGGAATATGGTTAAATAGAAGTAGTATAAAGGGTATTATGCCCAACGAAAGAAAGAAGGTTATTACTATGCAGACAATGGATGATCTCAGGGAGGAACTGGAAGCCACCCTTAAAAAAATACGAGTAGGCGATGTCGTGACAGGTACTGTTATCGATGTGACTGAGGATGCGGTCCTTGTGGATTTAAAGACTTACGCAGATGGTGTGATCCGCAAAATCGATTTAAGCGAGGATCCGGATTTCAATATGTTAGAGGAAATCCACCCGGGCGACGAAATTACAGCAACTGTGATGGCGACCAATGACGGCGAAGGAAATATGGTCCTTTCCAAAAAAGAAGCCAATGCGATCTTAGCATGGGATAAGTTAGCCCAGATGATGGCGGACCGCGAAGTTGTGAAAGTAAAGATCTGCGAAGTGGTAAACTCCGGCGCGATCGCATATTTAGAGGGAATCCGTGGATTTATCCCGGCGTCCCGTCTTTCTGATGAGTACGTGGAAGATCTTGCTGAGTGGAACGGTAAGACGATCGAAGTAACTGTAATCACTGCAGACGAGGAGACACGCCGCCTGGTATTATCCGGCCGCGAGGCAGCAAGAGAGAAAAAACAGGCAGAGACAAATAAGAAGATCGCAAAATGTGAAGTTGGTGCCGTAATGAACGGTACCGTTGAGACATTAAAGGACTACGGCGCATTTGTTGCCTTAGAAAACGGTCTTACAGGCCTCCTCCACATCTCCCAGATCAGCACCCAGAGAATCAAGCATCCGGGCGCTGTATTAAAGGAAGGCCAGGAAGTGACTGTAAAGATCATCTCCACAGCCAACAACAAGATCAGCCTCAGCATGAAGGAACTGATCGAGGAGCAGGCTGAGGCCGAGTCCCACGAGACTTATGATTATAAAGAAGAGGGTCAGGCAAGCACAGGACTTGGCGCGCTCTTAAAAGGCCTGAAATTCAACTAGAAAGACCTGATAAGCTGACAGGTCTTTGTCCTGTGCGAGAGGGGACGGTGCAATGACCATAAAATCAGGAAATACAGATCAGGTCGATCAGTGGAAATCGACGATGTTTTTATATAGTTCGGCGCTCAAATCCATCAATACAAAGATTGAGATCCTGAACAATGAATTTATCCAGCTTTACAATTACAATCCGATCGAACATGTGACATCCAGGCTGAAAACGCCTCAGAGCATCGTAAAGAAGCTCCAGAGAAAAGGAAAAGAAGTGAACATCGACAATATGGTAGACTATGTCAACGATATTGCGGGAATCCGGATCATCTGTTCCTTCATGTCTGACATTTATCCGATCGCCGATATGATTGCAAAGCAGGCCGATATTACGGTGCTTTATGTGAAGGATTATATTAAGGATCCGAAGGCCAACGGCTACAAGAGCTACCATATGGTGGTGACGGTCCCGGTCTATCTGACCAACGGAAAGATCGACACCAAGATCGAAATCCAGATCCGCACCATTGCGATGGATTTCTGGGCATCCTTAGAGCATAAGATCGCTTACAAATTCGAAGGCCATGCGCCGGAAAATCTGGAGGCAGAGCTCAAAGCATGTGCGGATATGGTCCACATGCTGGATGCAAAAATGTATTCTCTGAACCAGGCAATTTCTGAGTTTGACGGAGAGGATACAGAAGAATAAGAACAACCAACACGGAGGAGAGACATGAGAGCAGTACTTCAGAGAGTAACGGAAGCCGCTGTGAGAGTGGACGGTGAAGTGGTCGGTTCCATCGGAAAAGGATTTTTTATCCTTCTTGGTGTGTCCGACGAAGACAATGAGGCAGTGGCTGATAAGATGGCTGATAAAATCTGCAAACTGCGTATTTTTGAGGATGAGAACGGAAAAACCAACCTTTCCCTGGCCGATGTGGGCGGTGAACTTCTGGTTGTGAGCCAGTTCACTCTTTACGCTGACTGCCACAAAGGAAACAGACCGAGCTTCATCGGCGCAGGCGCACCGGCGGAGGCCAACCGTCTGTACGAATATTTCATGGGACGCTGCAAGACTCACGTAGAGAAGGTGGAGCATGGAATCTTCGGAGCGGATATGAAGGTATCCCTCGTGAACGATGGTCCGTTTACTCTGATGCTTGACAGCAAGGAGTTATTTACAAAATAAATGATTTATTATTTACAAAGGAGAGGATAACAATGAGTGGTAAAGAATTAGAAAAAGAGCTGTTATGGGAAACTCCGCACATTGCAAAAGAAGCGCCGGCCGAGGTTGAAGCTGCGGCTGCATTCTGTGAAGGCTACAAGAAGTTCCTTGATGCAGGTAAGACAGAGCGTGAGTGCGTAACAGAAGCAATCAAGATGTTAACAGCAGCTGGTTATACAGAGTACGATGAGAACGCAGCTTACAAAGCTGGTGACAAAGTATTCTGGAACAACCGCGGCAAAGCTCTTGTTGCAGCTACATTCGGTACAGAGAGCCCGGAGGCAGGTATCCATATGAATGGTGCCCACATCGATTCTCCGAGACTCGACTTAAAGCCAAACCCGTTATTTGAAAAAGGCGATATCGCTTACTTAAAACCGCACTACTACGGCGGTGTTCGTAAGTACCAGTGGACAACAGTGCCGCTTGCAATGCACGGTATTGTTGGCTTAAAGAATGGTGAGATGGTTGAGATCACAATCGGTGAAGACGAGAATGATCCGGTATTCTGCATCACAGACCTCCTTCCGCACCTTGCTGCTGACCAGAATGGCAGAAAGCTCGGTGAAGGCGTAAAGGGTGAGGAATTAAACATCATCATCGGCTCCCTTCCGTTCATGAGCGAAGATGAAGAAGATAAAGTAAAACAGCCAGTAAAATTACTTGCTATGAAGCTGTTAAACGAGAAGTATGGTATCACAGAGAAAGATTTCACACGCGCTGAGATTGAGATGGTACCGGCCTACAAGGCAAAAGATGTTGGTCTTGACAGAGGTCTCATCGGTGCTTACGGCCAGGATGACAGAGTATGTGCATACACAGCTCTTATGGCTGACATCGAAACAAAGGCTCCGGCTCACACAACAATGACGATCCTCGCTGACAAAGAGGAAATCGGTTCCACAGGAAACACTGGTCTGAACTCTGATTTCGTTCTTCATATCGTTGAGGATATCTGCGCAAGCATGGGCGGTGCTAACGTTAGAAAGACACTTCGCAATTCCCTTTGCTTATCTTCCGACGTAAACGCAGCTTACGACCCGACATGGTCTTCTGTATACGAGGAGAGAAACTCCAGCTACATCCACAAAGGATGCGTACTTACTAAGTACACAGGCGCAAGAGGTAAATCCGGTTCCAACGATGCAAGCGCTGAGACAATGACAAAAGTCATCAACATGATGGATGAGGCTGGCGTTTACTGGCAGACAGGCGAGCTTGGTGCAGTTGATGTTGGCGGCGGCGGAACAATCGCTTGGCTCATCGCTCACATGGACGTGGACGTTGTAGACCTTGGTGTGCCGATCCTTTCCATGCATGCTCCGTTTGAGCTTGCTTCCAAGCTTGATGTATACAATACATACAAGGCATTCTGTGCATTCTACAAATAAACAGCAGTTCGAAACATAAGACCGAGTCCGCATACCTTAACAGGTGTGCGGACTTTTTTCTGAAATGATTCTTAAAAAAGTGTGAAAAACCTTTTATTTAAAAGGCGTTTGTGGTAAAATCGCCGAAGCAGGTCTGCGACCTGTGCACGTAAGGATTGAAAGGGAAGTAACAATGGGGAAGAGAAATCTTATAAAGACCGGTCTTGCTGTGGCTGCAGCGGTGGTCATGATGACCGGTTGTGGAGATAGCAGTACGACAGGGCCCACAGAAACGACAACTGCAGCCCAGGCTGAAACTGAGGCAGCGGCAGACGGAGCAGTGGCGGAGCTTGGTGAGTACAAAGGCCTGACACTGACTGTAAAACGCGATGAGGTGGAAGACAGTGAAGTGGAAGAACAGATCCAGAGTCTGGCAGTTCAGTATCCGCCGGAAATTACAGACCGCGCAGCAAAAGTCGGCGATACTGCCAACATCGATTATGAGGGAACGAAGGACGGCGTCTCCTTTGCAGGCGGAACCGCATATGCCCATGATCTGGAGCTTGGAAGCGGCACCTTTATTCCAGGTTTTGAGGATGGTATTGTGGGAATGATGCCGGGCGAAGAGAAAGATCTGAAGCTGACGTTTCCGGAAGATTATTATAACGAAGATCTTGCCGGAGAAGAGGTCAATTTCCATGTGATATTAAACCATGTGACCAACCCGGAAGAAATCGAGATCGACGATGATCTTGCAAAGCGCGTGAACTATGATAAAGATGCGACTCTGGACCAGTTAAGGGACGAGATCCGCGGGAAACTGCAGATCAATGCAGAAGTGCATTATTATCTGGAGGCGGCTGCAGAGCTGCTGGAGCAGGTAGTTGCAACTTCCACGCTCACTGTGGATCCAGAGGCTTTGGAGACCATGCAGGATGACCTCGAGAAGGAATACTCCGCACAGGCATCTGTCTATGGCATGACTTACAAGGAGTTCCTTTCTGTATTCATGAACACAACACCGGAACAGGTGGATATTGATGCAGAAAATTCTCTGAAAGAGGAGATGGTCATGAACGAGATCATCAAAAAAGAGAACATCCAGGCAACAGATGAGCAGAAGGAAATGGTCGCCAAGATCAACAACTGCAGGGACGTGGACCAGCTGGTGGATCGTTACGGCGAGGAACAGGCAGAGAAAATGTACGGCATGTATGCGGGAACGTATTTCCTGATCGAACATGCAGTACAGGAATAGAAATAAATCCGATCAAGAACGATCGTTTAGAAGGGAATAAGCATTATGAGAAAGAAAAACGTATTAAAAACAGGTCTTGCAGTGGCAGCAGCAGTTGTTGTGATGGCAGGCTGCGGAAACAGCACAGATGAGACAACAGCAGCAGCGACAACTGCCGCAGCTGTGGAGGAAACAACAGCAAGAGAGACAAAATCCGCCGAAGAACTGGTGGATGAAGCGAGCATCAAGCTGGCCGACTACAAAGGATTAACAAGGACCATCGCGAAAGTGGAGATCACAGACGATTATGTGGAAAGTGAGTTAGCGTATCTGGCTAGTCTCTATCCGGTCGAGGTAACTGGACGTCCGGCAAAGCTGGGCGATGTTGCAAACATCGACTACACAGGCTATGACGGAGATGTTGCATTTGAGGGTGGTACAGCAGCAGGCTACGATTTAACTCTTGGCAGCGGCTCCTTCATCGATGGATTCGAGGATGGAATCGTAGGAATGGAAATCGGCGAGGAGAGAGACTTAAACCTGACATTCCCGGAGGAATACCACAGCGAAGATCTTGCGGGCAAGGAAGTTGTGTTCCATGTAAAACTGAACTCTCTCGCGAGCGCAGAGGATTCCAAGGTGGATGATGCTCTTGCACAGCGTGTAATGGGTGATGAGTCTGCAACACTGGAGCTGTTAAAAGAGGATGTACGCAAGGATCTTGTGATCCAGGCAGAATCTGAGTATTACATCAGTGCCGGTGCGGAACTGATCAATCAGCTGATCGAAAAGTCTGAAATCAACCTGGATCCGGATGCAGTGGAAGAGATGCACAACCAGATGGTAGATACTTACACTGCGCAGGCAGAAATGTACGGATTCACATTAGAGGAGTTCTTATCCTTCTTCCTCCAGATGACACCGGAATCTCTGGAAGAATATGCTACTGAGGTCGTGAAGCAGGAAATGGTTCTGGACGAGATCGTGCGTTTAGAGAACCTTGAGATCACAGAGGAGCAGAAGGAACTGATGGCAGAAATGAACGGATTTACAGATGCTGCAGAAATGTTAGAACTGCTCGGTGAAGAGAGCTGCAACAATGTATTCGGTATCGGTGCTGCAAACTTCTATCTGTTAGAGAATTCTGTTCTGGTAGAGGAATAAATGAAAAGAAAAGCATTGTTTTTTGATATTGACGGTACCCTTCTTACGGATGGAACCAAGATTCTTCCGGAGAGTGCGGAGCTGGCGATTAAGAAAGCCCGCGAGGCAGGACATATGGTCTTCATCAATACCGGCCGGTCCAGAATCCTGATGCAGGAGCTGGAGGGACGGATCGAAGTCGATGGCTATCTCTGCGGCTGCGGTACATTGATCGAAGTCCATGGAAAGAAACTGATGCACCATGTGATCTCTGCGGAGAGAAGACGTGAGATTCAGACGAATATTTTAAAATATGGTCTGGATGGAATTTTGGAGGGACCAGGTGGAATCTATGTCCAGCAGGGAATCTCCAGAATGCCGGGCGTGCAGAGAGTGAAGGACCTGTTCCTTGGAAGTGGTGTGATGTTCGCGGCAGATTGGTCTGCAGGTACATTGCTGTTTGATAAATTCTGTGTGCTGAAAGACGAGTACAGTGACATAGACGGTTTCATGAAATCCCTTGAGAAGGACATTGCCTTCATCGACCGCGGCCACAATCTTTATGAATGTGTGCCGGTCGGTTTTGACAAGGCGACGGCCATGGAATTTATCCTGGATTATTTCCAGATTCCGTGGGAGGAGTCCTACGCATTCGGCGACAGCAGCAACGACCTGGCAATGATCAAATACGCCTGCCATTCTGTGATCATGGGTGACCATGCTAAAGTTTTGGAGCCGTATGCGGAGTTCATTACGAAAAAAGTGGAAGAAGATGGAATCGCCTACGCGTTCGAGCAGTTGAACATTATTGAATAGACAGCGGCAGAATATGTGAAAACGGGTTGAAATTCATAAGATCATAAACATAAAAACTCCTGTGAATCTGTGTAAATACAGATGTACAGGAGTTTTTTGCTGTTCATCATATTCGAGTTCACATCCGCTGTCCGGTAAAGCCGGGGCGGAGAAGTTCTTCGAATGTCTTCGGGCGGATCAGCGATTAATCACATTTTCCGCGCTGATTGATCACGAGCGCCATGATCTCAAGCGGTTCTTCATTCGGATTTTCGATGGCATGGCTCTGACCAACCTCGATCACGCAAACATCGCCTGCTGCGATCTCAGTCTTGGAACCGTCATTGTCCACGAAGATTCCTTTTCCTTTGATCACGTAATACGGCTCAGTATTCTCAATATGCTGATGGAAACCAAGGCTGCAGTGCGGAGGAATCACAACATGGGCGTACATGGTGCCATGTCCCATTAATTCTTCCGGAGCTAAAATGTGGCGGAGCTCAATCGTACCTTCACCGCCGCGCAGGTTTTCTTTAAACACAACGTTAGTTTTTCTTACCATGGAGTACCTCCTTGAATTGTTCAAATGAAATTCTGTCCCAAGTATAGCATAGCTTGGGGGTGGGTGACAAGACGAAGGTGGTGACAAATCAGATCCCGGCAGGAATTGTCGAAACTTGCGACCGATTTTCCTTTCCCTTTCTATGGAAATATATTATAACTAATCGTAATAGCATACCTGAATGGAATGGTATGTAAAGGGGGCAAAATGATGGGAATGGAAGAACGCATCGCCGCTTTGGAGGAAGAAAATCAAAGGCTGAAGGATGACAATGAGAAGCTGATGAGCATAATTGCCCAGATGAAAATGACTTTAAACCGACTGGTCGATCACTGTGTCCTGAGGAATCAATAGAAATTTAAAAGGCTTCTGCCCGGCGCGGCAAAAGCCTTTTTTCTCTCTTGCAAAAAGGGTGTATTATTTTACAATACCATTCACATCAACCACCCAGATCTTGCCGTTGGCATCTTTGAAGTCCTTATGACCACGGCCGAGCTCCGGATTTACAGCGGAAGTGGAGGAGGCAGATGCTTTCTGGACAGAACCGCTGGTGTTCACAAGGTAAGTGGTGTCATTTAAAACGGCAGGAGCATATTTCTGGTCAGAGGTTGCTTCCTGGCGTTTTCCGTAGACATACAGTGTGTTCTCGCGGAGACCATGGTAGCCCTGACCTCTCTTCTCACCTTCTGTGTGGAAGAACCAGTTTTCAGTCTCACCGGTCTCCTCGTTGTAGATGCTCTGCTTACCGGTCTTCATGATACCGTCATCACCGAAGTAGAAGTTGGCGATCTCACCGTCTCCTACATTTACCACCTGACGGCCCTTCTGCATCTCACCGAGGTCGTTGAAGGCATACTTTTTGCCATCTACGGTAAAGAGCTCGTTTCCGTCTGTGGAAGAGTGGTATGCTTTACCATTCTTAAAATAGAATGTATAAGTCTCGTCCATGTCATGGATTCCATGGATCCCTTCGATGGTGTGCCAGCCGTTGGCTCTCTTACCATCGCCCTTGGCACCGTAGTACTGGTAATCTGCGACAGATACAGCGTCAGCATCGGAGTCTGTGGCGTTTGCTAAAGCAGTACCCTCCGTTTCCTTCGGCATTTCTACCCATCCTGTCTGCATCTTTCCGTCGATGAAGGTGTAGTATGCACCATCGATCTTCTTGTCGTACTGTGTTTCCACCATCTTACCGTTGGAGTTAAAGTAGTACCATCCCTCTGTGGCATCCGGGTTGGAGGCATTCTCTTCTAATTTGATCCAGCCGGTCTTCATGGTACCGTCATTTTCATCGCCCATGTAGTAGGCAGCACCGTCGATGGTCACTTTGCCGGTGGTCATGTGGCCGTTTTCATTGAAGTAGTACCACTTGTTGTTCTGTTTTAACCAGTTGGATGTCACAGCCTTGCCATCCTCATCAAAGTAATACCAGAAGGAAGCAGGGGCCTCCGGGGAATCCATATCATCCTCGTTGGCAAGCTCGATCCATGTATTCTTCACCACTTTTCCGTCGGCGCCAACGTAGTAGTCATCGATTTTCTGATTGAAGGAAATGTGGCCGTCCTCATTTAAGTAGTACCAGTTATCCCCTTCTTTTCTCCAGGAATCTGTCACCAGGTCACCGTCCTCATCGTAGAAGACCATGGAACCTTCTTCCTCAACCCAGCCGCTTGTGGCTGCATATACAGGCTGCACATGTCCTGTGAATGTCGGAATGAATGCCATAAATGCGGCAGCAGACATCACAGCAAGTAAACGTGTCTGTTTTTTCATAATGAAACTCTCTCCTTTTTGTGGTGCGCCGTAAAAAGCGCGGTCTGTTGTTGTTTTACGGGCTGATTATAGCAGGATGGTACGAGCAAAATCCATAGAGGGAAGATGGCAGCAGTGCCAGTCCGTGACAGCGCGGGGAACCCGTGCCAAAACACGTGGAAGGACGTGGCAAAGCGGGGGCAAACGTTAGAATTGCTGGACTGTGGGTATATTCTGTGGTAGAATGTAGATTAGGTATAGGTACATTGACTTGAATATTTGATGTATGAGAGGAGTAATTTGGCTATGAGAATGAAAGTTTCCAACTATATTGCCATGAGATTGGTGGAAGCGGGAATTTCTGACGTATTTATGATCACAGGCGGCGGTGCGATGCATTTAAACGACGGCCTCGGCCACGAACCGGGCCTCACCTGCTGGTACAATCATCACGAGCAGGCGTGTGCGATCGCAGCAGAAAGCTATGCGAGAATTCACAATAAAATCGCAGCACTTTGTGTAACAACAGGACCTGGCGGCACAAACGCGATCACAGGCGTTGTAGGCGGCTGGTTAGATTCTATCCCGATGTTAGTCATTTCCGGACAAGTACGTTATGACACAACAGCAAGAAGCACTGGTCTTGGAATCCGTGCCATGGGCGATCAGGAATTCGATATTACAAAAGCAGTAGACTGCATGACAAAATACAGCGAAATGGTGATCGATCCGATGAGAATCCGTTTCTGCTTAGAAAAGGCTCTGTATCTGGCTCAGGTGGGAAGACCGGGTCCGTGCTGGTTAGACATTCCGGTAAATGTACAGGGCGCGTACATTGAGACAGATGATCTCTGGGGCTTTGACAAAGACGATTATGAGGCAGGCGGCACAGGCTGGACAAACAAGGGTGTCGGCTGTGGTGCATGTTCTGCGTGTGCGGCAACACGCGTGGAAGGCAAAGAGCACATGATCCCGGAAGATATCGCAGGCAATGGTGAAAAGAGAATCGCTCTTCCGAAGCCGGTATCTTTAGAGACAGCAAGAGAGATCCTTAAGAAAGTAAGAGAGGCAAAACGTCCGGTGATCAACGCCGGTAACGGTATCCGCATCGGCAAAGCCCACGACGTTTTTGCAAGAGTCGTAGACAAGCTCGGCATCCCGGTTGTGACAGGCTGGAACAGCCAGGACTGCATGTACGATGCACATCCGCTCTATGTTGGACGTGCCGGAAATATGGGCGACCGTCCGGGTAACTTCGCTGTTCAGAACAGTGACCTGGTACTGTCTCTCGGAAGCCGTCTTTCTATCCGTCAGGTAGGCTTCAACTATGAGACATGGGCAAGAGAAGCTTATGTCATTTACAACGATATTGACGCAGAAGAATTAAAGAAACCGAGCGTTCACACCGATATGCCAGTCCATGCAGATGTAAAAGACCTGCTTGAGAAGCTGGAACTGGTTCTGGAAGAAGAATCCGTATCGGAAGAATGCGGTCCGAAGGATAAAGAGGCTGTGGACTGGTGGATCAACCGCTGCCAGGAATGGAAAGTGAAATATCCGGTGGTACAGCCGAAACACTATGCAGCAGGTCCGGATCAGCCGGCCAATATTTACGCTGCAATGAACGAGATCGGTATCCGCGCAAAAGAAGGCCAGATCACAGTAGTAGGCAACGGTTCTCCGTGCGTAGCCGGCGGCCACTGCTACCAGATGAAACCGGGCCAGAGATTTATCAGTAACTCTGCCATTGCTTCCATGGGTTACGACCTTCCGGCAGCGATCGGTGCATGTGTGGCTGACCATTCTCAGGACATTATCCTGATGACAGGTGACGGAAGTATCCAGATGAACCTTCAGGAACTCCAGACCATCATCCACCACAAGATGCCGATCAAGATCTTCTTAATCAACAACGGTGGTTACCACTCCATCCGTCAGACTCAGAGAACTCACTTCGGTGAGCCGTTAGTGGGCATCGGCGTTGACAGCGGTGACTTAAGCTTCCCGTCCTTTGAGAAGTTAGCATGGGCGTACGGTTATCCATACGTATCTGCGAAGAACAATCAGGAGCTTCCGGGCGCTATTGAGCAGACTCTGGCAACAGACGGTCCGGTGATCTGTGAGATCTTCGTTGACACGGATCAGGTATTCGAGCCGAAGGCAGCTGCAAAGATGCTTCCGGACGGAAGAATGGTGTCTGTGCCGCTTGAGGATCTGGCTCCGTTCCTCCCGGATGAGGAGATGGACGAGATCATGATCATCCCGCGCATCAAGGAATAAACATATGAGAATTGTAGTAACTGGAGCGACCAGTTTTATTGGAGCAGTAACGGTGCGGAAACTGTTGGAAGCCGGAAATCGGGTGGACGCAGTTGTCCGCCCGGGCTCCGCCAACATGTCCAAACTTTATGAGCAGATCCCGGCGGGAAGTGAAGGAAATCTTCAGGTGCTGGAAATCAATCTCCATAGTATCGAGGAGATCTGTGCTCATGTTCCGGCGGCAGACGGCTGGATCCATACCGGCTGGGATGGCGCAGGAAGCGAAAATAGAATGAAACGGGAAGTGCAGCAGGCGAATGTGATCCAGTCTTTAAAGGCGGTACATGCGGCTGCGGCTCTTGGCTGTAAAAAATTCCTTTTCACCGGCTCTCAGGCGGAGTACGGTGTCTGCCACAGTCTGATCACAGAAGAGACCCCGTGCAATCCGGTGTCAGAATACGGAAAAGCGAAGGTGGATTTTGGGACCCAGGCGAGAACACTTTGTGAATCTCTTGGCATGGATTATATCCATACAAGAATTTTCAGTGTCTACGGACCGGGCGACCATCC
The DNA here is from genome assembly GCA_017482945.1 of Lachnospiraceae bacterium. Classification (GTDB taxonomy): domain Bacteria; phylum Bacillota; class Clostridia; order Lachnospirales; family Lachnospiraceae; genus Pilosibacter. Next base: position 16,598 of record JAFUMF010000200.1, read on the forward strand.
GTGGTCTCTCGTAGAGACATGTCTGCGGACATGGAGCGAGGGCGGCGAGATGAAGCTTGGCGAGTGCACCCAGAAGTGGAACTATTTATATATAGAAGATACGGCATCGGCGTTACTTCATCTATTGACGAAAGGGAATGCTGGTGTTTATAATATTGCGAGTGCAGATATTCGGGTATTCCGGGAATATATCGAGGAAATGTATGAACTTTGTGGCCGCAAGGGAAGCTTTGTCTACGGACAGCGCCCGCAGAATGCGGAGGGTCCAGCCAATCTGATGGCGGATATCAGCAAGATCTGTTCCGATACCGGATGGCGCCCCACAACTTCTTTTTCGGAGGGAATCAATGAATTGTTGTATCGCATGCGGAAAGAAGCTTCCTAACGAAGCTTTGTTTGTCCTGAATGATGCGCCGGCATCCGCGCAGAATATTCCGGACGCCGTGGAAGTGTTAGAAGATAAGGGAATCACTCTGGGCTTATACAAGTGTCCGGAGTGTGGACTGGTGCAGTTTGACTGCGAGCCGGTCTCCTATTATAGAGATGTGATCCGTGCCGGTGGCTTTTCCACCACAATGACGGAACTTCGCCGCACACAGTATCGTCACTTGATCGAGACTTACCATTTAGAGGGCAAGAAATTCATCGAGGTCGGCTGCGGCCGCGGTGAGTTCATCAACGTGCTGCGTGAATTTCCGGTGGATGTGTATGGCATGGAACATAAGCCGGACTTAGTGGAAATCGCAAAGGAGTCAGGCCTTTTTGTATGGCAGGAATTTCCGGAAACAGCGGATCAGGTGTTTGCAAACGGTCCGTATGATGCCTTCCTGTCCTTTAATTTCCTGGAGCATCAGCCGCATCCGGATGTGATGCTTAAGGCAATTTATCACAACCTGACAGACGGTGGAATGGGCCTGGTGACTGTGCCGGCTTTGGAGTACATCGTGGATAAGGGAAGCTATTATGAGCTGATCAGAGATCATATTGCATATTATTCTTTTGATACGCTTCGCGAGCTTTTGGAGAGCAATGGATTTGCTGTGCTGGAAGAAGAGATGATCAACCGTGACACGATCTCCATGATCGTCCGCAAGAAGAGTCTGGCGGAGATGGAGAGCCGTGCGGCGGAGAAGTCTGCCATGAAAACGGCTGATACAGAGCAGGAAGATATCGTAGACTCTCTCGTAAAAGGCCACGCCTGCACAACAGGAGAGGTGGAAGAACTTCTTCGCGAGTTAAAAGAAGAGAATAAAACGATCGCACTTTGGGGAGCAAGCCATCAGGGATTCACGCTTGCGGCAACGACACCGCTTCGTGACCAGGCTTCTTACATTATCGATTCGGCACCGTTCAAACAGGGACGCTTTGCGCCGTCTTCCCATCTGCCGATCGTGGCACCGGATCATTTCCTGGAGCATCCGGTGGATGTGATCATGATCGTGGCACCGGGCTACTCCGACGAGATCGCCGGTGTGATCCGGACCCGCTTTGGTTCTGATGTGAGAGTGCTCACGCTGAGAACCGAGCATATTGAGCAGTTATAAAAGAACA
>JAFUMF010000201.1 GCA_017482945.1 Lachnospiraceae bacterium
CTCGGTGTATCTCTCCTTGCTACTCAGTACACCGATGAAAGCGATAGCTTCGATAATCAGTATGATAAGGATGCGGAATACGCTGAATCCCTTACTCCACCTCCGGCAGATGCAGTTGCTGTTAGCACCTTTGAAGAGCTAGAGGCTGCTCTGGATAAAGGTGGTAACATTAAGCTGACTGCAAATATTTCTCTTCTCGAAACTTTGAATGTATCCGAAAGTGCTGCTATCTACGGACAGGGACATACGATTACCCGTGCAGACGGATATACCGGCACCGTATTCAGCGTTAAAGCTGACAGCAATCTTACGATGGAAAACATAACCCTTGACGGTAGCGGCGCTACTGCAACGGGCAACCTGATCGCTACCGAGGGCAATGGTAGCATCGTACTGAATGCAGGTACCGTTATTCAAAATAATAATGGTGCGCACGCAGTTTCTCTTGCAACTCGAGGAGGCGGTTCCTTGACGCTTAATGGCGCACAGATTCTGAATAATTCCTCTGATTCCGGTGCGATTTGGGCTGGCGGAGATGTTATTGTCAACGAAGGCTCTAAGATCAGCAATAACTCTTCTACGGGTCTCGCCGGTGCTATCCGTATGGTTGCCGGCTCTGCTTTCACTATGAACGGCGGCGAAATCAGCAATAATACCGCTGCTACTGATGGTGGTGCAATTTGGGGTTACAATGCTTCCGGATATTATTTCAATGGCGGCAGCATTGAAAATAACAGCGCTCAGGGCGCCGGTGGCGCAATTTACCCCGGACAGGGATCTCAATTTTACATCAGCGATGATTTCGTAATGACCAACAATACTGCAACTGATTCCGGTGCAATTCGTTTTACATCTGGTTGTCAGCTTCATATGTCGGGCGGTGAAATCTCCGGTAATATCAGCAGTGATAGCGGTACAAATTATAGCTATAATGCTACAACAAATATCACCGGCGGTGTCTTTGCGGACAATATGACTATTGGCGGTTGGGTTGGTTCTACAACTATCGGAAATTCTTTCACAGGTATTCTTAAATTAGAAATGACGCACAAGAATGTTCAATTAACGGACAATTTTGATGGTATCAAATTCGAGATCATCAATGTAGAAACGACTTATGCAGATTATAAATTCATCCCTGCGGAGGGTTACACCTATACCGAGGGAGATGAAACAAAACTGATTTGCATGAACGAAGGTTATGAAGTATGTTGGGATGCTACATCCAGTACCTTCAAACTTCAGGCAACTAACTAATTAAAATACTTTACATTTATCATTTCAATGTCCCCCACTCCTCAGGGAGTGGGGCGGCAATCAAAGAGCATAAGTCGATATTTGTACTTTTTGATTGCCGAATCAAAGAAAGGAGACAGTGTTTTCGTGAAAAGATTATCTCGTAAAAAACTATCCGAAAAAACCTTCTGGATGCATATCTTGAACTCAGTTGCTGGCATTATCGTTTGCACGATTCTCATGGTATCTACTGCATATGCGTTGTTCCAGATGCAAATCACCAGTGATGAAAATATTATTAGAGGAGCCAATTACGGTCTGGAGATTACCGCCAGTGACAGCAATGCGCTCTCATCAGAAGATAAAGGCATCTATACATATACTTGTAATCTTGCTTCGGCGGATGAGCATGTTTTTACGCTTTCTGCAATCGAAACAGCATCTAAAGGATATTGCGAAATTACGATCACAGATTCCGAAGGCGAAGAGATATACCATACATACCCGATTAAGCAGGGAGCAAGCCTGGAACTATGTATTCAGGCAGAAGCTGGAAGTGAAATCAAACTGGTACCTGTTATGGGAGTTTATGATGGTCCGGTACCGCTTAGCTTGCGGGCGCAAGATACGATGAAAATCAGGCATTCTACCACGCCGTACGTGAAGTATAAAGTAGTGGAAGGAGTAACGCTGGAGGATCTTGCAGATTATTATGGAGTAACGGTCGAGGATATCTTGATCTACAACGATATTTCTGAGCTGACTGTTGGCGAGGTCATTAAGATCCCGGGCATTGAGGATGATACGATCGAGCCGTATGTACCGGAGAGTGCGAAGACCTCTGCAACGCCTGCCAATGCCACAAAGAAAGAAAACGGTGAAAAGAAGAAGTCCGGTGAGGAAAAAGAGACCGATGATGGAAAAGAATCCACTGACAAAGCAAGCCCATCGAATTCTACGCCTGCTGAAACAGCTTTCATCGAAGCGAGCCCGGCCAATGCGTCGGAAGCATAGGAAAGAGGATGTTGGATGGAGCTTAAGGGGCGTGTGTTCGGCAGGTGGACGGTCGTTGGTGATTTTGTTGTCAATGCAAAAGGAGAGAGGAAGTGGCTATGCCGCTGTACATGCGGAACGGAGCGGTATGTGGTAGAACGGAGTCTGAAGCATGGTGGTTCGCTGAGCTGTGGATGTATTCGCAAGGAGAACGCTGTAAAATCTCTTGCCCATGACTTGACCGGTCAGGTGTTTGGGGAATTAACGGTCCTGCGTGTGGCGGAGCATCAGCGGAAGAACGGCGGTGTCTGGTGGACGTGCCAATGTGCGTGTGGCAGAGAGTATGATGTGCCGGGGACGCTTTTGGTCACGGGGAGGCGGACGCACTGCGGAAGTCAGGTACATAAGAATTATTATTCGAAGGATATCTCCGGTCAGAAGTTCAATATGCTCACGGCCATGTATCCGCTTGCAAAGCGAAAGGACCGCGCGGGTGTGATGTGGAGGTGCCGGTGTGATTGCGGAAATGAGGTGGATGTTTTGTATAATCATCTGGTTTACTGCAATCTTGTGAGCTGTGGCTGTAAGAAGACGGAGCATGACCAGAATCTGAGTAAATATCTGACTCATGTAAATGGAACCAGCATTGATATTTTGAAGAGCAAGAAGGTTCCGGCCAATAATACGACGGGAGCGCGTGGCGTGTATCTGGTAAAAGGAAGGTACGTGGCGAAGATCGTGTTCCAGAAGAAGGCGTATTTTCTCGGGAGTTTTCGCGATTTCGAGGAGGCGGTGCAGGTTCGGAAGGAAGCCGAGGAAGTATTGTTTGACGGTGTGACGGAGTATTATGACCGCTGGAAGGCGATCGCGGAACAGGAGCGAGAGTGGGCCGAGGAAAATCCGTTTCAGGTGTTTGTGGAGAAGAATCCGCTCGGCGGACTTCGGGTGACGTATTTGCCGGAGCTTGATGAAATGAAGAGAATGGAAGAACATATATTGTGAGTGTGAAAAGGCCACCCGTTGCGAATGTGCACGGGTGGCCTTGAAGTATTTCAGATTGAATTATGCTAAATCGTCTGTGATGATTCTCCAAACTACGTTGAATGCCTGAGCAAATACGTCCATGTCGAGGTATTCGTCTGTTGTATGTACAGCGAACATACCTGTGGAGATGTTTGTGCAGTTGAAGCCATGGCCGGAGAAGATGTTTGCATCGCCTGCGCCGTTGCTTACTTTGTAAACCGGTGTGATTCCTTCTAATTCTAATGCCTTGTGCATTGCTTTTGTGAGGAAGCCGTCGAGGTCCGGTTTGTGCGGCGGGCAGAAGTGGTCAACATGAACATCAACAGTTCCGCCGAACTCAGCTGCTGCATCATAACATGCTTTTGTGATCAGTTCGATCTGCTCTGTGATCTGGCTTGCGGAGTGGGAACGAACTTCACATGTGAAGGAAGCTTTGTCACATACGATATTGTTTGCGATACCGCCTTCGATGATACCGAGGTTGGAGGTTGTCTCCGGATCGATACGGCCGAATTTTACGCGGTTAATTGCAGATGCTAACATTGCGATGGAGCTGATTCCTTTTTCTGGTTCGATGCCGCCGTGAGCCATTTTTCCGTGGAATGTAGCTTTCAGATCATCTTTACCAGCGCCGGATGTGAGCATGTCGCCAAGGTAGCCGGCAGCGTCGAGTGCTAAGATGTTTTTCGCCGGAAGCTTGTCATAGTCAAAGTTCTTGGAACCGAGAAGACCGTTTTCCTCTGCGATTGTGAAGAGGAACCAGAGATCTCTGTGCGGAACACCTGTCTCTTTGAGGATGTCATGGATCTCCATCATCATTGCGATACCGGATTTGTCATCAGCTGCGAGGATCGTGTTGCCTGCGCTCTTTACTTTACCGTCTTCGAAGATCGGCTCAATGCCGATACCCGGCTCTACTGTATCCTGATGTGCGTTTAAGCAGATTGCTTCGCCTTCGATGGTTCCCGGGATGTGGAGTAAGAGGTTTCCTGCGTGGTCGCCGCCGATCGCTTTGCCGGCCTGATCACGGTAAACTTCGTATCCGAGGTCTTCAAAATATTTCTGGAGATAGTCTGTCATGTTGCCTTCATGGTAGGTAACACTGTCAATTTTGATCATTTCGAACAGTCTTGATAAAACACGTTCCTGATTAAACTGCATATTAAATTCCCCCTGTAAGTAAGAATGTATATAGATGGTTTTATTATACTAAAACTGTGAACCAAAAGCAATATTACATTGGGGCTGTTTTTTTGTTGAAAAATCGATTATACTGATATCGTGCGCATATTGCGTGTGAGAGTTTTACTTGAAAGGATAAAGAAATGGCAGTACGCGGAGAAACCAGTGAGAAGACCAGATCCCGGATCAGGGAACCGAAACGGTATCAGGTGATCATGCACAACGATGATTATACGCCTATGGATTTCGTAGTGGATATCCTGATGGGCATTTTCCATAAAGAAGAGGCTGAGGCTAATATTTTGATGATGAAGGTACACAAGGAAGGGGAAGCTGCAGTCGGAAGTTATTCTTACGACATTGCCCTTTCCAAGCAGCGGACGGCGACTGCCCTTGCGCAGGAAGAGGGATATCCGTTCCGACTGACCATCAGGGAGGTGTAGCAGATGCGGGTGACGAAAGAAGTTGCTGATGTTTTAAATGGGACCTTTGCCGCGGCGGCGAAGGAATGTTATGAATATGTGACTCCGGAGCTGCTGCTTTATATGATCGCAGGCTGCCGAACATTTAGAGAGGCGTTTTCTAACTGCGGCGGTGAGATCGAGCAGTTGAGAGATAATTTAAAGGGATATTTGAATGATAATGTGGAGCAGCTGGAGCAGGTGACTCAGCCGCAGATGACCGACGGCTTTCAGTCCATTATGATCCAGGCCCAGGAGACTGCGGAAAACAGTGGAAAAGGCGTGATCGAGCTGACGCATCTTGTCAATGGTTTCTTTTCTCTTGAGGAGAGTTACGCGGTTTATTATATGGAAATCCAGGGCATTCAGAGAATTGAGCTTTTGCAGGAGCTGACGATTATCTATGAGGAACGGGCAGCTGAGGCGAGGGCGAGATTTGCAAAGAAAACCGGTCCGAAGGGCAATGGAGCCGGTATTTCCGGCAAAAAAGCTTCCGGTGGCAGACATGGTGCGGAATCGGGGATGTTTGATGACGCGGATGAGATGGCCGGCGGCGGATTTGCGGACGGGGATATGACATCTGCGGACGATGAGGGAATGCAGAGTGGAAGACATGGCCGGTGGAGAAGCTATGTGACATGTTTAAATGAGGAACTGGACGGTGTGAATCCTCTGATCGGCCGTGAGGAAGAACTGGAGCGCACCATGCAGATCCTTTGCAGAAAAGAGAAGAATAATCCGCTGCATCTTGGTGAACCGGGCGTTGGTAAGACTGCGATTGTATATGGTCTGGCGAAATTACTGAATGAGGGGAACGTGCCGGAGCCGTTAAAGGGGGCGAAGATCTATGCCCTTGATATGGGAAGTCTTCTTGCGGGGACTCAGTATCGCGGAGATTTCGAGAAGCGGTTTCGTATGATCATGGATGGCATCTGCGCGGAAGAGAAGCCGATCGTTTATATCGATGAGATCCACAATATTGTGGGCGCTGGTGCAGTGAATGGCGGAAGTCTTGATGTTTCCAACATGCTGAAGCCATACCTGGCGGCGGGCAAAGTCCGTTTTATCGGTGCGACCACGTACGAAGAATATAAAAAGCATTTTGAAAAGAGCAAGAGCCTGGTGAGACGATTCCAGAATGTGGAGATCAAGGAGCCGGGAATTGAGGATACCGTGGAGATTCTTGAGGGGCTGAAAAAGCATTACGAGTCTTATCATGGGGTGCGTTATGGAAAAGGCGTGCTTGATTATGCAGTCCGAATGAGTGACCGGTATATCAATGAGCGTTATCTGCCGGATAAGGCCATTGATCTGATCGATGAGGCCGGTGCATTCCGCAGACTCCATCCGCTGGACCAGAAGACTCAGAGCGTTTCCAAGGATCTGATCGATGAAATTCTTTCGAAGACCTGCCAGATTCCGAAGCAGGTGGTGGAGAGTGATGAGGTGGAGAAGCTGGCTGGTCTGGAAAAGCGCATGGCCGGACGGATTTTTGGTCAGAAGGAGGCCATTGACCAGGTGGTAAATGCCATTAAATTCTCTCGCGCAGGACTTTTGGACCAGGGGAAACCGTTGGCGAGCCTTCTGTTTGTCGGACCGACTGGTGTTGGTAAGACGGAGATCGCGAAGACGTTGGCGGAGGAGCTGGGGATCCAGCTGATCCGTTTTGATATGAGTGAATATGAGGAGAAACATGCCGTTGCGAAGCTGATCGGTGCTCCGGCGGGATATGTTGGCTATGAGGAAGGCGGACTTCTTACGGAGCAGATCCGGAAAAATCCGCACGCAGTTTTGCTGCTGGATGAAATTGAGAAGGCGCACCCGGATATTTACAATATTCTTTTGCAGGTCATGGACTACGCTACCCTGACTGATAACCAGGGAAGAAAGGCCGATTTTAGAAATGTGGTCCTTATTATGACCTCCAATGCAGGTGCCAGCCGTGTCGGAAAGTCGGGCATTGGTTTTGGCGATCAAAGCGTGAAGTCGGATGTGATCATGGAGGAAGTGAAAAAGACATTCCAGCCGGAGTTCAGAAACCGTCTGAACCGGATCGTGGTGTTCAATCCGATGGATGCGGCCATGGCGGAGCGGATCGCAGAGAAGAAACTTGGCGAGTTGAAGGACATGCTGGCTCTTAAAAAGGTGGAATTTGTGGTCCTTCCTGAGGCGAAGGCGCTGCTTGCGAAGAAAGGAACCAGTACGGAATATGGTGCCCGCGAGATGGAGCGGATCATTGGAAGTGAGATTAAGCCGCTTCTTGTGGACGAGCTGTTGTTCGGAAGTCTGAAAAAGGGCGGAGTCTGCAGACTTGGGTGCGTGGATGAACAGTTTATCGTTGAGAAGGAAAAATCGAAGCCGGTGCGAAAACGTTCTGCCAAGTTAAGCGTAAAACAGAGTGAGGCAGATGATACGGCACAAGAGAAAAGGTAGAAAGGCGGAGCACAGATGGGAGTATATCTCTTAAATAAAAATGAGGTCAGCTTTCCGAATCCGACTTTGGCGGAAGACGACGGACTTCTCGCTGTGGGCGGTGATCTGTCTGTGGAACGCCTGCTTCTTGCGTATGCTCATGGGATTTTTCCGTGGTATAACCCAGAGGAGGATATCCTCTGGTGGTGCCCGAAGGAGCGGTTCGTGATTTTTCCGGACGAGGTCCATATTTCGAAATCCATGAAAAAGCATTTCAGAAAGCATGTGATCAGTCTGGCGATCAATCGGGATTTCAGGGACACGATGAAGCGATGCAGGGCGAAGCGCGAGGATAAAGAGGGCACCTGGATTTCCGATGAGATCGAGGAGGCTTATTACGAGCTTTATAAGCAGGGATTTGCTGTGAGTATTGAGGCCTTTGAGGATGGCGAGCTGGCCGGGGGATTCTATGGCGTGGCCATTGGACGATGCTTTTTCGGTGAGAGTATGTTCTCGGAGAAGCCGAGCGGCTCGAAGACGGCGCTGATCGGATTTTGTGAATATATTAAGACGAGGGGCATTTTGTTCATCGACTGCCAGTTCCGCACCGAGCATCTGGAGAGTATGGGCGGACGGTATATTTCCTGGGAGGAATACGATGAGATGTTAAAGAAAGGAACCGGCCGCGGCCGGGTAAAGGAGCCGTGCGATGAAAATTCGTAAGCCAGATTATTATGACCGGTTTCAGTGCATCGCCGGTGCATGCAGTGACAGCTGCTGCATTGGCTGGGAAATCGATGTGGACGAAGAGCGCCTCGCGGCGTACCGGGAAGTTGACGGAGAGCTTGGCGAGCGCCTTAAGACGTGCATGGATTGGGAAGAAGGGCATTTTATTCTTCAGGGAAAGGAAGAGCGGTGCCCGTTTCTGAATCAGGAAAATCTTTGTGATCTGATCATTGGACTGGGCGAGGAGTCTCTTTGCGAGATATGCAGAGAACATCCGCGGTTTTACGAGTGGTATGATGATCTGACGGAGGTCGGTGTCGGACTTTGCTGTGAGGCAGCGGCCAGGTTGGTGCTGGAAGGGGATCGGCCGGCGCAGTTTGTTGTGCATGAGGATTCTGATGCAAAGGATTCGGAAGAGTTAGAGGATACAGAAGATGCAGATACTCTTCAGGTGCTTTTCCAGGCCAGAGAGACCGCGTATGCGATTTTGCAGAATAGAACGAAATCCATTTGGGAGCGTTTGTCCCGGTTTATCACTTACATAGAGGAGCTTCAGGAAGGTCTGGATTTCGGAAATCTTGACGAGATCGAGGAGTCTGCGGAATATTATCGGAGTGATGAATGGACGGAAGAAG
>JAFUMF010000202.1 GCA_017482945.1 Lachnospiraceae bacterium
ATCAGAAAGAATGAATCCGAGTTCGATAGTACATTTTCCTTTGCGAAGTCTCTTCACATGACGGCGTTTCACTTCAATGTTAAGCTCGTCCACCACTTCTTCCATCGGTTCTACAAGGCTTGCCAGTGCTTTATCACCAGTCTCAAAAACACTCATTGTAGTGTCAAGAATATCACGGATTGCATTGGTGTAAACCTGCAATTCCTCTGTTGCTTTGTTGGAAAAGCACACTTCTTTTTCATACATCTCTTTGGCTGCTGCCACAAGGTTTACAGCATGGTCAGAAATACGTTCAAAGTCACCAATACAATGGAGCAGAACATTTAAACTGTGACTGTCTTTCTCAGACAAATCACGGGAACTTACTTTTACCATATAACTGCCAAGCTGGTCTTCAAACCGGTCCACTTCCCCCTCCAGCCTGATAACCTCTTGGGCTTTCTTCTCATCATAGCTTTGAATCAAATCCATCGCATCAAGGATTGCTTTTTTCGCAAGATGTGCCATAGTAACACTCACTTTTCTGCAATGCTCCATTGCAAGACCGGGAGTCTCAATGAAACGAGCATCCAACAGTTGTAATTCTTTTGCAGTTTCAGAAATCTGCGCATCTTCCGGTGAATCCTTTACCGTCAGACAAGCCAGTTTCTCCAAGCCTTTAGAGAACGGCAATAACACTAAAGTTGCTGCCACGTTAAACAAGCTGTGAATCACCGCAATACCTGCGCCGTTTGCCGCATCTTTTAAGAATGTAAAATCAACAAACGCATTAATACTGTAAAAGACTACCATAAAAAGTGTCGTACCGATAATATTAAAATATAAATGCACTAAGGCTGCTCTCTTCGCGTTCTTGGTCGCACCGATGCCGGAAAGCATCGCAGTTACACAGGTACCGATATTCTGACCCATGATAATAGGAATTGCCGCACCGTAACTTACAGAACCGGTCACACAAAGTGCCTGCAAAATACCAACTGATGCAGAGGAACTCTGAATAATGGCAGTAAGCACCGCACCTGCAAGCAGACCCAATATATGATGACTAAACATCGTAAGAATGTTTGTAAACTCCGGTACATCCGCCAGAGGTTTTACCGCACCGCTCATAATATCCATACCGGTCATCAGCACCGCAAATCCAACTAAAATCAAACCGATATCATGTTTCTTTTCCTTCTTTGAAAACATGATAAATGCAATACCGATAATAGCGAGAATCGGAGAAAAGGAAGTAGGTTTTAAAAGCTGAATAAAGAAATTACTGCTTTCAATTCCTGAACCGTCTCCGGGACTGCAAACCATGCTGCCTCCCCGCCGGCCCTGAAGGACGTATGCCGTTTCATCGGCTCATTGATTCTAACTTCCATGAATCGAATCCGCCTTTCAGCTTCTATTTTTTACTGTCTTTCTGCATTTTTTCTGGCCATATTGTCCTGCACACGCTTATAAAGCTCATGCGCAGCATTGTAGCCCATCTTTTTCTGACGGTAGTTGACTGCCGCAGATTCTACGATCACAGCCAGGTTACGGCCCGGACGGATCGGGATTTTGTGGCAGACTACCTTATTGCCCAAGAACTCGGTGTACTGGTCTTCCATTCCGAGTCTGTCGTATTCTCTGTCTTTGTCCCACTCCTCGAGTTTGATGACCATATCGATGGACTGGGTGTCTTTTACGCTCTCAACACCGAACAAGGTCTTGACATCGATGATGCCGATGCCGCGGAGCTCGATGAAATATTTTGTGATGCTCGGTGCAGAACCGACCAATGTCTCGTCGCTGACCTTTCTGATCTCCACCACGTCATCACTCACGAGACGGTGACCGCGCTTTACAAGCTCCAAAGCAGCTTCGCTCTTACCGATTCCACTCTCGCCCATTAAGAGCACGCCTTCACCGAACACGTCCACGAGAACGCCATGAATGCTGATGCACGGAGCGAGCTTCGCCTTTAACCAGCGGATGACCTCAGCCATTACATCGGAGGTTGTCTTTGTGGACAGCAGACACGGAACGCCGTAATGGCTGCAAAGCGCCAGAACGTCTTCCTCCGGCTGCATGTCGCGGCAGAATACGATACACGGGATCTTGCTGGAAATCAGTTTATCGTACATGGCGATGCGGCGGTCTTTTGCAAGTCCTGCCATATAGGCCATTTCCACATTTCCCATGATCTGCACACGCTCGTTGTCAAAATGATTATAAAATCCTGTGAGCTGAAGCGCCGGGCGGTTTACGTCCGGGTGGGAAATCACAATTTTATCGGTATCCAGTTCCGGGGTCAGGTTCTTAAAATCCATTTTTTTGATAATTTCAGTTATCGTAACTCCGTACATCCTATTCTCCTCTCCGGCAATTCATGCCTTAGACGTCCGCAAATCACGGACAACATCTCTGTTCTTTTAGACGCACCTTTAGCGGCCTTTTGGAGATTTTTGTCTCAAAAAAGCCGCATTTGGTTTTATCGTAACATATATTTTTGAGCTTGTCACTCTTTTTTCCTGCTTACCCGTTCTGCTCTTCTTTCTTATGGAAGAAATTGTATACACTCTCAGCCGCCCGCTTGTTCATTCCCTCCGTGGAAGTAAGTTCCTCCAAAGACGCGTCTCGGACCGCTTCCAGAGACTTGAACCGGCGCATCAGCGCTTTTCTTCTTGCCGGTCCGATTCCCTCGATATCATCGAGGACCGATTTCACCTGGCCTTTGCTTCTTAAGCTTCGGTGGTACTCGATGGCAAAGCGGTGCGCCTCGTCCTGGATTCGCGTGATCAGCTTAAATCCCTCACTGTAGCGGTCAATGGGGATTTCTACATTATTATAATAAAGTCCGCGGGTTCTATGATTGTCATCTTTTACCATACCGCAGACCGGAATGTTAAGACGCAGCTCGTTTAATACTTTTAATGCCACATTCACCTGACCGCGGCCGCCATCCATCATGATGAGGTCCGGGAATCTTGTGAAGCTTCCAAAATCTTCTCCCGTCTCGCGAAGCTCCTCCAGACCATGCTCGAATCGTCTCGTCAGGACTTCTTCCATAGACGCGTAATCGTTTGGTCCCTGAACCGTCTTGATCTTAAATTTACGATAATCATTGCGCTTCGGCTGTCCGTTTTCATAGACCACCATGGAACCGACCGACTCGAAACCACTGATGTTGGAAATATCGAAGGCTTCGATTCGCTTTACATGTTCAAGTCCCAGCCACTCCCCGATCTGGTTCATGGCACCGATGGTCCGAAGCTCCTCACGCTTGATTTTTTCCTTATCCTGAGAAAGCACCAGCGCGGCATTCTTTGCCGCCAGCTCCACCAGTCGGTTCTTCTGGCCCTTTTTCGGGACCACAAATTTCACGGCCTGCCCCCGGCGCTTTGTCAGCCATTCCTGGATCAGGCGCATCTCTCTGAACTCCTGCTGGACCCAGACCTCCTTCGGAATGAACGGAGTTCCGGCATAAAACTGCTTCACAAAGCTTCCGATGATCTGCTTGTCGTCCTCGGCCGTCGCCACGGAGACATGGAAATGCTCTCGTCCGATGATCTTTCCGTCGCGGACAAAGAATACCTGAACGACCGCATCCTCGTTATCTCTTGCCATAGCAATGATATCTCGGTCCTCCATACTCTGGCTGGTGATTTTTTGCTTCTGAGCGACCTGTTTCACGCTGTTGATCAGTTCCCGGTACTCGATGGCCTTCTCGAACTCCATCTCATCGGAGGCCTCCATCATCTTCTCTTCCAGCATGGAAAGCACCGGTTTGTGGTTGCCGTTTAAAAACTCCAGCGCCTGGGCAATGGAATTTGCATATTCTTCTTTTGAAATATATCCCTGGCACGGCGCACTGCACTGTTTGATATGGTAGTTGAGGCACGGGCGCTCTTTTCCGATGTCTTTGGGCAAACTCCGGTTGCAGGTGCGGATCTTCCAGAGCTTATGGATCAGGTCAATGGTATCACTGACCGCGCCGGCACTGGTATAGGGACCGAAATACCGGCTCTTGTCCTTTTTCATGGTCCTGGAAAAGAGGACCCTCGGGAATTCCTCTTCCACCGTCACCTTAATATAGGGATAGGATTTATCATCTTTCAGCATCGTATTGTACTTCGGACGATGCTCCTTGATCAAATTACACTCCAAAACCAGCGCCTCAAGCTCCGAGTCCGTGATGATGTACTCGAATCTTGCGATGCGGGAGACCATTTTTTCGATCTTGGCAGTTTTATTGCGGCTGCTCTGGAAATATTGGCGGACGCGGTTCTTTAAGCTGATGGCCTTGCCCACATAAATGATCTCATCGTATTTGTCGTGCATGATATAAACTCCCGGCGATGCTGGGAGTTTTTTTAATTCTTCTTCTATGTTGAAGGGGATCTCATGTTCTGTCAACGCAGTCTCTCTCCATCAAATTTTTTCAGCATGTGGATATGGCGTCTGATATCGGCAATCTGTTCCTCCACCGACACGCCGACGGTCTGCATATCCAGTACCAGACAAATGTCATCGATTTCCTTCTGGGTCGCATGGCCGGAAAGCTTCGCAAGAGCTTCCAGCATCTTATTATAATGCTTTTCGTCCATGGCATCGAGAAATTCCAGAAGATACGGACTCATCGGACGCGGTTCGTCACAGCTGTCCTTTGCCTCCGTCCCACTCTGGATCATGCCGCCAGCCAGATCCATAGCTGCTTCGGACTGACCTGCTAGATTCACCTTCTCAAACCGGAATTTCTGCTGAACCTCCGGATATTTCACCCGGTCCACTTCCTCCATGAACATGGAAAGCGGGCGCACCCAGATTTTATATTCGCCATAAAGGGCCTGATAGACCACCATCGCCTCACTGGTCTCAGAATGGTACGCGATGGCTACGATCTGATATAATCGATTTTTAAAGTGCCGGTAGAATTCTCCCGGCACTGGTAATGTTCTCATATGATCCATGTTTTCCTCTTTTCGAACGTCGGCTTATGCCAAAACCCTGGCCTGCCCCACCGGAAAACGGCCTTACTCCGCCGTCTCTCCCGCAGGATGCAGGTGGTACTTATTAGCGGCACTCCAGAGCATCCACTCATCATATCCGGCATCTTTCACTGCCTGGATCTGCTTCTGGACCTCCTCATAACCGTACGGAATGTACTTTCCTTCTCCCAAATAGGAGGCGGTAAAGTCCTGAAGCCACGGTCTCACAATGGCCTGATTGCTCACATGTCCGTCGGCCTCCGCAGCCTCGTCCATCACGGCCTTGGATTTCTGAAGCGCAGCGAGGATCGTCTCATACGGTTTCGTATCCGGATAATCGATTCCGAAATTTCCCTGTCCATAGTGGGACGGGTAGATCATCGGGCAGATATAGTCCAGATGCTTTGCCATCTCTGTATAGATCTGGCCCACCGCATTGGCATCGATCTCGCTTCCGATAATCGTTCCGAATACATCGGCGGAAACGAACAATCCCTGGGACGCCAGATTTTCATATGCATATTTCACAAATTCCGTAATGACATCGGTTTTGGACCGGCCCTTGGTCACTTCCTCATCAAAGACCACATTTTTCATGGTTCCCTCTGTAGAGAAGCGGATGTAGTCGAACTGGACCTCGTCAAAGCCGATCTCTTTCGCGGCAGTTCCCACTTCCACCAGATACTCCCAGACATCCTCACAGTACGGATCCACCCAGGCCATTCCCTGGCGGTCTCTGTAAAGACTTCCGTCAGCAAGATGCAGGCTCCATTCCGGCTTTTTCTCCGCCAGATATGGGTCACGGAACGCCACCACACGGGCGATCACGTAAAGTCCACGGTCCTTCAGCGTCTGGATCAGCCCTTTCATATCCTGCACATAAGGAACACAGGCATCGATCTCACTTACGACCGGGGTGTCCATGCTGCAGGTAATGCGTCCTTCATCATTTTTCAAGTCAATGACCACAGTATTGATCTCAGTTCCCTCAAAGCTGTCCAGAATATTCTGGAACAGGCCGGTACTTCCCGCCATCGGGCCGGAAATGTAGATTCCGCGCACTTTCTCAGGCTCACGGCCCGGAAGTGCCGGATTATCACGGTCCACGATCCGCAGAGAAATCGTCTTATCATTATTTTCGCCGGCGTTCTCAATCACCTTGATCCCACTGGTCTCTTCTACTGTAGGTGCCTCAGTTGTCTCCTGCACGATCTCAGCCGCCGTTGTCTCCTCCGGTGCCGGTCTTGAGCAGCCGGTAAGCGCCATGAGTCCCATGAGCCCGGCCAGACAAACTGCCAAAACTTTCTTCTTCATTTTCCGTCGATCCTCTTCCGTATTAGAAATACTAATCATTAATTTCATTCAAATTATATCTTATCATAAGTATTACCATTTAGGGAAGAAAAAAAATCAAAAAACCACTGTTCAAATGTAACTTTTTGTTGGATAATAGTACTATCTATGATTTGAGACATACAGGAGGAAAACAACCATGCGAAAACTGGGATTCGACAACGAGAAGTATCTGGCAATGCAGTCTGACCACATCAGAAAACGCATCAGTCAGTTCGGCGATAAATTATACCTGGAATTCGGAGGAAAATTATTCGACGATTACCACGCCTCCCGAGTCCTTCCGGGCTTCGAACCGGACAGTAAACTGCGTATGCTGATGCAGCTCGCCGACCAGGCCGAGATCATCATGGCGATCAACGCAGCCGACATTACGAAAAATAAAGTACGCTATGATCTGGGAATCACATACGATGTGGACGTGCTCCGTCTGATCCGCGTATTCACAGATCGCGGCCTCCACGTGGGCAGTGTGGTCATCACCCACTACTCCGACGTTCCGGCCATCGTACAGTTCAAGAATAAACTGGAAAATATGGGCGTGAAAGTATACCGCCACTACACCATTGACGGCTATCCGAGCAATGTTCCGCATATCGTGAGCGAAGACGGTTTCGGTAAAAATGATTATATCGAGACAACGAGACCGCTCGTGATCGTGACGGCTCCTGGTCCGGGAAGCGGAAAAATGGCGACCTGCCTTTCCCAGCTGTACCATGAAAATAAGCGCGGCATCAAAGCCGGCTACGCTAAATTCGAGACATTCCCGATCTGGAACCTGCCGCTTAAGCACCCGGTAAACTTAGCTTACGAGGCAGCGACCGCAGACTTAAACGATGTCAATATGATCGACCCGTTCCACTTAGAAGCGTACGGTGAGACGACTGTAAACTACAACCGTGACGTGGAAATCTTCCCGGTCCTCAGCGCCATGTTCGAGGAAATCTACGGCGAATGTCCGTACAAGTCCCCGACAGATATGGGCGTGAACATGGTCGGCCACTGCATCTTCGATGATGAGGCATGTCGTGAAGCTTCCAACCAGGAAATCATCCGTCGTTACTACCAGGCTCTGGAAAAAGTTGTGGATGAAGGCCAGACTCAGGATGAGGCCTACAAGATCCAGATCATTATGAAACAGGCGAAGATCTCCCCGCAGGATCGTCCGGTGGTACCGGCTGCACAGGAACTTGCAAAAGAACTGGGCGCACCGGCCGCAGCAATGGAGCTTCCGAACGGAAAGATCGTAGTTGGAAAGACAAAGGAACTCCTCGGCGCATCTGCTGCCCTCTTACTGAACGCAGTCAAAGAGCTGGGCGGCATCGACCATGAGATCAAACTGATCTCCCCGGAATCCATCGCACCGATCCAGGAGTTAAAGGTAAAATACCTCGGCAGTACAAACCCGAGACTCCACACCGACGAAATCCTCATCGCCCTGTCCACATGTGCAGCCACTGATGAGAATGCACAGAAAGCATTGGAGCAGCTTCCGAAGCTTCGCGGCTGTCAGGTCCATACGACCGTACTGCTCTCTGATGTAGATAAGAAGATCTTTAAGAAACTGGGACTGGAATTGACTTCTGACCCGGTTCAGCAGGATAAAAAAGCAATTAAATTTTAATACACAAAAGAAATTATTGGGAGGACACCAACATGAAGGAACTTTTAAGCACAGAGTTAAAGGCTTATATTGACGAGAATCAGGACACACTCGTAAAACTTCTTGATACCCTTTGCCGTGTGCCGGCTCCGTCCAACCACGAGGAACTGCGTGCAGAATTCATCCGTGACTGGTTCGAGAAGGAAGGCTGCAAGGGCGCATATATTGACAGCGCACTGAATGTCATCTATCCGTACCACTGTGAGGCTGGCGAAAACCTCATCGCGTTCTCCGCGCACATCGATACGGTATTCCCGGACATGGAACCGTTTGACGTAATCTATGACGGCGACATTATGCGTTGCCCGGGTGTTGGTGATAATACTTCCAATCTTGTGATCATGATGCTGCTTGCAAGCTGGATCACAAAGAACAATCTAGTTCCGAATCAGGGCATTCTCTTTGTTTGCAGCTCCGGTGAGGAAGGCCTTGGCAATTTAAAGGGTGTTCGTCAGGTGATGAAAGATTACGAAGGCAAGATCGCTGAGCTTATTGCGCTGGACGGCTCCTATGATGGAATCGTGAATGGTGCGGTTGGTTCCCTTCGTTACCGCGTAGGCGTTCATACCGAGGGCGGCCACTCTTATGGCTGCTTTGGAAATCAGAATGCGATCCAGACTCTGTCTTCTATGATCAATACTCTGTACACCTACAAGGTGCCGAAGGCTGGTAAGAGCACTTACAACGTAGGCTCTATTTCTGGCGGTACTTCCATCAACACAATCGCCCAGTATGCGGAGATGCTGTTTGAGTATCGCTCCGATGTACGCGAAAGCCTTGCTTCTATGAATGAGTTCTTCCTTTCTGTGATCGAGACTTACCGTCATATGGACCATGTTCAGGTAGATTTAGAACTTTTAGGCGAGCGTCCGTGTACCGGTGATGTGGATCCGGCAAAGCAGACTGCTCTGGAAAATAAAGCTCTGGATATTATTGAGAATTATACTGGTAAGCGTGTGACAATGATTTCCGGATCTACAGATTGTAATATTCCGCTTTCTGTTGGAGTTCCGGCAATTTGTTTTGGTGGTCATATGGGCGTTGGGGCTCATACGAGAGAAGAGCATCTGAATGTGAAGGATCTGCATCTTGGCATGAAGATCGTGGCGGCGTTTGTGATGACATATTTTAGTTAAATTAATTCTATTGATGCAGGTATAGACAGACATCCCGTGGAGATTTTTCCATGGGATGTTTTTTGATTTGGTCTCTAATCTCCGGGATGCAGGGAATGGCTTGCGATTGATTTGGGATTGTTGTAAAATTGAGATATCACGAGATACAGGTTGTGAAGATAAGTGGTTCAACCTGAGAAGGAGTAGGTATCTATGGCAAAAATTTTTTCTGAGTTTTTATTTGAAGATAAGCTGCATAATCCTGAAGATTTATTGTCTGATAGTGGGGCATTTGAATTTCCTTGTGGTGACGGTGCACTCTGGGGACAGGTTATGCGGCCGGATGGAAGTTTTTCCGGGGCGCGTCCTTGTGTGATTTTTTTGCATGGTTTTCCTGGCGGTAACCGGAATGATGATTTTGCCCATGCTCTTTGCAGGATCGGATGTGTCGTTCTCGTTATTCACCATAGGGGTGCCTGGGGAAGTCCCGGTAAATATCTGGTGTCGAACTGTATTGAAGATATCAAAGGTCTTGCTGAGTATGTCCGCAGTGATGCATTTTTGAACGAGTATCATGTGGATCCGGAAAGTGTCTATTTGTTCGGTCACAGTATGGGCGGAAATAATGCGATCAATGCCGGAAAGGAACTGCCATGGCTCCGCGGTCTGATCCTCATGGCTCCATACAATTCGACCTGTTATATTCGAAAAGGTGAGGAAAACCGCCTGCGTGATTTGATGCAAAGTGCCCGTTTCCTGAACAGTGACGGTCCCGATGCCATTTACGACGACATTCTCCAGCACGTGGAGGACTGGAATTTTCCACACGCAGCAGAATCATTAAAAAACCAAAATATTCTGATTCTTTCAGGAGCCTACGACGAGGTAGCCCCAGAAGCAGACATGGTACTCCCATTCTGGAACCAGCTCCAGTCCCACCAGACAACGTCTCTCCACCGCCACATTAGCTATCCGGCCAGTCATGCATTGATGGGATGCAGGGTCATGGCGTTGAAAAGTATTGCAGAATTTATGGAATATACGCTCAATACTTGCTCTTTGCCGGCCTCATGCGACACCGACATCACACAGTAATTTCATATAATAAGATAGCGTTGAAATTGCTATTGCCAAAAGATTTTGACTTCCTGTACTTGTTGCGAACTTACATAAAAAGATATATAATAACATAAAAAGACAATTGCGATTTCAATATGGAGGGGAAAGATTTCCGGTGTAGATAGGTCCTAAAAAACGCTCTCGTGCATCTGAAATCGTTTTGAATCGCAGAAAAGGAGTTTATGTATATGGAAAACAGCAAGAAAATGAAAAATGACCTTGGTGTGTCCGCTGCAATGTCCATCGTGGTGGGTTGTGTCATCGGTGCAGGTGTTTTCTTTAAACCCTATGCCGTTTACTCCGTTACCGGCGGTGCTCCCGGTATGGGTATGCTTGCCTGGATTATCGGTGGTGTAGCAAGTTTGCTGGGCGCTCTGACTTTCGCAGAAGTAGCTGTTATGATTCCTAAGTCTGGTGGTATGGTCGCTTATTTGGGCGAGGTCTTCGATGAGAAGATCGGTTTCCTGGCCGGATGGATGCAGACCATCATCTTCTATCCTGCATTTCTGGCAGGATATGGCGTAACCGTCGGTGAAGAGCTGGCTGTCTACATTGGGCCGCAGTTTAAATTGCCTATTGCCATTGCACTGATCATCATCTTGGTGGCTGTGAACACGTTAGGCTCCAAGACGGCTGCGAACATTCAGGTGGTATCCACTGTCTGCAAGCTGATTCCTTTATTTTTACTGATGATTTTCGGATTCATTCTTGGATCTGGTGATAACCCTATCTTTACACCTATGGTAGGCGAAGGAAAAAGCGTGGGTGCCGTTCTTGGCTCAACTCTGCTTGCTGTTCTGTTTTCCTTTGAGGGATGGACCAATGTAGGTGCCATCGCCGGCGAGATGAAGAATCCTGGAAAGGATATGCCTCTGGCCATCGTTGGCGGTGTATCCATTATCATGGCCATTTATTTCGTCATCAACATGGCGTATCTGTGGGTCATCCCTGCCGATCAGCTGATGAATATTCCGTCTCCGGCTTCTGCGGTTGCTACGGCGATATTTGGACCTGTCGGCGGTACTCTGATCAAAGTTGGCATTATCATCTCCGTTATCGGCGCGGCCAACGGCTTCCTGATGTCCGGCTCCCGTGTAGCTTTCCATCTTGCAGCTCTGGGTACACTTCCATGCAGCAAGAGCCTTGCCAAACTGAATGGAAATCAGGTTCCTTCTAATTCCATCATTCTCATTGGTGTCCTGGCCTGCATTTACTCTCTTAGCGGTGAGTTCAACTTGTTAACCGATCTGGCTGTATTCTCCTGCTGGATTTTCTATACTCTTACTTTCGCTTGTGTGATCAAGTTACGTAAGACTCGTCCTGATGCTGAACGTAAGTACAAAGTACCTCTGTACCCGATAGTCCCAATTCTTGCTATCGCCAGCGGACTGTATGTGGTTGCCAGCCAGCTTTTCATGTCTGGTACCCAGGCCACAATCATGTCTTTGTGCAGCATTGCCATTACCTTAGCAGGACTGCCTGTGTATCTGATCATGATGAAGAAAAACAATGGAAAGTAAATAAATTGGATCGTTTTGATACCGTTGGTATTGAAACGATCCTATTTCATTTCCCCCAACATACACTTCACAAATTCTGCCGATATCTCTGATGCAATATCGCAGTTCTTCTCGAATTCCTTCTGTCCGCTATGATCCGCCGTATCCGTAATAGTCCTTATAGAAATGAACGGAATCTTGTTTACATAGCAGACGTGAGCCACGCTGCCAGTTTCCATATCCACGCTCAGCGGAGAAAACTTATCATTGATATGGTCTCTTCTGTTATCTTCAATGAACTTTTCTCCTGTTACCATTCGACCAAATGCAACCTTATTCTCTGCCCCGAATTTCTCCGCAGTTTTTCTGGCCAGCGCCAAAAGCGCCTCATCTGCCTTAAAGTAAATAGACTCTAGCCATGGATGAAACTCTGTTAGAATACCGGCGCCAACATCATGATAAGCAACCTCCTCTGAAACGACTGTATCAAAAATTTTCAGTTTCTCATCCATGCCACCTGCCGTACCGGCATTGATTATGATTTCACATCCATAAGTGTCAATCAAAATCTGCGTTGCAACAGCAGCATTCACTTTACAGACACCACTGTATAAAGCGGCAACATGGACTCCGTTTATCGTTCCCTCATGCACTTTTAACATTGCTTTTTCCGAAATACTTGCCTTCTCCAGATATCTTAAAATCGGTGCAACTTCTCTATCTCCGGCACAAATGATTCCAACTTTTTTCCCCATCATGTTTCCCTCTCTTCCCTCAGCACACAAACAAACATTATTTCCGGAAAATAAAAAAGACCACTTAGCAAATGAAAAAATTCACCAATGTGGTCTCGCTCTCTTCGCCACATGGGTACAACACAATAAGCACTTGTACCCATGATTCTCACAGACACAAGTGCTATCAATTATTGTTCCCATTTAAATGAAAGCATTTTACAGAATAATACATGATAGTCACTCCTTATATATTAGTCAGATACTACCACATAATAAACGGTATTGTCAAACCCTACTTCCCCTTGCGGAGTGCTTTTAATGCTTTTTTTCGTTTGTGTAAATCATCTGGGTATCTATACGAAAAAAATAGCCCAGAAAAATACCCATTTTTTCGTTTTCGGGTACTTTTTTTGAAAGATTTTTCTCTATAGATACTTTTTAGCCAGAAAATCCGCTTTTATCAAAGAAAAAAGTATCTTTGAGGTTGAAAAATCCCATATAGATACCGACCATATTCTTTCTTCTATCCCCACCCACTCCCACCCCAGAGCAAAGCGATTGGGCTCCCCCTCCGATTGCCAAGTATATCGCTCAAGCGAAACCCTCGCCCCAAACTAAAAACCGGGAACAGCCTCGTCAGCCATCCCCGGTCCAAAACCTACGTATTTTAAATTAC
>JAFUMF010000203.1 GCA_017482945.1 Lachnospiraceae bacterium
CCGCAGCCAGGCCTATACGTACGCCTTGGATGGAATCAGTGGGATCCTGCAAAAACACCCGTCCATTGAGGTGGTCCTGGATATTCACCGGGACGGCGTGGACGAGAATACAAAGCTGGTGACAGAGGTGAACGGAAAACCGACCGCCAAAATCATGTTTTTTAACGGAACGTCCCAGACACCGGATGGTCCGATCGAATATCTCCCGAACCCCAACCGGGATGCCAACATGGCCTTTAGCTTCCAGATGCAGCTTCTTGCGGCGGAGCAATATCCTGACTTCACGAGAAAAATCTACTTAAAAGGCCTCCGCTATAACCAGCATGTCCGGGCGAGGACTGCCCTCGTTGAGGTGGGCGCCCAGACAAACACGTACGCGGAGGCCTTAAATGCCATGGAACCGTTAGCCGATCTCATCGTCCAGGTCCTGGAAGGCAGTTAATGATCCATTTTTAATTTTTTGTCCCAGCCGCTGAACTTATAGCTGAGTGCCATAAGAACTGCACATACGAACCATCCGGCCGGATAACCGAAGCCGATGGTATACGGGCTGTAGAAGAATCGGTTCACGATATAGAGGTAAATCTGACGGAACACGACATAAGAGAACAGCATAATAAACATCGGAGATTTTGCATCGCCAGCACCGCGAAGCGTTCCTGCGAACATCTGGGTCGGGCAGCAGATCATGACCATGAATACGCAAAGTCTCAGGAAGAGAACACCATAGTAGATCACTTCCGGATCCTTGTTGAACAGTGCCACCATCTGCGGTGCGAAGACCCAAAGGATGGATGCGAAGACGAAAATAACGCCACAGGAAAGTCCGATGGCTTTGATCGTACCTTCTTTCACTCGCTTCAGATTGCCGGCACCGATGTTCTGGCTGGCAAAAGTCGTGCTGGCAGAAGCCATGCTCTGCAGCGGCAGCATCAGGAAGCTGTCGATTTTTACATAACTGCTCCATCCGGCCATACAGCTGGAACCGAAACTGTTGATGTAGGACTGCACATAGACGTTTGAGAAGGAGGTGAGCGCCTGCTGGAGTCCCACCGGAAGGCCGACTGTAAAAATCTGGCTCATCATGGACTTATCGAAGCGCATGTCCTTCCAGACGAACCGGTAATTCTCTGTGCTCTTGGTAAGAATGATCAAAACTAAAATCGATGACACGAACTGGGAAATGATCGTCGCGTAGGCAACACCGGCGATTCCCATGTTGAAATTGATTACAAATACCAGGTCGAGAACGATGTTCATGATACTGGAGAGGATCAGGAAGTAAAGCGGGCGTTTTGTATCACCGACAGCACGAAGGATACCACTGCCCATATTGTAGATCAGGAGTCCCGATACTCCTGCAAAATAAATTTCCAGATATTCTGCAGCCTGCGGAAGTACGTCTTCCGGCGTGTCCATAAAACGGAGCAGTGCAGGGGCGATTACCACACCGAGGACCGTACAGATGATACTGCTGACAAAGGTGAGTGCCATGGTGGTTTCCACTGCCAGATGAAGTTTCTCGTCGTCATGGGCGCCGAAATACCGGCTGATGATAACGCTCGCACCGACGGCTACACCGCCAAAGAACATAACCAGCGTGTTGATGACCGGTGTCGTGGAGCCAACGGCTGCCAGTGCCTCTTTTCCTACAAAGTTACCGACTACCAGACTGTCCACTGTATTGTAAAGCTGCTGGAACAGATTTCCCAACAGAAGCGGGATCGAAAATGCGATCAGTAGTTTTACGATAGAGCCCTGGGTCATATCCAGAGTCTGGGATTTTGTCTGTTTCTTTTGCATGTCAATCTCCTCCTATTTGATTGTCTCAAGTGCTTTTTTCTCCCAACCGCTGAATTTATAAGCCAGGGTCGTGAGGACTGCACAGAGAATCCATCCAGCCGGGTAACCGAAACCGATGGTGTACGGGTTATGGGCAACATGGCTCATCACGAACAGATAAATCTGACGGAACACCACGTAAGATGCTAACATGAGGTACATCGGGATCTTTGCACTTCCGGCGCCGCGCATGGTTCCGGAGAAAATCTGAGTAAAGCATGTGAGCGGAACGATCATCACGCAGAGTCTCATGAACAGAGTTCCGTAGTAGACCACATCAGGTTCGCGGTTGAACAGGGAGACAAGCTGCGGTGCGAATGCATACAGGAAACATGCCATAGCGAAGATCAGCGGAAGAGAGATCTTTAAGGCAGTCTTTACACCGTCTTTTACGCGGTCCAGATTCTTTGCACCAATGTTCTGGCCTGTGAATGTGGTAACAGCCTGGGCAACACTCTGGAGTGGAAGTGCCAGGAAGCTGTCGATTTTCGTGAAACTGCTCCATCCGGCCATGCCGGCGGAACCGAAGCTATTGATATAAGACTGCACATAGACGTTGGAGAAAGATGTCACAGCCTGCTGGAGTCCTACAGGGAATCCAATGGAGAGAATTTCTTTGGTCAGCTGGATATCGACCCGGAGATCCTTCCATACAAGATGATATTTTTCTTTTGTCTTTGTTAACAGGATCAGCACCAGAATCGCAGATGCCATCTGGGCAATGACGGTCGCATAAGCAACACCGGCGATACCGAGTCCGAATACAACAACGAAGACCAGATCCAGAATGATATTCATGATACTGGAGAAAATGAGGAAGTATAACGGACGTTTCGTGTCACCCACCGCACGGAGAATACCGGCTCCCATATTATAGATCATCAGACCGGAAATACCTGCAAAATAAATGCGCAGATAAACAGAAGAAGACGGAAGTACATCTTCCGGAGTATCCATAAAGCGCAGAAGGACTGGGGCGAGAGTCATTCCGAGAATCGTACAAAGAATACTGCTTAAGAAGGTCAGAGCCATCGTTGTTTCAATGGACTTATGAAGCATATCATCGTCATGGGCACCGAAATACCGGCTGATGATGACGCTGGCACCGATGGAAACACCTGCGAAAAACATCACAAGCGTATTGATAATGTAAGTGGTGGAACCAACCGCAGCGAGAGCCTCTTTTCCGACAAAGTTTCCGACCACAAGACTGTCAACGGTGTTGTAAAGATACTGGAAAATGTTGCCAAGCAAGAGCGGAATCGCGAATTGGATCAATAGCTTTGCAATATTGCCGTCAGTCATATCCAGAGTCTTGGTTTTCGTTTGACTGCTCATAAATAATCCCCCCGAATTAAAATATCTCGTTCCTTATAGTGTAATCCTAAATACAGATAATGTCAAATTTTGTTTTGCTTGCATGGGAGTAGAAAAAATGGTATATTGAAAGATAGATTCACTATCGAAGATATTATAGAAGAGAGGAACATAAATGGCAGAGTATTCCCAGGAAAAAATCAGGAATTTTTGTATCATTGCCCATATCGACCATGGCAAATCAACACTGGCTGACCGTATTATCGAGCATACCGGTCTTCTGACCAGCCGCGAAATGCAGTCTCAGGTCCTGGACAATATGGACCTGGAGCGTGAACGTGGAATTACTATCAAGTCCCAGGCGGTTCGTACCGTATACCGCGCAAAGGACGGAGAAGAATATATTTTTAACTTAATTGACACCCCTGGACATGTAGACTTTAACTACGAGGTTTCCAGAAGCCTTGCAGCCTGTGACGGCGCGATCTTAGTTGTCGATGCAGCTCAGGGTATCGAGGCTCAGACACTGGCAAACGTATATCTGGCACTGGACCATGATCTGGAAGTCTTCCCGGTCATCAATAAGATCGACCTTCCGAGTGCAGATCCGGAGCGTGTTGCCAACGAAATCGAAGACGTCATCGGCATCGAGGCCCATGATGCACCGAAGATTTCAGCAAAAATCGGTTTAAATATTGAAGATGTATTAGAGTCTGTTGTGACAAAGATCCCGGCACCGGAAGGTGACCCGGAGGCACCGCTTCAGGCGCTGATCTTCGACTCTCTTTACGATCCGTACCGCGGTGTTATCGTATTCTGCCGTATTAAGGAAGGTACTGTAAAGAAAGGCACTCCGATCAAGATGATGGCGACCGGCGCGACTTATGATGTTGTGGAGGTCGGCTATTTTGGCGCAGGCCAGTTCATTCCGTGTGAGGAACTTTCCGCAGGCATGGTTGGCTACATCACAGCCTCCATCAAAAACGTAAAAGACACCCGTGTGGGTGATACCATTACAAACCGCTCCAATCCGTGTGCGGCACCGCTCCCAGGATACAAGAAGGTAACTTCCATGGTTTACTGTGGTCTTTACCCGGCAGATGGTGCGAAATATCCGGAGCTTCGTGATGCACTGGAGAAGCTGCAGTTAAACGATGCGTCCCTGTTCTTCGAGCCGGAGACATCCGTTGCCCTCGGTTTCGGCTTCCGCTGTGGTTTCCTAGGATTGCTGCATCTGGAAATCATTCAGGAGCGTCTGGAGCGTGAGTATAACTTAGACCTTGTAACCACCGCGCCGAGCGTAGTGTATAGAATCCACAAGACCAACGGTGAGATGATCGAGCTGACCAACCCGACCAACATGCCGGATCCGGCGGAGATCGAGTACATGGAAGAGCCGATCGTAACTGCTGAGATTATGGTAACGACGGAATTTGTCGGTGCGATCATGACTCTCTGCCAGGAGCGCCGCGGTGTGTACCTTGGCATGGAATATATGGAATCTACGAGAGCGCTGCTCAAATATGAGCTTCCGTTAAATGAGATTATCTACGATTTCTTCGATGCTCTGAAGTCCAGATCCAGAGGATATGCGTCCTTTGACTACGAGCTGAAGGGTTATGAGAGATCCGAGCTTGTGAAACTGGATATCCTGATCAACAGAGAAGAAGTGGATGCCCTTTCCTTCATTGTATTCTCCGGCAATGCTTACGAGCGCGGCAGAAGAATGTGCGAGAAGTTAAAAGAAGAGATCCCGAGACACCTGTTCGAGATCCCGATCCAGGCGGCTGTAGGCGGCAAGATCATTGCCCGTGAGACGGTTAAGGCTGTTCGTAAGGATGTACTTGCCAAGTGTTACGGCGGTGATATCACACGTAAGAAGAAACTTCTTGAGAAACAGAAGGAAGGTAAGAAACGTATGCGTCAGGTCGGCAACGTGGAGATCCCACAGAAGGCCTTCATGAGCGTACTGAAACTGGACGAGGAATAATGGACAACGATGATTTTAACAACCTTATGCTATCTGGAGCGGGATGATGAATATCTCATGCTGCACCGGATCAGCAAAAAGAACGATGTAAACAAAGATAACTGGATCGGTATCGGAGGCAAGTTCGAGTTTGGCGAGAGCCCGGAGGACTGCCTCCTTCGTGAAGCAAAGGAAGAGACCGGATATACACTGACGAGTTATCAGCTGAGGGGAGTCGTGACCTTCTTATTTAACGATGAGGAGGCAGAGTACATGTTCCTCTACACAGCCAACGGATTCGAGGGCGAACCGACGCTTTGCAGCGAAGGAACCCTGGAGTGGGTGAAAAAGTCAGAGATCGGCAAACTGAACCTCTGGGTCGGTGATCTGATTTTCTTCAAACTGATGGACGAAGGGCACCCGTTCTTCTCACTGAAGCTTCATTACCGTGGTGACAGTCTGTGTGAGGCAGTTCTTGACGGAACGCCGATGGACTGGGAGGAGTATCTGGAACATTCATGATGAAAACAATGGAATTATATGTGCACATACCGTTCTGTGCGAGAAAATGCGCCTATTGCGATTTCCTGTCCTTTCCTCAGGGCGTGGAGGTCCAGAGACAGTATGTGGACCGATTAATTGAAGAAATAAAAACTGCCAGTGCCGGCTTTCGTGATACAACGGTGACGTCCGTGTTCGTGGGAGGCGGCACTCCTTCTATCTTAGAATCGAAGGAGATTGTACGCATATTTGAGGCGCTGCGGCATAACTTTCATATAGAAGAAACTGCCGAGATTTCCATGGAGGCAAATCCGGGAACCGTGACAGAATCGAAGCTTCGAGATTACCGAACGGCCGGGATCAACCGGCTCAGCTTCGGCCTGCAGTCCGCGGACAATGAAGAACTTGTGGCACTCGGCAGGATCCACACCTATGAGGAATTTTTAGAAAGCTATCGTCTTGCAAGGGCCTGTGGATTTGAGAACATCAATGTGGATCTGATGTCGGCACTGCCGGGGCAGACGGTGGACAGCTGGCTGGAAACACTGAAAAAGGTGGCTGCACTGAAACCGGAGCACATTTCCGCATACAGCCTGATCATTGAGGAAGGCACTCCGTTCTATGAAGCGTACGGAGAGGAGAGAGGAGAAGGACTTCTTCCTGACGAAGATTCCGAGCGCGAGATGTACCATAAGACAAAAACGGTCTTAAAAGAACTCGGGTACGAGCGGTATGAGATTTCCAATTACGCAAAACCGGGAAAAGAGTGCAGACATAACATCGGATATTGGACAGGTGTTCCCTATCTGGGGCTGGGACTCGGAGCTTCTTCCTATATAAATGGCTGCAGATTTAATAACACAAGTGATCTGGAAGAATACCTGAGCGGAGCAGCAGGACAGCACTGTGACGAGATCGCATTGACAGAACAGGACATGCAGGAGGAGTTCTTCTTTGTGGGGCTCAGAATGGTCCGCGGCGTGTCTCTGAGGCAGTTTGAGGAACAGTTCGGAGTGGCAGCAGAAGCGGTCTATCCGGGACTTTTAGAACGGCTGGTCAGAGAGGGCGGAGCCGAGATTTCCGGGGATTATTTCCGGCTTACAGAGTACGGAATGGATGTCAGCAACTATATCATGGCAGAGTTTTTGCAGGCCTGATAGAAAAAATAGGGAGACCACCATGCCGGGTTTGTGCAGTTTTTACAAAATATGGGTAAATTTCATAATGTACAAGTTAAGACTTTGTAAAATACTGGAAAAACTAAATATTTTTCACAAAAAGGGTATCGATTTTTGAAAAAATGTGGTAAAATTCTACTAACCGATTTAAAAATTTTCAGGGGGAAATATTATGGCAAAAGAAATGATTGCAATGCTCCTTGCCGGTGGCCAGGGTTCCCGTCTGTATGCTCTGACACAGAAACTGGCAAAACCAGCAGTTCCTTTTGGCGGAAAGTATCGTATTATCGACTTCCCGCTTTCTAACTGCGTAAACTCCGGTATCGATACTGTAGGTATTCTTACACAGTACCAGCCGATGCTACTGAATGAGTACATCGGAAACGGACAGCCGTGGGATTTAGACCGTCTCTACGGTGGTGTTCATGTTCTTCCGCCGTACCAGAAAGCTTCTGGCTCTGACTGGTATAAGGGAACAGCGAATGCGATTTATCAGAACATTCCGTTTATCGAGCGCTACAATCCGGAATACGTAATTATTCTTTCCGGTGACCAGATCTGCAAACAGGACTACAGCGATTTCTTACGTTTCCACAAAGAGAAAAACGCTGAATTCTCCGTAGCAGTTATGGAAGTTCCGTGGGAAGAGGCATCTCGTTTCGGCCTTATGGTAGCTGACGAGAACGATAAGATTACTGAGTTCCAGGAGAAACCGAAGAACCCGAAGTCCAATCTGGCTTCCATGGGTATCTATATCTTCAACTGGGATATCCTCAAAAAGTATCTTGAAGAAGATGAAGCTGATCCGAACTCTGAAAACGACTTTGGTAACAACATCATCCCGAACCTGTTAAAAGATGGCCGCAACATGTATGCTTACCACTTTGACGGATACTGGAAAGATGTAGGAACAATTTCTTCCCTTTGGGAAGCAAATATGGAAGTTATGGATCCGGAACACTCCGGTATCGACCTGTTCGATGAGAACTGGAAGATCTACAGCCGTAACTCCGGTATGACTGGTCATAATATCGGTGAGAACGCAACAGTTGAGAACTCTATGATTACAGATGGCTGCCGTGTTGACGGTAACGTAAAACACTCCATTCTTTTCGCAGGCGTTAAAGTTGAAGCTGGCGCAGAGGTTGAGGATGCTGTAGTAATGGGCGGTTCCGTAATTAAAGCAGGCGCTGTTGTGAAACACTGTATCGTTGCTGAGAACGTAGTGATCGGCGAGAACGCAATCGTTGGTGCTATGCCGGCAGGTGACGAAAAGGGTGTTGCAACTGTAGGTCCTGGCGTTGTTGTAGGTCCGAACGCGAAGATTGGCCCGAATGCAATGGTTAGCAAAAACGTAGAAGGTGGTGAAGAACAATGGTAAACTCCAACGCAAATGCTCTGGGTATTATTTTCCCAAACTCCTATGATAGCTATGTTTCTGAGTTAGTTAGCGAGCGTCTTATGGCATCTATCCCGTTTGGCGGCCGTTATCGTATGGTAGACTTCGTTTTATCCAGCATGGTTACAAGCGGAATCGACAATATCTCTATTCTTGTTCGTAACAACTACCATTCTCTTATGGACCACCTTGGATCCGGACGTGAGTGGGACCTTACTCGTAAGAACGGTGGCTTAAGCATTTTCCCGCCGTACTCTGAGAAAGGTATGAAAGTTTACGCAGGTCGTGTAGACGGTCTTGCAAGTATTCTTGACACTCTGAAAGATCAGAAGGAAAAATACGTTGTTATGGCAGACTCCAACATCGCTGTGAACTTTGATTTCAAGGCAATGCTGGATGCACATATCGCAAGCGGCGCTGATATTACTGTTGCTTATGCAAAGGAAGAAATTCCGGAAGCTATGATCAACAACAATGATTTCAGCAACCTTTACTTCACATTTAAGCTGGAAGACAACCGTGTGAAGAAGATTTACATCAACTCCAAAGAAGCAGGCGTTCAGAACCTTTCCATGAATATCTATATTATGGAGAGAGAGCTCCTGATCAACGAGATCACAACCGCTTTCGTTCGTGGTCATGTATACTTCGAGCGTGATATCCTTGCTCCGAAGACTGATAAATTAAACATTCAGGCTTACGAGTTCACAGGTTACAAGGCTAGAATCAGCGGCATGAAGAGCTACTTCGAAGAGAATATGAAGCTCTTAAATGATGAAAATCTGGATGGCTTATTTGGTGCAAACCCGATTTATACAAAAGTTCGTGATGACAACCCGACAAGATACATCGCTGGTTCCAAGGGCAAGAACGTTCTTGTAGCTGACGGTTGTGTGATCGAAGGTGAGATCGAGAACTGTATCCTTTTCCGTGGCGTTAAAGTTGCGAAGGGTGCAAAAGTTAAAAACTGTGTACTG
This sequence comes from Lachnospiraceae bacterium, assembly GCA_017482945.1. Lineage (GTDB taxonomy): Bacteria > Bacillota > Clostridia > Lachnospirales > Lachnospiraceae > Pilosibacter. The sequence continues at coordinate 9,184 of JAFUMF010000203.1, forward strand.
ATGCAGGATACAGTAGTTGGCGAAGGCGCAAATATCGAGTATGTAATTACTGATAAGAACGTTACTATTTCCGCAGGAAAAGAACTTCACGGTACAGATACATTCCAGGTATTCGTAGCAAAAGGACAGACTGTATAATACATAGAAATCTATTTAGGAGTATCGTCTTTGACGGTACTCCTTTTTTGCGCAATTTTTCTGGAAAATACTGGATACTTTACAAATTACTTAAGAATCTGTCAGCATACTTGAGAAAAATGTGGAAATATGATACATTATTTGTAGAATTTGGAGATAGTTGTCTGGTGGATTTCGTGTCTGCCCGGCGAGTATCGTCCTACTACAAAGGAGGTCCGCGCGATGAAGAAGAAACTTTACTACTTATTATTTCCGTTGTACATTCTGGTGCTGATATTCATTCTTTATATCAATGGTGCATTTACTAATGAGGTGACGTCGGCGCTCAATCTTCTGATCAACGTGGGATTTTTATTGGTCATTGGCGTCATGTTCGTAATTTCTGCCATCAGTTTTGGACGATTGAACCAGTTCACGGATGCTTTGGAACATGCAGGCGCGGAGATGGAGAAAGAATATCGTGAGAAAAAAGAAAATCTGTGGGAAGATTACCGCACACGCAAGAACCCATTCAACAACGATGTGCTCGATGATGCATTCCGCAAATATCAGAAGCGCATGGCCGGCTACCAGACAAGACGTGGTCTGACGGCGGTCTGCGATCTGGACGAGTATATTAATGAAGATTTGCTTGACCGGGTGGCGATGACTCACTATAACTCCGCGGTGTCCGGTACACTGACCGGCCTTGGTATTCTCGGTACCTTCCTTGGACTTTCTATGGGACTCGGTTCCTTCAATGGCAACGATATCTATACGATCTCCGACAATGTGGGACCGCTTTTAGAGGGCATGAAGGTGGCGTTCCATACTTCTGTATATGGAATTTTCTTTTCACTGGTATTTAACTTTGTGTATCGAAGCCTGATGGCGGGGGCATACGATGTGCTGGCTGAGTTCCAGACCTTGTATGGCCAGTGCGTGGCTCCGACGGTGTCCAGTGCCGATGAGAATACGAAGGCGATGCTGATCTACCAGGCAAATATGAGCAATTCCATGAAGCAGATGACAGAGCTCTTAAAAGGCAACGCCATGGAGCAGACTCAGGCGGTGGAGCGTATTGCTAACCAGTTCGTATATTTGATGTCCCAGTCTCTTGGAGCAGAGTTTGACAAAATGGGACGCAGTATGAACGTGGCTGCCAATATGCAGGAGCAGTGCTCCAGAGACTATCAGAGCATGGAGGCGACTGCGAGAGAGCTGATCGCGGCAAACCAGTCCATGGTGCAGCTGCTTGAGGAGATGGGCAAACGCCAGGAGGAGATCGCTGTCCGGCTGGCACAGCAGGAAGCAAAGCTTGCCGACACCGTATCTGCATTGGACGAGGAACTTTCCAACCAGTTATATACATTTAATCAGATGAGGGATTTATATGAAAAATAATCGCAGAAGAAGAGCTGCCTTTGAGGAACCCAGCTACTGGCAATCCTTCTCTGATATGATGGCTGCACTTTTGCTGATCTTCATATTGATTATTGCCATTACGCTGATGATCTATCGGCAGAAGACGACCGACCTGGAACTGACCCAGAGGGAACTGACTGCGGCGCAGATTGAGCTGGAGCAGTTCCGGAAAGATATTGAAGCCTCCAATATAGAGCTGGCGAACTCGCTTGCCGAGCTGCAGCTTGCTTATGATTCTGCAGCGAAGACTCAGGAAGAGCTGGATCTGGCTTATCTGGAAATTGAGAATGCCATGGCAGAGCTTGCCGAGGCCAATGCGGCCATGCAGTTTACCATGGACGAGCTGGAGGCAACGAGAAATGAACTGCAGGATATTGTCGGCATCCGCACCGATATTATCGGAGAACTGCAGAGCCGCTTTAATAATTCCAGCATGTCCGTAGACCCGCAGACAGGTTCCATCACATTTTCCTCCGACGTATTGTTTGCATTCGGCAGTGCAAACCTGACCACAGAAAGCAAAGACTCGCTGCAGGAAGTAATTCCGATGTATCTGGGCGTACTCTTGCAGGAGGAGTATCGTTCCTACATAGCGGAAATCATTATCGAGGGACATACAGATACGAAAGGAACCTATGAGAGCAATATGAATCTGTCCTACAACCGTGCCAATGCAGTGGCGAATTTCTGTATGGATTCGGATAACGGACTTTCGGCTGAGGAAATTTCCGGACTTCAGAGGCTTCTGACTGTCAACGGACGTTCCTATAGTGATCCGATCTACAGTTCGGGAGGCGGCCCGGGAAGTCGGGAAGTGGACATGGACGCTTCCAGACGAGTGGAGATCAAATTCCGACTGAAAGAGGATGAGATGATCAATAAGATTGCCAATATTCTGGAGCAGGAGTAAGAAATTTTATAAAAAACGAGGCAGAACCGTGTAAATGCATGGTTCTGCCTCATTTATTTGGTATGTGTTTTATTCCCAAAGATTATCCGGGTAAAGACCGGATGCAGTCTTTTCTGCGATCGCAGCCACTACCATTGGCTTATCTGCCATATAGGTAACGCCGTACCATTTATCGGAGCTGCGGAGTACTTTCGCACGTGCTTTTCCTTCGTCAATGAGCTGGCTGATGACGGTCGGAAGGAAGAACTCGCCTTTTGCCGGATTTTCAGCAAGAGCCTTGTCTAAGAATCCCGGGAAACGGGCGATTGCCTCATCGATGAAGCTGCGGGTAAGGCCCCACAGGTTCAGGGAGACGATGGAGTCACCGGAAAGTGCTGTCCATGTATTTCCTCCGTCCTCGCTGTAGCGGGCGTCATTGCCGTCTTTTTCGATGCAGGTTCTTTCTGTGACGCGGATCAGATAATTGTTTTCGTCCTCTTCGCAGACACCGCGCGCCACAGAACCATTTTCTGTGATCGTGCTGCGCAGGCTGTAGCCGACCATGGCAAATTCGTAGCAGTCCGGCTGGTCCGGAGTGTTGTTCAGGTAATCATAAATTGCTTTAAAACCTTCTGGGCCGTAGTAGTCGTCAGCATTTACAACGGCAAACGGACCATCCACCACGTGGCGGGCAGCCATGATCGCGTGGGCAGTGCCCCACGGTTTCACGCGGCCTTCCGGAACAGAATATCCTTCCGGAAGATCGGAAATCTCCTGGAATGCATATTTTACATCAATGACTTTAGAAAGGCGGTTTCCGATTGCCTCTTTAAAGGTCTCTTCGATTTCATGCTTAATTACGAATACAACAGTCTCAAAACCGGCACGTTTTGCATCATAAATGGAGTAGTCCATGATGACCTGACCGTGGTTGCCCACCGGTTCGATCTGCTTAAGACCGCCGAAACGGCTTCCCATACCAGCAGCCATAACTACTAAAACTGGCTTCTTTCCCATATCTATAAATCTCCTTTATATTCACTGCACTAAACATTGATATGCACACAATTGACTGTATTATAGCCCATTTGGGTCATGGATGCAAGGAAAAAGAACATAGGAATTTAATTTAAAAAGCCCGCCCCGGGCGATGGATCGCACCGAAGCGGACTCTCATAACGGAATCAATTTTACATTTTTGTTACACGATTAAATATACTTCTGCATTTCTCACACCATGCTGTCTTGTCTCGCCGTGTGTGTTGAAGTAGATGTCGATGTGGTTGCCTTTCACACCGCCGCCAACGTCCTGAGCCACATATTCCTGGCCGTTGATTAAAAGGCGGCTGCCCATCGGGATCACGCGTCTGTCAACTGCGACTGTGTAGTTTGCAGTTGCAAGAGCACCGGAGCTGGTCTGGCGGCCCCAGCCTTCTGAGCACTGGTAGCACGGGCAGTAAGCAGTTGTCTTGAAGGTTCCCAGCGGAACTAGTGTGCCATGTACAGAAGAATCGCCTGTGGCGTGGCTGAGTGTCTGAGTGAGAGTCACATCACCGGAAGAGAGGCTTACAGAGTAAACAGCCTCCGGGAGAGATTCCCAGTCGATTCCAACGTGGAATCCGTAATCACCGGTACCGATTCCGATGTTTCGTAAGTCTTCACGGTGTTCGTTTGCTTCTGTCGTAACGGAAGCTGCGATCTCACCGGTGGATTTGTTTGTGACAGTTACGGTAACAGTCTGGGAGGTTTCCGGATCAGCGGAGTCCCAAAGCCATCCCGCAATAGCGCATCCCTCGATGCTGTCGAGGTGACCGTCAATGGTAGTAGTATGAGCGAAGGCGCAGGCTGCGTTTAAAATTGTAAAGATCATAGCGAGTAATACGCCAGCCAGTAGTCTTGTTTTTTTCATGATTTAAAATATCCTTTCTTTTCCATGTTACAACTATTAAAAAAGTATGATTGAAATGTAACAAAAATGTAACAATTTGGAAACATGTAGATTTTTACCATGATTTTTACGTTTTGTCAAGGGTTTAACGAAAAAAAGTGGGTGGAAAGTGGGAAAAAAGGCAAAAAAATCCCCTGAAAATGGGAAAACCGCTTGTTTTACGGAACCTTTTCAGGGGAAATGATATTGATCAATTGTTAAATGATTACTTTACAGAATAAACATCCACGGTCTGTAAACCGAAGGCAAGAGCCTCTTCGTGAGTCGCAAAGAAGATGTCAACACGCTGATCAACGACATTGCTTCCTTTGTCTTCCACGGTATAAACGATGCCATCGATCATCAGCTTGGTGCCAAGTGGGAAGAGATCCAAATCAGCGGCAATTGTGTGGTTCGGCTGCGGGACAGTTCCGGAATAGGTGAGGGAATGTCCGCCGGAGCAACGCTCGCATCCACAGTAGGCAGTTGCATGGAAGGATCCCAGGTACTGATCTGCTTCGCCGGTCTCATATGTTGCAGCGCCAGGTCCGTACGGAACGTTTGTATTGCTTTCCTTATTATTAGAAGAAAGAGATAACAAATATCCTGGTCCCAGAGCAATCTGTTCCGGTGTAAGACCGGAAGTCTGGGAAAGAGAAGCACTCGCCGGGCCGGAAGCAGGACCTGTAGCCGGGCCGGTTGCACCTTCTGCTGCGGAAGCTGCTGCACTTGCTGGGCCGACTGGTTCAGCGACAGCCGGAGCCGGAACATTTACCTTATTATATGTAATTGTACCGATTAACGGAGTTTTTGTTTCACCGGAAACTGCGGCTGCTGTCACGGTGTAAGTGCCTTCAGCAAAGCTTGACCAGTCCATGGTGTATACGAAACCATGGGATGCGGAGCCAAGCGCCGCCTGTAAATCATCGCGGGACAGAGATGCCGGAACGGTAACAACGGTACTGCCGATCGGTCCGAGATTTTCGCCGGCAATGGTAAGTTCTACGGTAACCGCTTCATCGGAAGCTTCGCTGTTCCATGCCCATCCGGTGATGGCAGTATCAGAAACAGTATCAAGATGACCGGACAGATTTGCGGCAAACGCCGGAAATGCAGCCAGTGCCGATAACATCATCGCAGTGCCCAAGGTCGCAAGACGACAAAGGAAACGTTTTTTCATATGTGACCTCACAATCTGTTTTACAAAATTTACCAAATATTATTAACTTATTTCATTATATTTACAAACATGTTAAATGTCAAGGAAAGGCCTGTGAAATCAAGGAAAACCGGGTTGTTTGGGAGATTATGGAAGGATAATTTGAACTTTCTGGGAAGAAAATGAAAAAAATATGAAATCGGCAAGAAAGTATTGACAAATCGAGCCGCTCGTAATATAGTAACAACTGTAAATGTTAGCACTCCACTGAAAAGAGTGCTAATAAAACGAAAGAGGTGAAGAAGTGGAGCTGGACGAGAGAAAAGAAAAAATATTAAAAGCGATTATCCAGACTTATTTGGAGACTGGTGAGCCGGTCGGTTCAAGAACGATCTCAAAATATTCCGATCTGAAGTTAAGCTCTGCGACAATCCGGAATGAGATGTCTGACCTTGAGGAAATGGGATATATTATCCAGCCTCACACTTCGGCCGGACGAATTCCTTCCGATAAAGGATACCGCTTCTACGTGGACCAGATTATCCGGGAAAAGGAAAACGAGGTCAGTGAGATGCAGGAGCTGATGATCCAGCGTGTGGACCGTGTGGAACTTCTTTTAAAACACATGGCCCAGATCCTGGCAGCCAATACCAACTATGCCACAATGATCAGTGGTCCTACTTCCAATCTCACAAAGCTGAAATTTATCCAGCTTTCCAGAGTGGAAGAGAAAAAGCTTTTGATCGTCGTAGTCGTAGAAGGAAATATTATCCGTAACTCTTTCGTGGATTTAGAGGATGACCTGACTCAAGAGGATCTCCTGAATCTGAACATCCTGTTAAACAACAGTTTGAACGGACTCACGATCCAGGAAATCAACCTTGGAATGATCTCCAAGTTAAAAGAGCAGGCGGGAATCCACAAGCAGGTAGTCGAGCTTGTGCTCAACGAGGTGTCTGAAGCGATTCAGGCCCAGGACGCAGATCTTCAGATCTACACAAGCGGCGCGACCAACATTTTCAAATATCCGGAGCTTTCCGATACTCAGAAGGCCAGTCAGCTGATCAGTACTCTGGAGCAAAAGGAACTGTTAAAAGGCTTGTTTGATGACAAGCAGCTTCCGGCAACTTCCGATTCCCAGATCCAGGTCTACATCGGCGATGAGACCCCGATCCAGACAATGAAGGACTGCAGTGTTGTGACTGCGAATTATGTTCTGGGAGACGGACTTCGCGGACCGATCGGTATTATTGGTCCGAAGCGAATGGATTATGAAAAAGTAGTAAGCACTCTGCGGACACTTGTTTCGCAGTTAAATGATACTTTTAATGACAATAAATAGTGAAAGGTGAAGATTTCAAGTGACAGATAAGGACTTAGAAAAGGGAAACCTTGAAGAAGAAGTAAAAGAGACCGAGATTCCGGCAGATGCTGAGGAAGCAACAGAAGAGGCTGCAGCGGAGGAAACAACTGCAGAGGAAGTGGAAGCGGAAACAGCGGAAGGCGGAAAAGAGGCTAAAAAAGAGAAGAAGGGATTCTTCTCCAAGAAGAAAGATCCGAGAGATACTCAGATCGAAGAGCTGACTGACAGACTCAAACGTTCCATGGCTGAGTTTGACAACTTCAGAAAGCGTACTGAGAAAGAAAAGTCAGCGATGTACGAGATCGGCGCAAAAGACGTGATCATGAAGATCTTACCGGTGGTAGATAACTTCGAGAGAGGTCTTGCAGCGGTTCCGGAAGATGTAAAGGGCACTCCGTTCGAAGATGGAATGGAGAAGATTTACAAGCAGTTAATGAAGACACTGGACGATATGGGCGTGAAGCCGATCGAGGCAGTGGGCAAAGAGTTCGACCCGAATTTCCACAATGCAGTGATGCACACGGACGATGAAAATTTAGGTGAGAACGTTGTGGCAGAGGAGTTCCAGAAAGGTTACACTTACAGAGACTCTGTGATCCGTCACAGTATGGTAAAGGTAGCAAACTAGAAATATAAATTTTGTTTTCAGTGATTTAGGAGGAAAAAATCATGGGTAAAATTATCGGTATTGACTTAGGTACAACAAATAGCTGTGTAGCTGTAATGGAAGGTGGTAAGCCAACAGTTATCGCAAACGCAGAGGGTGTTAGAACAACTCCGTCCATCGTTGCTTTCGCAAAGAACGGTGAGAGATTAGTAGGTGACCCGGCAAAACGTCAGGCTGTTACAAACGCTGACAGAACAATCTCTTCCATTAAGAGACACATGGGTACAGATTACAAAGTAACAATCGAAGATAAGAAGTACACACCGCAGGAAATCTCTGCTATGATCCTTCAGAAATTAAAAGCAGACGCAGAAGCTTACCTTGGCGAGAAGGTAACAGAAGCTGTTATCACAGTTCCGGCTTACTTCAACGATGCTGAGCGTCAGGCTACAAAGGATGCTGGTAAGATCGCTGGCCTTGATGTAAAACGTATCATCAACGAGCCGACAGCTGCAGCTTTAGCTTACGGTCTTGACAACGAGAGCGAGCAGAAGATCATGGTTTATGACCTTGGCGGCGGTACATTCGACGTTTCCATCATCGAAATCGGTGACGGTGTTATCGAAGTTCTTGCAACAAACGGTGACACACACCTCGGCGGTGATGACTTCGACAACAGAATCACACAGTGGATGATCACTGAGTTCAAGAAGGCAGAAGGCGTTGACCTCTCCGGCGACAAGATGGCTCTTCAGAGATTAAAAGAAGCAGCTGAGAAAGCGAAAAAAGAGCTGTCCACAGCAACAACAACAAACATCAACCTTCCGTTCATCACAGCAACAGCTGAGGGACCGAAGCACTTAGATATGAACCTTTCCAGAGCAAAATTCGACGAGCTCACAAGAGACCTCATCGAGAGAACAGCAGTTCCGGTACAGAACGCATTAAAGGATGCAGGACTTTCCGCATCTGAGATCTCCAAAGTTCTCCTTGTTGGTGGTTCCACACGTATGCTCGCTGCACAGGATAAGGTAAAACAGTTAACAGGCAAAGAGCCGAACAAATCCTTAAACCCGGATGAGTGCGTAGCAATCGGTGCTGCGATCCAGGGCGGTAAGTTAGCAGGCGATGCCGGCGCAGGTGACATCCTTCTCCTTGACGTAACTCCGCTTTCCCTTTCCATCGAGACAATGGGCGGCGTAGCTACAAGATTGATCGAGAGAAATACAACAATCCCGACAAAGAAGAGCCAGATCTTCTCCACAGCAGCTGACAACCAGACAGCAGTAGATATCCATGTTGTACAGGGTGAGAGACAGTTCGCAAGAGACAACAAGACTCTCGGCCAGTTCCGTCTTGACGGTATCCTTCCGGCAAGAAGAGGCGTTCCGCAGATCGAAGTAACATTCGACATCGACGCAAACGGTATCGTAAACGTATCTGCAAAAGATATGGGTACAGGCAAAGAGCAGCACATCACAATCACATCCGGTTCCAACATGTCTGACGCAGACATCGAGAAGGCAGTGAAAGAAGCTGCTGAGTTCGAGGCCCAGGCTAAGACGAGACAAGAAGCTGTAGATACAAGAAACGAAGCTGACTCCATGGTATTCCAGACAGAGAAGGCTCTCGAGGAAGTTGGCGACAAGATCGACGCAAACGACAAAGCAGCAGTTGAGGCAGACTTAAACGCACTGAAGGAGGCAATCAACCGTGCTCCGATGGATCAGATGACAGATGCTCAGGTTGAAGATATCAAGGCTGGCAAAGAGAAACTCATGCAGAGCGCACAGCAGCTCTTCGCAAAAGTTTATGAGCAGGCTCAGGCAGCTTCCGGCGCAGCAGGTCAGAGCGCACAGCAGGCTGGTTACGGCGATGACGTTGTTGACGGCGAGTACAAAGAAGTTTAATTAAGTGAAATCTAATCAAGTGAAATAACCGGAGAACGCTCGAAATGGGCGTTCTTTCGGGCGTTCATAGAGTTTGAAAGGTAGACCTACAATGGCAGAGAGCAAGAGAGATTATTATGAGGTCCTCGGTGTGCCGAAGGACGCGGATGATGCTGCGTTAAAAAAAGCATACAGAGTTCTGGCTAAAAAGTACCATCCGGACGCAAACCCGGGCGATGCCGAGGCAGAGGCAAAATTCAAAGAAGCTTCTGAGGCATATGGAATTTTAAGTGATCCGGAAAAGAGAAAACAGTATGACCAGTTCGGCCATGCAGCATTCGAGGCTGGTGCCGGCGGTGCCGGTGGATACGGCGGTTTCAGTGATTTCGATTTCAGCGATATTTTCGGTGATATGTTCGGTTTCGGCGACATGTTCGGCGGCAGACGCAGCGGCGGAAGAGCTAATAATGGCCCGATGCGCGGCGCGAACTTAAGAACCGGTGTCCGCATTACATTTGAAGAGGCGATTTTCGGATGCACAAAAGAGATCGAGCTGACACTGAAAGACGAATGTACAACTTGCCATGGTACAGGTGCAAAACCGGGAACAAATCCGGCCACATGTTCCAAGTGTAATGGTAAAGGTAAGATCGTTTACACCCAGCAGTCCTTCTTCGGCCAGGTCCAGAACGTTCAGACATGTCCGGACTGTCAGGGAACCGGTCAGATCATCAAAGAGAAATGTTCCGATTGTTACGGAACCGGCTATATCGCAAAGAAGAAGACTATCCAGGTAACAATCCCGGCTGGTATCGACAACGGCCAGAGCATCCGTATCGCAGGCAAAGGTGAGCCGGGCGTGAACGGCGGCGACCGCGGTGATCTGCTCGTAGAGGTAACCGTATCCAGACACCCGATCTTCAAACGTCAGGATACATCCATCTACTCTACAGTGCCGATTTCCTTCGCAACAGCAGCTCTTGGCGGCACGATCCGCATCAAGACCGTGGACGGCGATGTAGAATACGAAGTAAAAGCCGGCACACAGACCGATACAAAAGTACGCCTGCGCGGCAAAGGCGTTCCGACCATCCGCAACAAGAACGTTCGCGGTGATCACTTCGTAACTCTCGTGATCACAGTTCCGGAGAGATTAAATGAGGAGCAGAAAGAGGCGCTTAGACGCTTTGACGATGCAATGAACGGAATTTCACCGGAGCCGGATGGGGAGAAGAAGAAGAAACGTGGATTCTTTAAATAGGGTCGATGTGAATGAATGGATTTGATTTAAATCACAATGGAATATTGTATACAACATAAGAGGCAGATGCTTTGCTCAGAAGATGGGCGAGGCATCTGTTTTTTTGTTGCATGGATAGGGAGAGAGACTGGTAAGGGGATGCAATAGAAAGACTTAATAGAAATACACAACAAAAATTTGTTGTTAAAAAATGAAAAATGCTTTGTTTTACTTTGTTTATGTGAGCCACTATAATTAAGCCATAAGATAAAACATAAGAAACGAGATAACTAGAAAGGAGTTCATATGGCATTCAAAATTTTATTACCGCAGCCGATTATGGAATCGGGAATGAAATATCTTCTGAATCATGGTTTTGAAGTTGTCGTAGGAAATGGTTTTACAGAGGAAGATATCATCCGTGACATCAAAGGCTGTGATGCGATGATCGTGAGAACAGCCAAAATCACAAGAAGAATCATCGAGGCAGCTGATAAGCTGAAAGTAATGGCGAGACACGGTGCCGGCTTTGATGGTGTAGATCTGGAGGCAGCAAAGGAAAAAGGAATCATGGTTCTCTATGCTCCCCGCGCCAACAGTGAATCGGTTGCAGAGCTTGCGCTTTTCTACATGCTCCACTGTTCCAGAAATTTCAAACTGGTTCAGAAGCTTTACAAAGACGATTACATGACAGCCAAGATGAAGGTCGAAAAGCATGAACTGAATGGAAAGACACTGGGCCTCATCGGTGTTGGAAACATTGGCGGTCTTGTGGCGAAGAAAGCGCACTATGGATTCGACATGAATGTGGTTGCATTTGATCCGTACGCGAAGGAAGTTCCGGATTACATTACTCTGGCAGCAAGCCGCGATGAGGTGTTTGAGAAAGCAGATTATGTGTCCCTCCACATTCCGGCGACTCCGGACACGGTGAACAGTGTCGGTGCACATGAATTCGAAATCATGAAAGAAACGGCATTCCTGATCAATACATCCCGCGGCACAGTCGTAGACGAGGAAGCACTGATCAAAGCACTGGAAGAAAAGAAAATCGCAGGTGCGGCACTGGATGTAACGCAGAAAGAGCCGATTAATCCAGACAATCCACTTCTTGCCATGGACAATGTCCTGACAGCGCCGCACATTGGCGGAGCAACAAAAGAAGCGGCATCCAGATCGTCTCTCATCTGCGCACAGGGAATTGACGAGTTCCTGAACGGAATCAAGCCGGATTTTCCGGTTCCACCGATGAGAGAGCAGTTAAATGCAATGGATTTAAAGGCGAAATAAGAAAAGGAGATTCGAAATATGAGCGTTGGTAACCGAGTATTCTTACAGAGAAATTTACCGGATAAAGAATTAGTAGCAAGATTCAAAAAGCTTCCGGCAGCAAATGTAGCTGATACCATGGGGCGTTCCTGTGCATTAAGCTCTCAGATCCGCCTGATCGGCAATCCGAAAGAGACAATTATGTGCGGTGCAGCTCTCACAGTAAAAGCAAGACCGGGCGACAACCTGATGTTACATAAAGCGCTTGACATGGCTGGCGAAGGAGACGTGATCATCGTTTCCAACGAAGGTGACAGAACCCAGTCCTTAATGGGCGAGATCATGGCAGTTTACGCACACCACTGCAGAAACGTGGAAGGCATCGTATTAGATGGTCCGATCCGCGACATCGAAGAGCTTTCTCAGATGGATTTCTTCCTCTACGCAACAGGCTCTACACCTGGCGGCCCGTACAAAGAGGGACCGGGTGAGGTAAACGTACCGATTTCCGTCGGTAACATCGCAGTAAAGCCGGGCGATATCGTATTAGGTGACCGCGACGGCGTGATCATCATTCCGAGAGCCGATGCTGTTAATATTATCGATGCAGCTGAAAAGTATGCAGCTATGGATGCAGGTAAGGTAGAAGCTGCGAAAAACGGCACATCCAAACGTCAGTGGGTCGATGAGACACTTGCAAAGAAGAATGTCGAGATTATCGACGGTAAGTGTCCGGAATAAGAAGTATTTGATATATCAAAGCAGAAATGCTAAAGTAAAATAAGACAGAAGAAAGGGGAAGCAAATATGAACATCGGTATTGGTGTATGGGCATTTGTCATTTATATTTGCGCAATTATTATATGGATGGTGATTCTGAAACGTAACGTTGCAGAATCCATGGGCGTAGGCTTAATTATCGTGGCTCTGTTTAATGGCCCGGTTGAAATTCTCAGTACCATCTGGAATGCGGTATATTCCGCAGCGAAAGAAAGTTCTTTCCTGGCAACTATGTTGTTCTTAATTATGTCAGTCGTTATGACGAAGACTGGTATTATTGCAAGGCTTGTTGAACTCTTGAACTCTTTGATCGGTAGAGTCAAAGGCGGCGCAGCTTACGTATCCATTTGTGCAAGCTATGTATTCGGCCTTGTTTCCGGTAACGCAATCGCGAACTGTGCGACAGTAGGTGCGATCACAGTTCCGTGGATGAGAGAAAGTGGATGGCCGAAGCCGGTCGCAGCGACAATGAATGCCGGCAACGCGGGTGTTGGTCAGTCCATGCCGTCCTGTTCCGCAATGTTCCTTCTTGTTGCCATGGCAGAAATCGGTGCCATGATGACAATCGGTGAAGCTTATATCGCAGTTCTCTGCGCGGGTACATGGACCTTCGCATACCGTTTACTGAGAGTATATCTTTATGCGAGAAAATATGATGTACAGCCGGTTCCGTCCGAGCTGATCAAACCGTTAAGACAGTCCTTTAAAGATAACTGGACATCCCTCCTGATGTTAGCAGGTATTGCGATCCCGCTGTTCATCACAATCGGACCGATCGCAGACCTCTTAAAATCCATCGCTTCCTTCGGTGAAGCAGGTGTAAAATCCATCAATATCGTATTATGGGTACCGATCGTTGTTTGTATCATTTGTTTCTTCGTTGGAAGAAAGAATCTTCCGAAGACAGCTGACGGCTGGCTTGATATGATCAAAGGCTGTCAGTCCACATTCGCAACGGTTGGCGGCGTACTTTTATTCGCACTGGCAGCAAGTAATGTATTAAATACCATTGGTTTTGATAAAGATTTAGCACTCCTTCTTGGAGCATTAGAGCTTCCGAACATCATCATGATCTGCCTGACATGTATCATGATCGCACTGGTAGCTGGCCCATTAAGTGCTGTTGCAACAACAGCCGCAGTTGGTCAGGTTGCATACTCCATCTTCACAGGTGCAGGTGTTCATCCGATCGCAGCAGTAGCAGCATTCATGGTTTGTATTTCCACAGAAGGCGCATCCCCGCCAAGTTCCTCTCCGATTTTCATTTCTTGTGGTCTGGCTGGTGTTGAGGATCCAAAAGAGATATTCAGGCCGTTGATCACAGATTATGTGCTTCCGATTCTCGGAGTGGCAGTGCTGATCGCAGTGGGAATTCTCCCGATTATTAAGTAACGGAAAGGAGAACATTATGAAACCGTTCGAAAAAATTTTAGATACTGTTTGTGTAATCACTACCGTTGCATTTTTCCTTTCCTGCCTTGTCATGGTCCTGGCACAGGGATTTGCAATCGTAACACTGAATGGTGAGTTGGCAACTACTCTTTTAAATACAATCTCTAAGCCGGCAGGAATTGTTTCTGCGGTGACTGTTGTGACAGCAATCATTCTTGGCTACATGCGTGGTCAGATGAAGGGCTAATGGACTTTACAGGAGGAAAATATGGATATTGTAATTAAAAACGGTCGTGTGTATGACCCGTATAACAATATTGATCAGATTACAGACATTGCGATTGATAACGGAAAAATCGTTAAGATCGGCACAGTCACAGATGAGGCAGCAAAATTTATTGATGCAGAAGGCTGTGTGGTAACTCCGGGATTCATCGATTTACATACTCACTTATGGCCGTTCAACGACTTTGGAATGCCGGCGGAGGCAACATGCTTTCCTTCCTGTGTAACGACCGCAGTGGAAGCAGGAAGCTCTGGTTGGTCAAACTTTGAACTGAATCATATTTTTACCAGCTATTCCAAGCTTACCATCCACAGATTTGTGAATGTCAGCGTGTCCGGTCTTCCGAGCATTGGAAAAGTCGATGAGATCGACCTTCGTATTCTGGGCGGAAAAGGAAAAACAAGAATCCACCGTCTGTTTGAAAAGTATCCGGGAGAAATTGAGGGCTTAAAGATCAATGTCTCCACAGAATTCTTTGCAGGACGTGGAAAAGTTCTTCTTGAGGAGACCATCAAACTGGCGGAAGAATTAAATACTCGCCTTATGGTTCATATTACAGAACCGGAACTCCCGACAGCGGAAGTTCTCTCAATGTTAAGAAAAGGTGATATTGTTTCTCATATGTATCATGGCCGTGGAAGTTCGAATATCATCGGAGAAGATGGAAAAGTACTTCCGGAGGCATGGGCAGCGAGGGAGCGCGGTGTTATCTTTGATGTGGCAAATGCAAGAGCACACTTTGCATTCGCGACAGCAGAACCGGCTATGGCAGAAGGCTTCCTTCCGGATACAATCAGTACGGATTTGACTAATATGTCAGCGTATAAGAAACCATTTTCTTTCTCTCTTCCGTTCATCATGTCCAAGTTCATTGCTATGGGCATGAGCCTGGAACAGGTCATTGATTGTGTGACGATCAATCCAGCCAATGTATTGAATCTGCACGATGGAACCGGTACACTGACAGTTGGTAAAAAAGCAGATGTTGCAATCATTAAGGTGCTGGAAAAGGATGTGGAGTTCGGTGATCATCAGGGAAGATCCATTCTCGGACATCAGTTGATTAAACCGGTTGCAACAATTAAAGAAGGAGAATTCGTATACCGCGATATTGAATTCTAAAAATAATAGTTAAAAGTACCTCTTTTCGTGACATATCCCCCTTGTTGTAAAAGACGAAAATCCCCTCGATAGCCGTGAGCCCCATGGCTATGATATGCTCCCTTTTAGGTAGACAGTTAAAAAATAAAACTGTTTGTCTGAAAGGGGGCATTTTCTATGGGAAAAATTTCTCCAGGAGAAAAAGTACAATGTATTGAAAAAATTATTCATAATAAAGACTCAATCCGATCGGTTGCATCTAAATTAGTAATTCACCA
>JAFUMF010000204.1 GCA_017482945.1 Lachnospiraceae bacterium
CTGCGCTACTGGACCATCAATTACCGTGTTGACGGTTTCCGTTTTGATCTGGCCAGCATCCTTGGACGAAACGAGGATGGATCTCCAATGAATAATCCGCCGCTTTTGCGAATGCTTGCCTATGATCCACTCCTCCGCAATGTGAAGCTGATCGCAGAGGCATGGGACGCCGGCGGCATGTATCAGGTGGGCAGTTTCCCGGCCAGCAACCGCTGGGCCGAATGGAATGGCCGGTACCGCGACACTCTGCGCAGTTTCTTAAAAGGCGACAGTTGGGCCTCCTGGACCGCAGCATGGTGTGTTGCAGGCTCGGGTGATATGTACGGCGGCTTCTTCTCGGAATCCAATGGAAACTACGCCGGATATAATTCTTGCATCAACTTCCTTACCTGCCACGATGGTTTTACGCTGTATGATTTATATTCTTATAATGAGAAGCACAACGAAGGAAACGGCTGGAACAATACGGATGGTTCCGATGACAACCGCAGCTGGAACTGTGGTGCGGAAGGTGAGACCGATGATCCAGAGGTTCTGAAGCTTCGTTACAAGATGATCCGAAATGCCTGCGCAGTCTTAATGTGCAGCCGCGGAACGCCGATGTTCCTGGCCGGCGATGAATTCGGAAACACCCAGTTCGGAAACAATAACAGCTACTGTCAGGATAATGAAATCTCCTGGCTGGACTGGACTATGCTGGAGAAAAATAAGGAGCTCTTTGAATTCTTCAAATTCATGATCAGCTACCGCAAGAAACATCCGGTCATCAGCAGAAAGCTTCCCAAAGCTGTCTGTGGCATGGAGCCGCTCCGCGCCCATGCGGAAAATGCCGAGATCACAAATCTCCCGGAAAACGCCCGCACCATCGCCGTCAGCTTTGCCGGTTACAATCTGGAAAAAGGCACCGATGACCTGGTCTATGTTGCCATCAACTCCTACTGGGAAGAAGTGCCGATCACACTGCCGAAGCTGAGAAACAGAGGTACCTGGTATCTGTCCGTGAATACTGCGGGAGATAAAAAGGGGAATTATTACTATCCAGACGGCAAAGAGCCGAGGGTGAGCGGCAAATATACGATGCCGCCGCGGTCAGTCGTGGTATTTACCGGACATACAAAATAATTCTGTAGTACAACTTATCACTTTTTAGTAAAAGAAAAACTGGCCATATGCAGGTGCGAATGATTTTTCACTTGCATACAGCCAGTTTTTTTTGTTTATTGGTTTTCTGGTTTATCGCATTTTCTGATTTAACGCATTTTCTAGTTTATTGGATTCCTCACTTCTGGCGCATCGACTGTCACAGTTCTATTTCCACTCTTTCCAGACCTTCGGACAGTCACCGATTGTGGCCTGCTTTCCATTTCGAACGATCGGAGTCTTTAAAATCTGCTGATTCTCAAGTACCTTTGCGTCTTTATCCGCATCCACCAGATATTTCACCAACGCCAACGTGTCCTGATCCTTGCAGGTCTCATCCAGCATCTTATCCAGTCCGCCGACCGCCTGTTTTACACTGTTGAATTCACCTTTGCTCATTCCCTTCTCCGAAAGGTCAATGAACTGAAACTTAATTCCTCGTTCCTTGAAATATCTCTGGGCCTTCTTCGTATCAAAGCACTTCTTCGTGCCAAAAATTTGAATATTCATCCGGCTGCTTCTCCTTTATTACTTATGTTCGCAATCTTTTACAAGAATTGCAGAGTCTGCTGTTCATATTCCTGGTACCGCTCCAACATGACCGGAGTCTTTCTTAGTATGTAGCGCGCGAATTCATCGTCATAAATCCACGCATGCAATTCGTTCTCTTCCAAAATCAAGGGCATCCGGTCATGAACCGGTTCCACAGACTCATTAGCCTGCGTTGTCAGCACGACGAATCGGTTCCCTTCCTCAAATCGCTGGTAAACACCGGCCATATAAAGCACTTCACCGTCTGTACGCTGGAACGACGCCTTCTCTTTCCGTCGATTCCATTCGAAATAACGCTTCACCGGAATAATGCACCTTCGATGCATCGCAGCATCCCGGAACATCGGCTTTTCCAATATCGTCTCCGACCGCGCATTGATCAGCAACGTTTTCTTTCTGGGATCCATTGGGTCATACCGCCAAAAGCCCCAACTCATTAACTCGGAAACTAATCCCCTGGATACTGCCTCCGGTTCTGGTTCCATTTCCATGGCTATTTCTGCCGCCACTTCCGTGAATCCGCTCGACCCACCTCCCGCAGAGATTTCCCTGATCATTCTCCTCGACTGCTCTGTTGTTCTCTGGGGACTTGCGCCCCGAATCAGTACCATGGCCTTTTCCGACGGCACAATTTCTCCTCGCACCGAAAAATTTTTCCTATCTCTGCTCATCGAAACCATGCTCTCTATCTTCTCATCAACAAATGCGTCCACAAAAAATCTGCCGCACATTCTATTCTTCCTCCGTACTCCACCGCTTCACCATCGGCTTTGCATACTCCACCCCGAATGTCTCTACCAGAACATCCAGCATATGTTCCTCCACAACAGGCTGATAAATGATTGCACTGACACCTTCCGGATAAACCCGAACCGCCTCCACCTGCTCCAGGCGCTCTACCTCTTCGAATCCATCAATCACTTTTCCAAACGCCGCAAATTTTCCCTGAAGTTTTTCACCGGTCTCATCAGAAAGCGTGATGAAGAACTCACATCCATGTGCTTCCTTCTCACCATCCCCAGCCATAGCGACCGTCCACTTCTCCATTTTCAGAGAATTCACCACTCCATTGGCTTCAAACTCGCCCTCTATCATATAATCACAACGTTTATCATCAAAATAGCAGTAGGATGGCTGCAAAACAAAACCCGGCACAATACGCTTAATCAACCGATTCTCATACATCCTCTCTCCAGCCGCCCAGATAAAACTATTCACCGTATTCGGCGCACATTCCGGATACAACTCGATCGTAATTACCCCTTTGTCTGTATACATCTTGGCAATTGGATGTCTCATTTCTTACCTCCTGCAAAGCAAATAGTCAATTCATTATATCAATTTGAACATCCAATAACAATCCTTTTGACCGCATTCACCCATTTTCCCATAAAATGTACACTCTTTCTATTCCTTCGTCGAATACAAATAGGAAGAGGGTCTGCAACACCCTGACCATCCGTCATCGTGAGCAGACCCTCCATTTCTATATTCCCCCATTGTATTATAACCAAATGAAGTAGATTGTTCTCTTGAATTTGCAAAGAAAAAGGAACCACATTTCTGTGATTCCTTAGAGGCGCGAACCGGATTTGAACCGGTGATCAGGGTGTTGCAGACCCACGCCTTACCGCTTGGCTATCGCGCCATATGACCCCAACGAGATTCGAACTCGTGTTACCGCCGTGAAAGGGCGATGTCTTAACCGCTTGACCATGGGGCCTTAATTTTGCCTTTGTATATTAACACATCTAAAGGCCTCTGTCAACTGGTTTTTAGAACCTTCGTTGAAGATAAACTCCCCGAGTAGGACTCGAACCTACGACAGCGCGGTTAACAGCCGCGTGCTCTACC
>JAFUMF010000205.1 GCA_017482945.1 Lachnospiraceae bacterium
ATATAATAGAATGCCAGTTCGCAGAGTTCGGGCACCTGTGACTGGATGAATATCGTAACCTTTTCAGGATCAAGTCCTGCTGATAGATAGTCCAGAGCCACTTCAATAATGTTCTGACGAACCTTTTCGGGATTGTCCGCATTATCGGTCAGAGCCTGCGCATCTGCAATCATGATAAATATCTTATCAAATTCTCCGGAATTCTGTAGCTCTACTCGTATCCTTAAAGATCCTACATAATGGCCTACATGAAGGCGTCCTGTTGGTCTGTCACCTGTTAAAATGATTTTTGACATACTGTTTTCTCCTCTCTTACGTTGCAAATTCCTTTTACGTCAATGCGGTTTGAGGAGTTTTCTATCAGCAAAATCAAAGGATTTTGAAATAAAAAAACTCCTGCCCAATAGGACAGAAGTTAGATTCTGTTTCGCCACCTAATGAGTTACGCACCAACATGCGTTTCCCGTATCACGGCCGGGATTTTCCGTCAGCTCCTACTTGCCATTCGACTTTCAGGCCGCCCTCATAAGTCCATTCACTATAACTTGAATTGTTGCACTCACACCAACGGCAACTCTCTGAAAATTCGCTGTTACAGCTACTACTCTTAATCATCGGTTTCTAAATTGCGAATATTATTGTAACACCATCTAATTTGTTTTTCAAGGTAAACTTTGGTACAGTGGACCTCAAAAAATCACACTGTCAATTAGAAATTTATATAATCTTGTTAACAAACTTGGGATTTTAAGAACTAAATTCATTTTTCATTTCATTTTCTCTAATCAGCAAAATCACTTCTAAATATGGCATAACATCTTTCAATTCATATCCCATCAATTCTAAGTACCTGTTTTGCAATCTCTTATCTTTTTCAAGTAAAAAATAAGTTCTTGCAATATCATACATTGCGGGTCCTTTACAAACGTTCATCATGTCAATTAGAATCAATTGATCATCTGTATCTACCATAATATTTGCAGGATGGAAATCACCATGCAGTAAACAATCACCATCCTCCAACTCATTAATTTTTGCAATTACTTCTACCGAGTCTTTTGCAAACATTTTAAGAAAACCTTTGTAATCCATCACGTTGTCAATGTGATGACCTAACAGTTCTTTATGAATATCAGCGAATCTGTACGTCCATACCATCAGTTCCTCTTCGCTTGCATGATGCATCTTAGAAGATAGCGTTTCGCCAATAACCTTATCATAGACAATGCCATCTCTTCCATCAACACAGATAAGATTATATGCTCTAGGTGTCTTTAGACCTAATTGAAAAACAGCTTTTGCATTATCAAGCTCATGCTCAATATACAGCTTTGGATATCCAGAATAGAATAGTTTACATACCAAATTGTCACCATTCTCAAAGATCTCGGCTGTATTTCCTTTTGAAATCAATTTCATAAGTCACTCCTTCAAATATACTTTAGTTTTATTAGAGAAAACTCTAACACAAAATGCTCCTATTCAATACCTGTCCACGGATAGGACGTTGCAACGCGAAAGTCTATATTGTCAATTTGGTGGTGGTATTTGGATTCGCAATTACCAAATACAATATACTGGCAACAGCAGTATTCCAACATTCCATTTCAGCGTTTTGATGTCTTTTAGGGTCGCGCGGTATCTATAGGATAAAAATCGCTACGAAAAATACCCATTTTTTCGTTTTTGGGTACTTTTTTGAAAGATTTTTCTCTATAGATACTTTTCAGTCAGTAAATCCGTTTTTTTCGCAGTAAAAAGTATCTTTTACGTCGAAAAATGCCATATAGATACCGACCAGTTTTTCTCTTTTAAAATACTCCTCTAATTAGCAAATTTCAAGATTTTTTAACCAACATCCCTAAATAATTTCGTTAATCAAATAACAGAACCTCTACAAATGATTGATTTTTAAATTTAGAGTGGTATAATGTAAGAACGCCTTTAGGACGTAAGACGCATTATGATTTTCGAGAGGTGAAAAAAATGAAAAAATCTTATGAGATGGACATGTGTAACGGACCGATCTTAAGTAAGGTTTTGGTCTATGCATTCCCGCTGATGCTCTCCGGTATTCTGCAGCTGTTATTTAATGCGGCAGATGTGATCGTTGTTGGACGTTTCGCGGGCAGTCAGTCGCTGGCGGCGGTGGGTTCTACATCGGCGCTTATTAATTTGCTCGTAAATGTGTTTATCGGACTTTCTGTCGGTGTCAATGTTCTGGTGGCCCAGTATTACGGAGCGAAGAAAGAGGATGACGTGAATGAAACGGTACATACCGCAGTTACGATCAGTCTGATTTCGGGCGTGCTTTTGATTTTTATCGGACTTCTTTTATCCAGACCACTCCTTGAACTGATGGGAACGCCGGAAGATGTTATTGATAAGTCTACGATTTATATGCAGATTTACTTCGCAGGAATGCCGGTCGTTATGCTTTATAACTTCGGCAGTGCGGTGCTCCGTGCGGTAGGCGATACGAAACGTCCGCTTTACTATCTGTCGATTGCCGGTGTGGTAAACGTGGTCCTGAATATTTTCTTTGTGACTCAGTTCCATATGGACGTGGCAGGAGTAGCATTGGCAACGGTTCTTTCCCAGGTGATTTCGGCGGGACTTGTTGTGCGCAGCCTGATGAAGAGTGAGGGATGCCTGAAGCTGGAATTAAAAAAGCTTGGAGTCAGTATCCCGAAATTTAAGAGGATCGTGCAGGTCGGTCTTCCGGCCGGTATGCAGGGCGCGATTTTCTCCATATCCAACGTGCTGATCCAGTCCTCCGTAAATTCCTTCGGTTCCATTGCTATGGCAGGAAACACCACCGCACAGAACATCGAAGGCTTCATATACACAGCGATGAATGCGATCTATCAGACCAACTTAAGCTTCACGAGCCAGAACTACGGCGGAAAGAAATTCAGCCGTATCAACCGCATCACACTGACCTGTGTGGCAGTTGTAACCGTAGTCGGTCTGGTCCTCGGACTTGCCTGTTATGGAGCCGGTGAATTCCTCGTTGGAATTTATTCCTCTGATCCGGAAGTGATCCAGTATGGTCTGAACCGACTGGCGATCTTCGGAACAACTTACTTCATCTGCGGCATCATGGACACCATGGTAGGCGCGATCCGCGGACTGGGATATTCCGTTCTTCCGATGTGCGTATCACTGACCGGTGCCTGCGCGTTCCGTATTATCTGGATCTACACGATCTTCCAGTGGAGCCGCTCCTTAACGACTCTGTACCTTTCCTATCCAGCGTCCTGGATCGTGACGACCGCGGCTCATGTGGTATGTTTTATGATCATAAGAAAGAAACTGCCGAAAGAAGATATGGCTTAGGCTGTACGGCAGATTTGTAAATGTTCATACATTTTTCACAAGAATCCCTCTTGCCTTACCTGGTAAGAGGGATTATAATATCCTATGTAATTAACTAGTTAATTATTAATTAGTTAATAAATTGCAAAAGAGGAGAGGAGGAATATCTGCAGATGGATGAGAAAGCATCTTGCGAAGGATTAACAGCAACTCTGAACCATAAAATTATGGACGCATTCATGAAGATGGGCAAACATCACAGGTCCGTACTTGAAAAGCGCCTTCAGGAAACCGGCGTTTACCGTGGTCAGCATCATCTTTTGATGTGCATCGCGCGAAATCCCGATGCATCACAAAAGGAACTGGCAAAGTGTGAACATGTATCGACGGCGGCGGTCGCGGTGGCACTGAAAAAGCTGGAAAAAGGCGGATACATTGAGCGTGTCGTAGATGCAAAAGACAACCGCTATAATAATACCCGGATCACAGAGAAGGGGCTTGGAGTAGTAAGTCAGAGCATCCGTATTTTTAAGCAGACAGAAGACGAAACATTTGCCGGATTTACAGAGGAAGAAAAACAGCAATTTTTGAATTTCCTGACACGGGCCGGTGAAAATATGAGAAACGCTCAGGCAGAAAGCGAGGACAAAGAAGATGAAGCGTTATAAAAAGTATATTATGCCCTATCTAAGTGCGTTCATTCTTGGACCGCTTATGATGATCACGGAGGTCGTCGGAGAAATCATGCTTCCGAAACTGATGTCCATGATCATTAACAATGGTGTTGCGAACCATGATGTGGGATACATCGCAAAAATGGGTTTGTTGATGCTTGCTGTGGTGGCGCTGATGATGTTTGGAGGAATCATGGGCGCATATTTCGGTTCAAAGGCATCGATTTCCTTTGCCAGTGACCTGAGAACAGATGTGTTCGCGAAAGTACAGAGATTTTCCTTTGAGAACATCGATGATTTCAGCACCGGTTCTCTCGTAACAAGATTGACCAATGATATTACACAGATTCAGGGTGTGGTCATGATGTGCCTTCGAATGGCGCTGCGCTCCCCTGGTATGTTTATCGGTGCGCTGATCATGGCATTCAGCATCAATAAGAAGCTGGCGATGATCATCTTAGTTGTGATCCCGGTTCTGGCGATCGCGATCGGAACGATCATGCGTGCTGCATTCCCGAAATTTGAACTGATGCAGAAGAAACTGGATGCGTTAAACTCCGGTATCCAGGAGGCACTGACCAACGTGCGCGTGGTAAAATCCTTCGTTCGTGAGGATCATGAGATCGAAAAGTTCACAAAAGTAAATACAGACTTAAAAGATACCGCGCTGAGTGCCATGAAAATCGTTATTTTCAATATGCCGGTCATGACTCTGGCAATGAATCTCACAACCATGGCAGTGGTATGGTACGGAGGAAATCTGATCATCGGCGGTAGCATGGAAGTGGGCGATCTGACTGCGTTCATTACTTATATCACGCAGATCCTTTCTTCCTTA
Source organism: Lachnospiraceae bacterium (assembly GCA_017482945.1). Lineage (GTDB taxonomy): Bacteria > Bacillota > Clostridia > Lachnospirales > Lachnospiraceae > Pilosibacter. The sequence goes on from JAFUMF010000205.1 coordinate 4,831, forward strand.
ATGATGCTTTCCATGATTTTCCTCAATGCGTCCAGAGCAGGTGTTTCCTTAAAGCGTATCAACGAAGTGCTGGATACAGAGATCGATCTGAACGACGACCAGGCATCCAGAAAAGATAAGATTGTAGAAGAGGGACGCGTGGAGTTTGAGGATGTGAGCTTCGCTTATAAAGCTGAGAATGGAAGAAGCGAGACCGTTCTTGAGCATGTGACATTTACAGCCGAACCGGGCCAGACCATCGGTATTATTGGTTCCACAGGAAGTGGTAAGACGTCACTGGTACAGCTGATCCCGCGACTTTACGACGTTTCAGCCGGCCGGGTTCTTGTGGACGGTGTGGATGTTCGCGAGTATTCTCTTAAGAACCTGCGAAACGGCGTTGGCATGGTGCTCCAGAAAAATGTTCTGTTCTCCGGATCTGTCGAGGAGAACTTAAAATGGGGCGATGAAGACGCTTCGATGGAAGAAATCCGTGCGGCAGCGGAGAGTGCGCAGGCAGACGGATTTGTCTCTGCATTCAATCTTGGCTACGGCACCATGTTAGACCAGGGCGGTACCAACGTGTCCGGAGGTCAGAAGCAGAGACTTTGTATTGCAAGAGCACTCCTTAAGAAACCGAAAATCCTGATCCTGGATGACTCTACAAGTGCGGTGGATACAGCGACAGAAGCGAAGATCCGCGAGTGCTTTGCAAATGAATTAAAAGATACAACGAAACTGATCATTGCTCAGAGAATTTCTTCGATCCAGGATGCAGACACGATTCTGGTTCTGGATGAAGGAAAAGTGATCGGAATGGGTACTCACGAGGAACTTTTAAAAACTTGTGAGGCTTACGAAGAGATTTATACAACACAGATCGGTTCCCAGATGGGAAGTGCAGCTGCCATTGAGGAAGCCAACGCAGAACTTGCGGAGGCGGCAATGGAAGAAGCCCATGCCGGACTTACAATGGACGGACAGGAGGTGATGGCATAATGACTACCGCAGAGAGAGAAAAAAGTTTAAAGCAAAGATATGGTAATCGTGTTGCCAGCGCTCCGCAGAGAGGACCTGGTGGTCCGGGAAGAGGACCAGGAAGAGGTCCAGGCGGACCGGGCATGAAAGGCGGAAGACCGAAGAACAGCAAAGAGACCATTATGCGCCTTCTTTCCTATTTAGAGCAGGATAAATATAAAATGGTCATCGCCTATATCTGCGTGTTTGCCAACACACTGGCAACACTGGCAGGATCCTATATGCTGAGACCACTGATCAATACTTACATCGTGCCGACAGACGGAAGCGCCGGAAGTATCTCCGGTCTTGCAGGCGGCCTTGCTGTTTTAGGATGTATTTATCTGGTGGGTGTCGTAGCGAACTATCTCCAGTCCAGGATCATGTTGACCATCGCGCAGGGAGCACTCCTTAAAATCCGTACGGATCTGTTTGGAAAATTGCAGGATCTTCCGGTCAAATTTTACGATACAAATGCAAACGGAGACCTGATGAGCCGTTTCACCAATGACGTGGATACTATTGGAATGATGTTGAGCAATACCCTGGTTCAGCTGTTTTCCGGCATTTTGAGCATCATTGGTACGTTTGCCCTGATGCTGTATACCAATGTATATCTGACCATCGTTACGGTGGTGATGCTTCCGATCATTATGAAAGCCGGTGGTTTTGTTGCCAGCCGCAGCCGGAAATATTTCAGCGCCCAGCAGGCAGCTCTCGGTGCCATGAATGGCTATATTGAAGAGACCATCACCGGCCAGAAAGTAGTAAAAGTATTCTGCCATGAAGAAATCGCAGAAGAGGAGTTCGACATCCTCAACAAAGACCTTCGCAATAAGCAGATCAAGGCTCAGTTCCTTGGCGGTCTTATGGGACCGGTGATGAACGGCTTAAGCCAGGTAAACTATGCGCTGACAGCATGCGTCGGTGGTCTGCTCTGTGTTCTGAAAGGCTTCGACGTGGGCGGACTGACCGTATTCCTGAACTTCTCCAGACAGTTTTCCCGACCGATCAATGAGATTTCCATGCAGATTTCCAATGTGTTCTCTGCACTTGCAGGCGCGGAGCGTGTGTTTGCGATCATGGATGCAGAGCCGGAGAAGCCGGACGATGTGGACGCAGTTTCTATGGAAGGGATGAAAGGCCATGTGGCGCTTGAGCATGTAACATTCGGCTATAACCCGGATAAAGTGATCTTAAAAGACATCAGCCTTTATGCAAAACCGGGCCAGAAGATCGCTTTCGTAGGTTCCACCGGTGCAGGTAAGACAACGATCACAAACCTGATCAACCGCTTCTATGATATTCAGAGCGGTTCCATCACCATCGATGGTGTCGACATCCGCCACATCAAACGTGATGAACTGAGAAAGAACATCGCCATGGTACTCCAGGATACGCACCTGTTCACAGGAACGGTCATGGAAAATATCCGCTACGGCCGTCTGGATGCGACGGATGAAGAAGTGATCGAGGCTGCAAAGACTGCATCTGCCCATTCTTTCATCATGCGTCTTCCGAAGGGCTACGCTACGGTACTTGAAAGCGACGGCGCAAACTTAAGCCAGGGCCAGAGACAGCTTTTAAACATCGCGAGAGCAGCAGTTTCTAAAGCACCGATCCTGATCCTGGACGAAGCAACAAGCTCTGTCGATACAAGAACGGAGAAGCATATTGAGCGCGGCATGGACCAGCTGATGGCAGACAGAACCACGTTTGTCATTGCCCACAGACTGTCCACCGTAAGAAATGCCAATGCGATCATGGTACTGGAAAATGGTGAGATCATTGAAAGAGGCGACCATGATGACCTTCTCAGGCAGAAGGGCCGTTATTATGAGCTTTACACCGGAATAACAGAATTAGACTAAACTGAACAGGAATTTAGCGATATTTCCAGAATTGGAAACACGTGGGCGTCTCATAAAGAAATGAGGCGCCCGCTTAATTTTATTAAGTCAAAAAGGCGTTTCACTTTGTTCTTTTTTTAAAACAATGCATAAAATGTTACTTTTTGGCAGTTACGGGTTCGATCAGATAATTGTCTTTCATTGTTTCTTGTGATATACTGATAATTGATGGGTAATTAGATTCTATAAAGAAAGAAGGTTTGTTAAATGGGTCTGAGCACTTTTAAAGGCGGCGTCCATCCTTACGAAGGAAAAGAGCTTTCAGCCGATAAGCCGATTCAGATTATGTTCCCGAAAGGGGATCTGGTATATCCACTGTCTCAGCATATCGGTGCACCTGCAAAACCAATTGTAGCAAAAGGTGACAAGGTTTTGGTAGGCCAGAGGATTGCAGAGGCAGGCGGATTTATTTCTGCACATGTAATCAGTTCTGTTTCCGGTACTGTAAAAGGAATTGAGCCGCGTCTCGTTGCCAATGGCAGTATTTTACAGTCCATTATCGTAGAAAACGATGGTGAGTACAAGACAGTTGAGGGATTTGGTGAGAAGAGAGACTATACCAAACTTTCCAAACAGGAAATCCGTGATATCGTAAAAGAGGCCGGAATCGTAGGTCTCGGCGGCGCAGGTTTCCCGACAAATGTAAAACTCACTCCGAAGGATGAGAATGCCATTGACTATGTGATCGTAAATGCGGCTGAGTGTGAACCGTACCTGACATCTGACTACCGTGTAATGATGGAGCAGCCAGAGAAACTGGTTGGCGGTTTAAAAGTCATGCTGCAGTTATTCGATAACGCAAAGGGCGTGATCGGTATCGAGGAGAATAAGCCGGAGGCGATCAAAAAGCTTCAGGAGCTTGTAAAGAATGAGCCAAGGATCGAAGTCTGTCCGTTACAGACAAAATATCCGCAGGGCGGCGAGCGTTTCCTGATCTACGCAGTAACAGGCGGAAGAGAAATCAACTCCACAATGCTGCCGGCAGATGCGGGCTGCGTGGTTGACAACGTGGATACTGTGGTAGCAATTTACAACGCAGTATGTGAGTCCACTCCGCTGATCCGTAAAATCATCACAGTCACAGGTGATGCGGTTGCAAATCCGCAGAACTTCGAGGTTAGACTCGGCACGAACTATAAGGATGTATTAGAGGCTGCAGGCGGCTTCAAGAAAGAGCCGGAGAAGATGATCTCCGGAGGTCCGATGATGGGTCAGGCGTTATTCTCCCTGGATATTCCTGTGATGAAGAACTCCTCTGCGCTGACATGCTTCACAAAGGACGAAGTGGCGGCGAACGCAGAGACTGCTTGTATCCGCTGCGGACGCTGTATTGACGTATGTCCGGGCCACGTAGTTCCGCAGATGATGATGGCTGCTGCAGAGCGCCATGATCTCGCATTATTTGAAAAATTAAACGGTATGGAGTGCTGCGAATGCGGTTCCTGTACCTTCATCTGCCCGGCTCACAGACCGCTCACTCAGGCTTTCAAAGAGATGAGAAAAGCTGTGATGGCTGAGCGTAGAAAGAAAGCGTAGGAGGTGTCAATATGGCTAAATTATTAAACGTCTCATCCTCACCTCATGTGCGCTCCAAGGTCTCCACAAAGAACATCATGTACGATGTGGCGATCGCAATGGTCCCGGCTCTGATCTGGGGTGTGATGCAGTTTGGTATCCGTTCTCTGATCGTAGTAGCAGCAACAGTTGCATCCTGTATGCTCAGCGAATACGCATTTGAGAAATATATGAAAAAGCCGATCACAATTACTGACGGCAGTGCTCTTGTAACAGGTATGATCTTAGGTCTCAACATGCCTCCGTCCATTCCGGTATGGATTCCGTGTCTTGGCGGTGTGTTTGCGATCATTATCGTAAAACAGCTTTACGGCGGTCTCGGACAGAACTGGATGAACCCGGCTCTGGCAGCAAGATGTTTCCTTCTGATCTCCTTTGCAAGCTCCATGACACAGTTTACTGATCCGGCAACAGACGCGATCGCAAGTGCGACTCCGCTTGCAGTGATGAAATCCGGCGGCGAAGTAGCATGGATGGATCTGTTTATTGGTAAGATTCCTGGAACGATCGGTGAAGTTTCTGCAGTGGCACTGTTGATCGGTGCAGCTTACCTGTTATATAAGAAAGTAATTTCTATCCGCATCCCGGGTACATACATTCTTACATTTGCGATTTTTGCATTTATTTTCGGCAGACAGGACGTAAATTACGTTCTTGCTCAGGTATTCGGCGGCGGCCTGATCTTTGGTGCGTTCTTCATGGCAACTGACTATGTAACAAGCCCGATCACACCAAAGGGCCAGATCGTATTCGGTATCTGCCTTGGTATTCTGACCGGTCTGTTCCGTATCTTCGGCGGCAGTGCAGAAGGCGTTTCCTATGCGATCATCTTCTGTAACATCCTGGTTCCGTTAATTGAGAAGGTAACCCTTCCAACAGCATTCGGAAAAGGAGGTAAGAAAAATGGCAGCAAGTAAATCTGGATTTATGAAAGACGCGCTGATCCTTTTTGCGATCACTCTGGTTTCCGGTGCCTGCCTTGGTTTCGTATACGACCTGACAAAGGGTCCGATCGAGCAGGCAACAATCGATAAAAACAACCGTACTTATCAGGAAGTGCTCTCTACCGCAAACACATTCACTGAGGTAGAAGGCTCCGTAGAAAAAATCGCTGAGATCACCGAGTCCGGCGAACTGGCTGGTCTGGGATTCGGCGGTATTGAAATTGAATCTGTACTGGCAGGTTCTGATGCAAGTGGAGCAGTAGTTGGTCATGTCATCAACTCCTTATCCAATGACAGTTACGGCGGTGCTGTAAAGATTTCCGTTGGTTTTGACGCAGAAGGCACAATTACCGGTGTCGGCATCCGTGAGATCAGCGATACCCCAGGTCTTGGCTTAAAGGCAAAAGAGCCGGAGTTCAAAGATCAGTATATCGGAAAGAATGTGGAATCTCTCGTTGTAACAAAGATGGGCGCATCTGCGGAGAATGAGATCGATGCGATCAGCGGTGCGACCGTGACGTCTAGTGCAACAACAAACGCAGTCAATGCAGCATTATATTACCTGCATAACTGTCTGAATTAGGAGGAGGGAAAGTTATGAATAAATGTGTAGAACGTATTTATAACGGTATTATTAAAGAAAACCCTACCTTCGTCCTGATGCTTGGTATGTGTCCGACTCTGGCGACAACTACCTCTGCAATCAACGGTCTCGGTATGGGACTTTCCACAACAGCCGTATTAATGTTTTCGAACCTGCTGATCTCTGCACTGCGTAACATTATTCCGGACCGCGTGCGTATTCCGGCGTTCATCGTAGTCGTAGCCAGCCTGGTTACTGTGGTACAGCTGTTGATCCAGGGCTATTTACCGTCCCTGTATGATTCTCTTGGTATTTATATCCCGCTGATCGTAGTTAACTGTATCATCCTTGGCCGTGCGGAAGCATATGCAGCTAAGAATGGTCCGGTAGAATCTTTCTTCGATGGCGTAGGTATGGGACTTGGATTTACCTGTTCTTTAACAATCATCGGTATGTTCCGTGAGCTCCTCGGTGCAGGCGCTGTATTCGGACACCAGATCATTCCGGAACAGTTCCATATTTCCATCATGATCCTTGCTCCGGGTGCTCTGTTTACTCTTGCGATCCTTTCTGCGATCCAGAACAAACTGAAACTCCCGAGCGCAACAAACGGTGATGCTCCGAAATCTGCCCTTGCATGTGGCGGTGACTGTCTGAGCTGCCAGGGCTGTACAGGTATGATGAACCATGCTGTACTTGCCGAGAAGAAGGCAGAAGAAGTGGCAGCGGCTGCAGCAGCAAAGAAGGCAGCGGCAGAAAAAGCACTTGCAGCTAAGAAGGCAGCGGAGGCAGCGAAGGCAGCCGAAGCAGAGAAAACAAATTAAGGAGGGAATGGAGAAATGACAGAATTATTGCTGATTGCCATTGGCTCTGCCCTGGTAAATAACGTAGTTTTAAGCCAGTTCCTCGGTCTCTGCCCGTTCCTTGGTGTTTCCAAGAAAACTGAGACGGCTGCTGGTATGGGCGTTGCAGTTATCTTCGTTATTACGATCGCATCTGCATGCACAAGCCTGATTTATGATTACATTCTGGTAAAGCTTGGAATCGAATACTTACAGACTATCGTATTCATCCTTGTAATTGCCGCTTTAGTACAGTTCGTAGAGATGTTCTTAAAGAAGTATATGGTAAGCCTTTATCAGGCTCTCGGCGTATACCTTCCGCTCATCACAACAAACTGTGCGGTACTCGGTGTTGCCTTAACAAACGTTCAGAAGGGTTATAACCTGATCGAGAGCGTTGTGAATGGTATTGGTATTTCCGGAGGTTTTACAATTTCCATCATCCTGCTTTCTGGTGTACGTGAAAAAATCGAACACAACGATATCCCGCATGTATTTAAGGGATCTCCGATCGTTCTGATCACTGCAGGTTTAATGTCACTTGCATTCTTCGGATTTTCCGGTCTGATCTAAGAAAGGAGTCGAAAGATGAATATTACAGGTATTATCATCGCGGCAGCCATTGTCGGCGTGGTCGGTATTGTCATCGGCGTACTCCTTGGTGTTGCCAGCGAAAAATTCAAAGTTGAAGTTGATGAGAGAGAAGTGCTCGTAAGAGAAGAACTTCCGGGCAACAACTGCGGTGGCTGCGGCTACGCAGGTTGTGACGCGCTCGCAAAAGCGATCGTAGAAGGAAACGCGGCAGTTGACCAGTGTCCGGTCGGCGGTGCAGCGGTGGGCGCTAAAATTGCAGCGATCATGGGCGTTGAAGCCGGTGGTTCTGTAAAGAAAGTTGCCTTTGTACAATGTAAAGGCACATGTGACAAAGCCAATACACAGTATAACTACTATGGTATTGAGGACTGTGTGAAGATGTCTGTAGTTCCGGCAGCCGGTGCGAAGGCATGTTCCTACGGATGTCTCGGTTCCGGCAGCTGTGTGAAGGCCTGTCAGTTTGACGCGATTCACGTGGTGGACGGCATTGCTGTTGTTGATAAAGAGAAATGTGTTGCCTGCGGTAAATGTGTTGCTACATGTCCGCGCGGCCTCATTGAACTGGTTCCGTATACTGCAGAGCATCTTGTTCAGTGTAATTCCCATGATAAGGGACCGGATGTGAAGAAGAAATGTGATGCAGGCTGTATCGGATGTACACTCTGTACAAAACAGTGTGAATTCGATGCGATCCATATGGACAACAACCTGGCGAAGATCGATTACGAGAAGTGTACGAACTGCGGCAAGTGCGCAGCGAAGTGCCCGGCGAAAGTAATCAAATAAAAAATGAATCACAAAGGGGACAAGATCGGATCATGGATCTTGTCCCCTTTGTATGTAATTTGGATTAGTAGATAACAGTACCTGCTTTTCCGTCTAAAGCAGCTCTTGCTTTTTCAAGAGTAGTAATAATTACTTTACGGTTTGTACCGGTGTGGATGAAGTCAATACCACCACGAACCTTCGGATCCATTGTACCGGCAGCAAACTGACCAACTCGAACCAGCTCTTCGGCTTCTTTCGCGGTGAGTTCGTATAACGGGATCTCACTGTCGGAACCATAGTTTAATACGATATTGTCCACGTCTGTCAGATACATTAATACGTCTGCGTCAACTTCCTTCGCAAGGACAGCAGCAGTAAGATCTTTATCGATCGCAGCAGCTGTTCCCATTAATGTACCATCTTTTTTAATAACCGGGATACCACCGCCGCCTGCTGCGATTACCGGCTGGTCTGCATCAAGGATCGCTCTGATCGCATCAATTTCTACGATCGCGATCGGCTTTGGAGAAACTACGACACGGCGGAAACCATCTTCTGTCTCAATGGTATCATTTCCTCTCAGGCCTTCTTCTTTTGCTTCTTCGGCTGTCATTTTACGGCCGATCAGTCTATATGGAACGTAAGTGGAATCATCGTGCGGATTTACTGTTACCTGTGTTAAGATTGTAGATACCGGTTTGTAGATACCACGTTTAATCAGCTCAGAACGGATCGCATTCTGTAAATCATAGCCGATATAACCCTGGCTCATTGCTGCACAAACTGCCATCGGAGCAGGAATATATTCCGGGTGTTCTTTGGAAAACTCGTGCATCGCAGTATGGATCATATCAACCTGCGGGGCGTTACCGTGTGTCATTACGATCTGGAAACCATCCTGGATCAGATCAGCAAGGCATTTTGCAGTAACTTTTACAGCCTCTTTCTGCTCCGGAAGAGTAGCACCGAGAGCTCGATGTCCAAGTGTCAATACAAGTCTTTTCTTTGCCATATACCATACCTCATTCCTTATAATACCATTTCCTCAGCAAACGGGACGCGACATCCCTACAACTGTTTTATCAATCATAACATATTATTGGATGAAATTAAAGGAAATTTTTGCAATTCTCGCACAAGTGTGTTATGATACATTATGGTGTATTGTAAGTGCCG
>JAFUMF010000206.1 GCA_017482945.1 Lachnospiraceae bacterium
AGACAGAAAGACGAAGGATGCCGATCAGAAGCAGAAGTTTGAGGGTGCGAAGAATGACCGTATGACCAAGGCTTCACAAAACTGGCAGAAGGGTATAAAACCGAAAGGTCCGCGTGGCGGAACGGTTACAATTGGTGCGAAACGTTCCATGAAGCCGGGCACAGGTGCAAAAGAGAATGGCGCAGCTTCTTCTACTGGTAACCGTGCCGGAAAGGTTACGATCGGTGCAAACCGCAGCATGAAACCGACATGGAAGACAGGTGCTGCACCGATGGGTGAGAGCACGAAACCGTTTGCGAATGGTGCGAACAGCAGCGAGAAACCAGAATGGAAGACAGGTGCTGAACCGACGGGTGAGCGCACGAAACCGTTTGAGATTGGTGCAAACCGCAGTCTGAAACCAGTTGCAGGAAAGCCGGCTTCTATGACATGGAAGAGTGGTATTGCTCCTACAGGCGAGCGTGCGAAATCCTTTGCAATTTGTGCGAACCGTACCGCAGCCGCAGAAACAACATCGAAATCCAGTGCAGATACTGCATTTAAGGAGAAGAAAAACTTCCGACTGGGTTCTGCGTTCCAGAGTACATATGATGCAAAAGGCAACCACAAGATCCGCGTCCTTGGTTTTGGTGTAGACCGCGATTCTTCCGGTAATACAATGGCATTCAAGATGCCGGTTATGAATATGAAAGTTCAGAGAACTGACCCGAATCAGAGTATGAAACTCGCAAGAATGCACATCCCTGGCATCGCTAAGATCAACAGTAATGTTCGGGGCGGAAGACTTCAGTACTCCGATGTCAGCATTCTCCATGGACTTGGAACCTACCAGAAGAATGCGGCCGGTACCCATGTATCTGTGGCGGGAATTCATACACATAAATATACAGATGGTGATACCGGTATAGATATTGGCAAACTCCACATCAAAGGCGGAAGTAAGGGTGATACGGTAAGTCTCGGAAGCCGTATTTCCGTTAAGACAACTGCTGACGGTAAGAATTTCCAGAGTGTGAAGCTTGGTTCGCTGGAATACACCCGCAGCGGCATTAAAAAGAAGGCCCCGCAATCAGGTGGCGAGTCTGTAGAAGCAAATTTGAAGTCAACTAAGAAACCAGAAAATAAAACAAAGACCGGAGGAGATAAGGCATGAGAATAATTCCAAAGAAAACAAAAGTAGCGATGGAATTTTTTAAAGGCGTTGAAGTGCCGGATGTTCTGGTCGGCGTTTTAGGAGTGGCAATCGTAATTTCCGTAATCTTTTCCAACCTCCCGCACCGCATGATCATTGCAGGCGGTATCGCGGTGATCATCGGTGCCTCCGTAGTTCCGATCGACGGCGAAAAAGGATATATGATGGTTTACAACCTTCTGAAATTTTTTGCCAGATATCGTGTCTACGAGGAGGAACCGAAGAAAAAGGAAAGTCCATCGGTAAAAGACATTACGCCATTCACCGGAATTGAAGGAAATTTCATCGAATATGGCGGAGATTACTACGGCATTGCCGTTAGTATTCCGGATATTGAGTTTAAATTCTATACTCTGAGCAAACAGAATCAGATGATCGACCAGGTATATGGTTCTATTTTAAGAACGATTTCCGGTACGGAGACAGCAGCCCTTGTGAAAATCGACCGTCCGGTGCTGTTCGATTCCTATCTGAAAACAGAGGACAGAAAATTAGACGAATTAAAAGAAGCGTTCATCAACGGACTGTTAAACGAAGACGAACTGACCACAAGAGTCGGTATCATCATGGACAGAAAAGAGCGGATCCGTTTCCTGAACGACAGAGACAAAGTGTATGCACCGCATTACTACATGGTCTTCTTCCATAAAGACAAAGATATGCTGATGAGCCAGGCAGTCAATATGGTTCAGACAATGTCCGTAGATGGAATGGAGTGCAAGATTCTCAATGAAAAAGAACTTGCAGTCTTCCTGAAGTACAACTATACATTGGCGTTCGACGAGCGTGAAATCCACCAGATTCCGAAGGAGCAGTATATGGACTGGATCCTTCCGAAATCGATCAAAATGACAACCAGAAGCGTTCAGTATGACAACATCGTTACTCACAACTTCCGTTTAACGGACTATCCGACAACCGTAGCCAATGCCTGGGGATGCAATCTTTTCTCCAGACCGGATACGAAAGTTGTAATGAAGATGCAGATGGTTGACCGTTATAAAGGCATTCGTCAGATTGACCGTGCGATCGATGAACTTCGAGAGCAGGCAAACTCTACCGGAAAGACCAGTAAGCTGATGGAACTGCAGACTCACATAGATACACTTGCTGAAGTACTTGCAATGCTCCAGAGTGATAACGAGACACTTCTGGATGTCAATGTCTTCGTGACTGCTTACGACTATGAGCTTTCCGAACAGCTTCTCTATCCGGAGACTGCGAAAAAGAAAAACTCTTCTATCGCGTCCATGAAAAAACGGATCAAGCGAGAACTTTCCGAGGAAAGTTTCCGTTCGACCGACAACTATATGCAGCAGTTTGAAATGTACGCATCTACGCAGATTTCTGCCCACGATGCATTCAGGCGCAACAGCCGTGGTATCCATTCCACATCGGTTGCAGCTGCATTTCCGTTTGTAAACAAGAACCTCTGCGATCCGGGCGGTGTCAACATCGGTGTGAATCGCGGAAAACCGGTTTTCGTGGATTTCTTTACAAGAAACAGCGAACGAGTTAACAGCAACATGGTAATCATCGGTAAGTCCGGTAGTGGTAAGTCCTACGCGACAAAGACCATCCTTTCTCACCTGGCGGCGGATAACAGCAAAGTCTTTATCCTCGATCCGGAGAACGAGTACTTCGGACTTGCAAAAAATATGAATGGTAAAGTCATTGACGTAGGCAGTGCAACACAAGGACGCCTGAATCCGTTCCAGATCATCACAAGTCTTTCGGACGACGAAGAGAATGAGGAAGAGACAGTAAAGACAAGTTTCAGCACTCACCTGCAGTTCCTCGAGGAGTTTTATCGCCAGATCTTACCTGGCATCGAATCCGATGCACTGGAGTATCTGAACAACATTACGATGCGTATGTATGAAACGAAGGGCATCGATGCGGAGACAGACCTCAGCGAACTGACCCCGGAAGATTATCCGATCTTCGACGATCTTTACGATAAGATCCTCAATGACTACCAGATGGCATCCAGTGAATATGGTAAAGAGAACCTGCGAGTGCTTCTGAACTATATTTCCAAGTTTGCCACAGGCGGACGAAACGCCCTCCTTTGGAACGGTCCGTCCTCCATCTCAACAGAAGAGAACTTTATCGTATTCAACTTCCAGTCTCTTCTGGCGAACAAAAACAACACGATCGCCAACGCCCAGATGCTTCTTGTACTGAAATATCTGGACAACGAGGTTATCAAGAACCGTGACTACAACATCAAATACGGCGCAGCCAGAAAGATCATCGTAGTCATCGATGAGGCCCACGTATTCATCGATTCCAAGTTCCCGGTAGCTCTCGACTTTATGTACCAGCTGGCAAAACGTATCCGTAAATACAACGGTATGCAGATCATCATCACACAGAACATCGCAGACTTTGTAGGAACGGAAGAACTGGTGCGAAAATCCTCAGCGATCATCAATGCCTGCCAGTACTCGTTTATTTTCCCGCTGTCGCCAAATGACATGCACGATCTGTGCAAGCTGTATGAGAAAGCGGGTGCGATCAACGAGAGTGAGCAGGAAGAAATCGTTAACAATGGACGCGGTCATGCCTTTGTAATCACATCGCCACAGAGCCGTACCGGCATCCAGATCGTGGCAAGCAAAGACATGGAAGAGTTATTCACAGTTTAATGGAAGGAGATGAGGATGATGAATCGAAAGAATATGAAAAAATTCGGAGCCGTTGTATTGGCGGCCGGACTCGCTCTTTCTGTAAGCGGCTGTTCCGGAAAGACAGAGGACAGCGTAAAGACCATTCAGGAATCCGGAGTATTCAAAGTAGCGATTGTTGATTCTGACAATTACTATACCAGCCTTCAGGGCGATCAGCCGGTAGGCATGGAGGCTGAACTGATCGAGACGATCTCAGCAGCACTTGGTGTAACCACTGAGTATCAGGTAATGAGCCGCAGTGCAGCAATGGAAGCGGTAACAGCAGGAACTGCAGATGTGGCGATCGGTTGTATCGACAGTTCCGGAAGCGCAGCAGAAAACTATCTGCTTACAACGTCTTATGGAAAAGGATTCTACTACGTTGTGACAGAAAAAGGTGATTACGCGCAGTCTGCAGGTGCATTTGCAAACTCCGTGATCGGTGTAAACAGCGGACTTGGCGACGGTGTAAGAACCCAGTTGTATGTGGCAGAAGGAATCACGATCAACGAATATGCAGATGCAGAAAGTGCGGCGAAAGAGATCAAGGACGGACGAATCCGCGGTTATGTCTGCGGCGAAGAGGATGCAAAAGCACTTCTTTCCGATCCGAAGCTTCAGGTCCAGAACTTGTTTGATGTGGATCCGGCTGAATACGTGATCGTAGCAGGCGCGGAGGACAGAACACTGGTCAATGGAATGAATACTCTGATCGCACAGTTCCTTGAAAAGGAGTAGTGGCCCATGGGATATTTTGACAGTTCAAAAAACAGGGCCTTGTGGGAAATCGAACTGCAGAACCTTAGAAAACTCCGGGAAGAACGTGCATCCGGTAAACATGTCACAGTCGAGCATACAGCAGAACGACATCTGACAGGAAAAGAACCGGTGCGCATGACCTATCAGGATCTTTTAAGAGAAGAGGCGGCTGCAACGCAGAAGTCTCCGAAAAAAGATCGTCAGATGGCGATGGAGGCTGCAAAGGAGAGGCAGAAAGATACACCGAAAAAAGAGGCTCATGCCTATGAAAAAGTATAATGCAGTGAAAGCGGCGGTGTGGACTGCTGCA
>JAFUMF010000207.1 GCA_017482945.1 Lachnospiraceae bacterium
AAGTAAGTGACCTGGATGATAACGGAAAGCACTTCTACCAGGTAAATGATACCAACGATGGCGATGAAGATCGGCATCTGCATCATAAATGCGGTGGATGCCACGAAGCCTCCAAGTGCCAGGGAACCGGTATCGCCCATGAACACTTTCGCCGGGTATACGTTGAATAAGAGGAATCCCAGTAAGCTTCCCACAACCGCACCTGTGATCGGGCTGATTCCAGCCTCTTCTCCAAGAGCAACCACAGTAAAGAAGGTTGCTACGAGAATTGTCACGCTGGTGCAAAGTCCATCGAGACCGTCTGTGAAGTTTACGCCGTTGTCAGTTCCTAATACAATAAAGAACAGGGCCGGAATAAAGAGCCAGCCGAGCTCCAGATAAAATCCATGTTCTGTGCCGCCGGTAAACGGAATCAGCATTCCTGTTCCCACTTCGCCGGAAGTCATTAAATAATATGCAAAAATTCCTGTGATCACGATCTGGCCCAGTAATTTCTGCTTCGGATTCAGGCCTTCGGAACGCTTCATAACGATTTTGATGTAGTCATCGAGGAAGCCGATGACACCGAAGCCCACGGTCATAAAGAGGATCGGAATGATCTTCGGATAGTCTTTGATATAGAACAGGGATGTGATCGCGATACTTGCCACGATAACCAGACCGCCCATGGTCGGGGTGCCCTGTTTCTTTAAGTGAGCCTGCGGTCCGTCATCTCTGACCTGCTGACCGAATTTTAATTTATGAAGGAACGGAATTACAATGGGGCAAAGAGCCGCACTGATTGCAAAGGCGATAATGACCGCCAGGATTGTTTCATTTACCATGCTGCACCTCTATCTCTTATGTATTGTGCTTCCTCATGCTCCGTTGGTTTTATGTCCGGCCTTAAATTTTGTGTTCAGGCGGCGACAGCGCAGATTCAGCCAATTATAAATATTCTAGTTTAGTATACGTCCTTTTGTCCAATTAATCAATTGGAACATTTGCTTTTTTTATGCCCTATTCTTCTGATTTTTCTGGCATATTCTTCTCAATTCCCAGATATGGAAGAATGTTATCGAAAATATCCCCGATGACCGGGGCTGCGATCGTTCCGCCGTAGTAAATTCCCACCGGCTCATCGATGGTGATGAGGGCGATGACCTGCGGATCGTCGGCAGGCGCAAATCCTAAAAAGGATGAAATATATTTTTTAAGGCTTCTCGGGAGTTTTTCCGATGTGGCAGTTTTTCCACCGACCAGATATCCTTCCACCTGCGCTTTGTTTCCGCTTCCCTCGGAGACGACCTGTTCTAACACGTAGCGCATGGTCTCACTGGTCTTTTCTGTGACCACTCCGGTGGAGACCGGATAAGTGAACTCTCTGACGGTGGTTCCGTCGATGCTCTCCGTTTTCACCGCAAAGTGCGGGGTGATGCGGTTTCCTCCATTAATAATAGAAGAAGCAGTTGTCAAAAGCTGGATCGGAGTGATCTGGAACGACTGGCCGAAGGACACGGTCGCCAGCTCCACAAGGCCCATATTGTCTTTTTTATGCATGATCGTGGCCGCCTCACCGGGAAGATCGATCCCGGTCTTTCCAAGGAGACCAAATTGTTCAAAATACTTGTAAAAACCATCCACACCGAGCCGCTGGCCCACATCGATGAACACTGGATTGCAGGAGTTCATGGCACCCTGAAGGAACGTCTCACCGCCATGGCCGCCGACTTTGTGGCACCTGATTTTTCTGTCCTCCACGATTCGAAAGCCCGGACAGGAGAACTGGTCCGTAAGCGACACTACGCCTGACTCCAGGCCAGCCGCCGCTGTAATGATCTTAAAGGTGGAACCCGGCTCATAAGTATCGTTGATACAGCGGTTCCGCCACATTTGATTTAGTAAATTCTGTTTTTCCTCGGATGACTCATAAACTGCATCCGCCCCCAGAGTAAACGGATCATTCAGATTGAACTCCGGCGCATTGACCATGGCATAGATTTCACCGTTCTGGGGATTCATAATGATAATGGAGACTGCCTTCGCGCCTTTCTTCTCCATGACCTGATACGCCGCCTGTTCTGCATATTTCTGGATGTTCACATCCAGACTGACTGTCAGGGTGTTTCCTGCAATCGGTTCGATCCGCTCCTCAGCCGCATTCTCCACTTCAACGCCTTTGGCATCCGCCAGCGTGAGGATTTTTCCGTCATGTCCCTTCAAATATTTCTCGTACATGACCTCCAGACCGATGATTCCCTGATTATCGGCACCGGTAAAGCCAAGAACCTTCGAGGCCAGGCTGTCATAAGGATAATACCGCTTATAATCCTCATCCACCTTAACCCCCGCCAGACCATGGCTCCGGATCTGGTCGCCGACTGCTTTATCGACGTTGGTCTTAATGATTTCCCTGGATGAACGCTTCTCTACCTTCTTGCGGACCTCTTCCTCAGAAAGCTCCAGCGCATCCACAAGAACTTCGATCACGGTCTCCCGGTCTTCCACCTGGTTATAAACCACCGAAACCGTACAGACCGTCCGGTTCGTAGCGATCACTGTCCCATTCCGGTCCACGATCTCACCACGCGCCGCCTTAATCGTCCGCTCCCTCTCATGAAGCTCATCCGCCAGCTCACTATAATGCTCCGACTGAAAAATCATCAAATACCCAAGCTGCCCAATCAACCCGAGCATCAAAATCGCCGACCCAAGAGCAATAATCAAGATTTTCTTCCTGTGATGCGTCAAAAAAGAACTCATCCGCCCACATCCACATAATAATCTTGTTACTCATTATATTTCGTTTTTATCAAATTATGAACGTTTGAGACAACCTTCTTCATCAATTAGCCAATCGCGAATAAACGCTCCGCAGTCTGTATTCGTGTCTCGATTTCCCGGAACACATCTGCGCCGGCATTGTATGGAGTCAGATAAAACGTTCGCAGCACATACATACTGACCGTCTTTGCCACCGTACCTTCCTCATCTTCTCTCGCGATCCTCTGCAGATCCTTCAAAAAATAGTGCCATCTGGCAACATACTTATCGTAATTCTTCGCATCCGGCGTATCGATCCACTTCTTCACCTTCACCTTAGACCGATTTCCCTTCTTGCACTCATGCACCTGAAGGATATACTGAAAGCTTCTATCCTCATAAAGCCGTCCCAACGGAAAAATCCTGCAGATCCCCGGCCGGTGTGCATGGACACTGCATCGCCCTTCTTCATTCAAAAAAGCACAAGCCTCATCATCCCCCGCCATCCGAAGATTTGGAAGAATCACACCATCCACCACATTCAGCTCCAAATGCTTCTGAAGCAGTGCCTCAAAACCAATCCCGGTTCCTGTCACCAGACGATGCACATCATATGGATCTAATACCACCGATGACCCCATCCCCTTGCAACAGGCAGAGCAGCCCGCGCAACCTGCGCAGTCTGCTCTCACCATATCGTCTAAACCATACAATTTCCCATCAGAAATTTCGTTTAAATCAATCTGTCTTTCCATGTTCTACCTCAATATGCGGCTTTCCTGTCTCATTACTGGCCGTCATCCGGTTTCGTCTCCTTCGCCTGAGCCGCAGATTCTCCAGGCGCAGCCTCTCCCGGTGCTGGTGTATCCACACTGGTCACACCCTCCGGAATCGGATCGATCACCGACGAACCGCCCGCATGGCTGTCCGGAAGACCGAGGCCTCCCTCATACGGAATCACCTCTTCATCATAGTTCTCCGTCGGAACCTCGATTGGATTTCCATCTGCGTCTGTCTCCGGCTCGGTC
>JAFUMF010000208.1 GCA_017482945.1 Lachnospiraceae bacterium
ACCGGGCTTCCTTGGTTCCTTGGGCCTTGGATATGAGGACTTAAAGAAAGAAAATGAAAAGCTGATCATGCTTTCATTAACACCGTTCGGTCAGACCGGTCCATACAAGGATTTCAATGCATACTACTTAAATACATACCATGCAAGTGGTGCCGGCTACGTTCTTCCTGCTGCGTCTCCGAATGCAGACAGAGAACCGATCAAAGGCGGCGGCTATGTAGGTGAGAGTGACTGTGGTGTTTATGCATCTGTTGCGATCATGGGTGCTCTTTATCACAGAAACAACACAGGCGAAGGCCAGTACATCGATGTTTCTAAGCAGGAAGCAATGATGTGCTTAGAGAGAATGAACATCGTGCGTTACTACATGATCGGTTCCAGTCCGTCCCGTGTCGGCGTGAACCGTGTCCGCGACACCCTGCTCCAGTGTAAAGACGGCGGTTACATTATCGTTGTTCTTTACCCGCAGAAACAGTGGGAAGGAATCATGAAGGCCCTCGGAAATCCAGAATGGGCGCAGCATGCACCGTTCATCGAGCAAAAAGAAAGAGATAAGCACTTCGACGAAGTGAAGATGCATCTTCGCGAAGAGGCTCAGAAATATGGCACAGAGGAACTGTTCTTCAAGATTCAGGCAGAGGGTACCGCATGTGCACCGATCTGTTCCGCAGAGCAGGTCTACAACTCCCCGCAGACTCAGGCACGCAATTTCTACACAGAGATCGATCATCCGAAGGCAGGAAAGTTAGAGTATCCGGGTCTCCCATACAAACTTTCCACAATGACACCGGAAGGAAACGAAGGTGCACCGCTTCTCGGACAGCACAACGAAGAAATTCTTACAGGCCGTCTCGGATACTCCAAGGAGGATCTGGTACGTCTCAAAGAAGCAGGCGTGATTTAAGGAAAGGAGGAGAATGGAATGTTTAAGGATGCTTTAAAAGGAATCAGAATCGCAGACTTCAGCTGGGTATGGGCCGGCCCGTACGCAACTTCCCTTCTTTCTTATATGGGTGCTGAGGTAATTAAAATCGAGAGTCACGGCCGTATCGACCAGACAAGAAAAGGTTCCATCATGAACGGCGATAACTTCAGTGGTTTCGATTCTTCACCGACATTTAACAACGCGAACCTGAACAAACAGGGCGTTACTATTGATATTACAAAGCCGGAAGGCGCAGAGCTGGCAAGAAAACTGGTTGAAAAGTGCGACATCGTTGTTGCAAACATGCGCCCTGGCAAGATGGCTAAACTTGGCCTTGGTTATGAAGACTTCAAGAAAGTAAAACCGGATATTATCGTGTTAGAGTCCTCCGGTTTTGGAGCAACAGGCCCGTACAAGGGATTCGCCGGTTTTGCACCGATCTTTGCCTCCTTCGGCGGTCTTGCATATCTTACTGGCTATGAAGACGGCGCACCGAACGTTATGAGCGGCGTTCAGGATATGAGAGCAGCTACTACTTCTGCATTTATCCTTCTTGCAGCGCTGATCCACCGCCAGAACACAGGCGAAGGCCAGTACATCGACCTTTCCTCTTCTGAGTGCTTAAGCACACTGGTGGGACCGGAGCTGATGGATTACACCATGAACAAGCGCTCTCCATTCCGTCACGGCAATGAAGATGCGATCATGGCTCCGCACAACTGCTATAAGGCAGCAGGCGAAGATAAGTGGATCAGCATCGCAGTTGCAACGGACGAAGAATGGAATTCCTTAAAAGACGTCATGGGAAATCCAGAATGGGCAAACGACCAGAACTATGACAGCGTGTTCGGCAGATGGCAGAATAGAAAAGAACTGGATGCTCATATGAGCGAGTGGACCAAAGACAAGGATACATATGAGATGATGCACACACTTCAGGCAGCAGGTGTTGCAGCAATGCCGTCCATGAGTGCAATTGAAATTTTAACCGATCCGCACACAGAGGCACGTGAACTGTTCACAACTGTTCCGCATAAAGTTCTGGGTGAGCAGCATGTTATGAATCCGGCTTGGAAGTTCTCCGAGACTCCGGCCAGAATCAGAAAACAGGGACCGATCCTCGGCGAGGACAACTATGATGTATTCGGAAATCTCCTTGGCATGTCCGAGGAAGAGATCAAGGCAATGGAAGAGGCTCGGATCATCTGGTAATTGTAACGAATGTTTAATCCGGGGCGGCCCCACCGCCCTGATTAGAAATAAGAAACCGGCTGTTCCGGACAAGCGGAATGGCCATGAAATATGAAAGGAGAAATAAAAATGGCAGGTATTATTGATGAGAGATATGACTGGGATCATCTTTCTGATGAAGACTGGAACAAAACATTAGACGAAAAAATCGCACAGTTCAACGAGGGCCGTGGCGAAGTGATCATCCCGCCGCCATCCTTCGCGATCATGGATGACGAGTATGTAAGAGGTATTAACTATAAATACGTAACAGAGGACCTGATCCGTCACTTCGCAGATGCATGTGGTGACCCGAACCCGTTCTGGAGAGATCCGTCCTACGTACAGACAACAAGATGGGGCGGTTTCATTGCTCCGCCGTTATTTGAAACTTGTATCGCATTCGGTTCTTCCTTCGGCGGAAGACTTCGTGTACCGGGTATCGCAAGACTTGCAGGCGGCAGCAAACACATCTACAAGCAGCCGATCCGTCCGGGCGACAGCTTCACAATCTATGATAAGTACGAAGGTTTCGTTGAGAAACAGGTAAAAGATAAACCGTATCGTATGTTCATCGAGAGCGTTCCGCGTTACTACATCAACCAGAGAGATGAAGTGGCTGCGATCGAAGTGCACAGAAACATCTACATGGCTACACCGCCGGGAAAACGCGGCAAGAAGAAAGAAGCAAAGATGTACCAGGATAAGGTGAGAAAGCCGTATTCTGACGAGACAATCGAGATGATCCACGCAGCATACGACGACCAGCTTGCCGGCAAGAACCGTCGTGGTGCGAAGATCCGTTACTGGGAGGACGTAAATGTTGGTGACGAGCTTCCGGTATTAATTAAGGGACCGGTTGACGTATCTGATGCTTGTGCACGTACCATGGTAAGCTGCTATCCGTACGCTTACGCGATCAAGTGGGCTGTTATGAGAAATCACTTACAGGCTCATCCGAGAGATCCGGAGACAAACGAGTACATCCTTCGCCGTGACTGGCATTACACAGACCATGCAGCTCACCTCTTCGGCTATCCGTATGCAAACTCTGCAGGTGCGCAGAATGAGATGATGTTAGTACATGCGATCACTGACTGGATGGGTGATGACGGTTTTGTTAAATCTGCAGACTCTCAGGACAGAAAGATGGTATTCTTCGGTGATATGACTTATATCA
>JAFUMF010000209.1 GCA_017482945.1 Lachnospiraceae bacterium
GAACCCCTGACCCACGCATTACGAATGCGTTGCTCTACCGGCTGAGCCACGGAAGCATCTGAGTTTCTTTCTGAGTCCAGGACTCTGAAACTCAATTAATTGTAAAAAAGCTGCTGCACTTTCATGCAACAGCTTCATGACCCGTCCGGGAATCGAACCCGGGTTTACGGCGTGAGAGGCCGTCGTCTTGACCGCTTGACCAACGGGCCAGTAACCAAGTCGAGGCGACAGGATTCGAACCTGCGACCTCTGCGTCCCGAACGCAGCGCTCTACCAAACTGAGCCACGCCTCGATTACGTACGTAAGTATAACCCAGTTTTTTAAAAATGTCAACTACTTTTTTCTAATTTTTTTAAATAATTTATTCAATTGAAAAATCAGAGACTACAACATCTTTTTGATGGTTTCGCAGAGCTCGTTGATCGCCTCTTCCTCTTTTCCATCTTTGATATCCTGAACGACACAGGATTTGATGTGGTTAGAAAGAAGGCGGCTTGCGAAGCTGTTTAATGCAGACTGGACTGCAGATACCTGTACAAGAATATCAGTACAGTAACGCTCGTCCTGCACCATGGCTTTGATGCCGCGGATCTGGCCTTCGATTCTGTTTAATCGATTGATCAGATCCCTCTCTTCTTTTGGATCTCTGTGTTTATGTCTGCATTCACAGGACTGTACCTCTGTTTCATTCTCCAAAGCTTTGATCATCTCTTCTGCCACGGCAGATCCTCCTTTCGGAATGAATGATCCGGGCCCGGTAAGATACCCGGCCCGGTCTTCTGCTTCCAATTCATTAGCCGATTACTTTGTAATCAGCATCTTCGATTGCTTTCTTAAGCACATCAAATGCAACATCTTCTGTTAAAGTAACTACTGCTGTACCCTCTTTGTGGCTGCAAACAGCGCTCTCAACACCCGGAAGTGCCTCAAGAACTTTCTTTACTCTTGCTTCACAATGCGGGCACATCATACCTTCAACTTTTAATGTTTTCTCCATGGATTTGATCTCCTCTCTTTGAATTGGTTTTATTTTTTTATCTTTGTCAGCGCGGTGCATGTCAAAGAAATTGAGTCTCAGTGCGTTTGATACCACGCAGAAGCTGGATAAGCTCATAGCTGCGGCACCGAACATTGGATTTAACTTCCATCCGAAAATCGGGATCCAGATACCCATTGCAAGCGGAATTCCCACACAGTTGTAGAAGAATGCCCAGAACAGGTTCTGGTGAATATTGGTCAGGGTTGCACGGCTCAAGCGGATCGCCGCAGGAACGTCGGACAGACGGCTCTTCATGAGAACCACATCAGCGGCGTCAATGGCAATATCTGTACCTGCGCCGATGGCGATACCGATGTCTGCGCGTGTAAGCGCCGGGGCGTCGTTGATTCCGTCGCCGACCATGGCTACGCGGCCACTCTGTTTTAATTTGCGGATCACGTTCTCTTTTCCGTCCGGAAGAACGCCTGCGATCACTTCGTCAACGCCGGCCTGTGCGCCGACTGCTTTTGCAGTACGCTCGTTGTCACCTGTCAGCATGACAACGTGGATGCCCATGTTCTGCAGTTCTTTTACTGCCTGCGGGCTGTCTTCTTTGATCACATCGGCAACTGCGATGATACCGATCAGTTCCTTGCCGCGGCTGAAGAATAATGGAGTCTTTCCTTTTTCTGCCAGGGCATCTGCCTGCTTTTTCAATTCCTCTGTAACCGTTGCTTTTGTGCTGATGAACTTCAGGTTGCCGCCGAATAACTCCTGGTCGCCTAATTTTGCAGAAAGTCCGTTGCCCGGAAGTGCAGTAAAGTCTGTGACTTCTTCTGCATTCAGGTTCATCTCTTCGGCTTTTGCAAGGATCGCTCTCGCAAGCGGATGTTCGCTCTTCTTTTCGAGTGCATAGGCCATGGAAAGAAGTTCTGTTTCTGTAATTCCCTCGGCTGGGATCATATCGGTCACTTTCGGTTCGCCGCTTGTGATGGTTCCGGTCTTATCGAGTGCTACGATCTGAACTTTTCCAGTCTCCTCAAGGGATACGGCAGTCTTAAAGAGGATACCATTCTTTGCACCCATGCCGTTTCCGACCATGATGGCCACCGGAGTCGCAAGTCCAAGCGCACATGGACAGCTGATCACAAGGACTGAAATACCTCTTGCCAGAGCAAAACCAATGGTCTCGCCAAGAAGCAGCCAGCCAAGAGTTGTAATGACTGCAATGGTAATGACCGCCGGAACGAAAACGCCGGATACTTTATCTGCCACCTTTGCGATCGGGGCCTTTGTTGCCGCCGCATCACTGACCATCTTGATGATCTGGGAAAGTGTTGTGTCCTCTCCAACTCTTGTTGCCTCACAGCGGATGAAACCGGACTGGTTCACTGTCGCTGCGGATACCAGATCACCAGGTTCTTTGTCCACCGGAATACTCTCACCGGTGAGTGCCGCCTCGTTGACTGCGCTGTGGCCTTCTAAGACAGTACCGTCCACCGGGATGTTCTCACCAGGGCGTACAACAAAGAGATCGCCTTTTTTCACTTGTTCGATTGGAACTTCCACCTCTGCACCGTTTCTAATGACCATCGCAGTCTTCGGTGCCAGTTTCATCAAACTCTTTAATGCATCGGTCGTCTTTCCTTTGGAACGGGCCTCCAGCATTTTTCCGACTGTGATCAGTGTCAGGATCATGGCTGCTGATTCGAAGTAGAACTCATGCATGTAGGACATCACTGCCGCCGCATCGCCTTTTACCTGGGCATCTGTCATCATGAACAGTGCGTATGTGCTGTAAACGAAGGAAGCGCCGGAGCCGAGGGCAACGAGGGTGTCCATATTCGGGGCCTTGTGGATCAGGCCCTTAAAACCGTTGATAAAGAATTTCTGGTTGATAACCATGATAATGGTTGTCAAAAGAAGCTGTAACAGACCCATTGCCACATGGTTCTCTGCGAAGAATGCCGGGAGCGGCCATCCCCACATCATATGTCCCATGGAAAAATACATGAGAACGATCAAAAAGCCCAGTGAGGAAACGAGACGTTTCTTTAATACAGGCGTTTCGTGGTCAGCGAGGGCATCTTCGTTCATTGCTGCGGAGGAGGAAGATCCCTTCGCGTCGGATGCGCCTTTTACAGAAGCACCATATCCGGCTTCAACCACAGCTGCGATGACAGCGTCACTGGATGCAGTTCCTTCCACGCCCATGGAATTCGTAAGAAGACTCACTGAACAGGATGTAACACCAGGTACGGCCGAAACCGCTTTTTCAACACGAGCACTGCAGGCTGCGCAGCTCATGCCAGTTACTGTATATTGTTCCATTTTGTACTCTCCTTTCCGTTTCTTGATACCCTTAGGGGGTACACCTATATATTAGCACAGTCATACAAAATGTCAAGGCCCTCTTTCTCCATTTGCGTGACTTTATCACATAGCTGCATTTTTTCGCATATTTTTTCATATGCGCAAAAAACAATGCCCCATATACCAGAACACCGAAATTGCTGGTATATGGAGCACAGATTTTTTTGTGATTCTACTTTTACAAGTCGAACAGCGACAACTGGTTGCTCTCCGGCAGGTCGCGAAGGATTCCAAGCTCCGCCATCAAGTCACAAATCGTCTTGCTGACCTTTGTTCTGTTTCGGAAGTCCTCTTTGGATAAGAACTTTCCGTCTTTTGCTGCCTCCTCGATGGAGTCAGCCGCTTTTTCGCCGAGACCGTCGATACTGTTAATAGACGGCATCAGCTTGTTGCCCATGATCTGGAAGTGTCTGGCTTTCGCCCGGTAAATATCGAGCGGTTCGAAATCATATCCCCTCGCGTACATCTCCTGAACGATTCGCATATCCCTGAGGGTATCCTGCTCCTTCTTTGAGAGAGAATCAGACCGTCTCTTGTAATCTGCAATATGGCGGTCCAGCTTCTCGCGGCCAAGGCACATCAGCTCATAAGAGAATGCGCTGGCACGGATACTGAAGAAGGACGCGTAATATGCAAGCGGATAGAATACCTTACAATATGCAATTCGCCACGCCATCATAACGTACGCCGCCGCATGGGCCTTCGGGAACATATACTTAATTTTCTTACAGGACCAAATATACCAGTCCGGAACATCGTGGGCTTTCATGGCCTCCTCCCAGTCTGGTTTCAGGCCCTTGCCCTTACGAACGGACTCCATGATCGTGAAGGCGAGGCCCTCTTCCATGCCTTTCTGGATCAGGTAGACCATGATATCGTCTCGCGTACAGATCGCGGTCTGGATGGTCGCTTTGCCTTCCTGGATCAATGTCTGCGCATTGCCAAGCCAAACGTCTGTACCGTGGGCAAGTCCAGCGATTCGCACCAGGTCAGAGAAATGCTTCGGCTGCGCGTCAATTAACATCTGCATCGCGAAATCTGTACCGAACTCCGGAACTCCGAGGGCACCCAGCTTACATCCACCGATATCGTCCGGTGTGATGCCGAGGGCGGATGTGTTCTGGAACAGGCTCATGACCTCTCTGGAATCCAGCGGAATATCTTTAACCGGATCCAGTCCGATGAGGTCCTGGAGCATACGGATCATGGTCGGATCATCGTGTCCGAGAATATCAAGCTTTAACAGGTTGTGGTCGATGGAGTGGTAATCGAAATGGGTCGTGACCGTCTTCGTCGTCATATCATTGGCCGGGTGCTGGATCGGGGTGAAGGAATAAATCATCTCACCCAGCGGCAGTACGATGATTCCGCCCGGATGCTGGCCCGTTGTACGGCGCACGCCAACACATCCCTGTACGATACGGTTGATCTCACAATTTCGCTTGCGCTCTCCACGCTCTTCATAATAATTCTTTACATAACCGAACGCCGTCTTATCTGCAAGTGTACCGATGGTACCGGCGCGGTATGTCTGGCCTTTTCCGAAGATTACTTCCGTGTAGTCATGGGCTCTGGACTGGTATTCTCCGGAGAAGTTTAAGTCGATATCAGGCTCTTTATCGCCTTTGAATCCAAGGAAGGTCTCGAACGGGATGTCAAAACCGTCTTTTGTCAGCGGATTTCCGCAGACCGGACAGTTCTTATCCGGCATATCACAGCCGGCCATACCGCTGAACTTCTTTACATCCTCGGAATCAAAGTCGTAATAGTGACAGTTTGTACAATAATAATGCGGGCTCAGCGGATTAACCTCTGTGATTCCGGACATGGTCGCTGCGAAGGACGATCCTACGGAACCTCGGGAACCGACCAGATAGCCATCCTCGTTGGACTTCCACACAAGCTTCTGGGCGATGATGTACATCACGGCGAAACCGTTGGAAATGATGGAGTTCAGCTCACGCTCCAGACGGTCCACTACGATCTGCGGGAGGTTTTCTCCGTACATTTCGTGGGCGCGGTTGTAGCATATGCTTCGTAACTGGGCATCAGAGTCTTCGATGACCGGCGGACACTTATCCGGGCGCACCGGTGCGATCGGCTCGCACATGTCTGCGATCATTCTTGTGTTGGTGACAACGACTTCATATGCTTTATCACTGCCAAGATACTCAAATTCCTCCAACATTTCATTGGTGGTTCTGAGATACAGCGGTGCCTGATCGTCGGCATCTTTAAATCCCTGGCCTGCCATGAGGATCTTTCTGTAGATTTCGTCCTCAGGATCCAGGAAATGAACATCACAGGTCGCGCAGACCGGCTTGCCAAACTGCTCACCGAGGCTTACGATCTTTCGGTTAATGTTCATCAGATCTTCCACAGAATTGACCGTACTCTTCTCGTCACGCAGCATGAACATATCGTTTCCGAGCGGATGAATTTCCAGAAAATCGTAGAAATTCACAAGCTTTTGAAGCTCCGCATCGGAACCTCCGCGCAGAACCGCCTGATAGAGCTCACCTGCCTCACAGGCTGTTCCGATAATGAGACCTTCTCTGCACTCGTTTAAGAGGCTTTTTGGAATTCTCGGTCTTCTCGAGAAGTATTTTACGTGGGACAGGGAAACCAATTTATAGAGATTTACTCGTCCCAGATCGTTTTTCGCTAAGATAATGACATGATGGGTCGGCATTTTCATGATGGCCGCATCATCAGCTTTGTTAAAGACATTCAAGTCATCCAACGTCTCCATGTCATACTGGGTCTTTAGCATTTCCGTGAATTTTAAATAAATTCCGGCTGTGGCTTCGGCATCATCCACGGCTCTGTGATGATTTTCCAATGAAATATTCAGCGCTTTTGCAACGGTGTCCAATTTATAGCGGTTCAGATTCGGCAGCAGAACGCGCGCCAGCGTTACCGTATCGAGGACCGTCGGATTAAACGGAAGCTTTAATTCACCGGCATTGTGGCTGATAAAGCTCACATCGAAGGACGCATTATGGGCCACAAGAGCGGCATCGCCGACAAATTCCAGGAATTTCGGCAGGATCACATCAATGGTCGGAGCGTCCATGACCATGGAATCGTTGATGCCGGTCAGTCGCTCGATTTCGAATGGGATCGGCACCTCCGGGTTGATAAACTCATTGAACCGGTCTACAATCGTTCCGTTTACAACTTTTACCGCACCGATTTCAATGATTTTATTCTTCGATGGCGAGAAACCGGTGGTCTCGATATCGAAGACTACATACGTTCCATCCAGGCTCTGATTTCTGGAATTTTCGACAATTTCTTTCATATCGTCGACCAGATAACCTTCTACACCGTAGATGACTTTGAACGTATCTCCTTTATCCAGCGCATGGCTGGCATCCGGGAATGCCTGCACACAGCCATGGTCTGTGACCGCGATGGCCGGCATGCCCCATTTTTTCGCACGCTTAATAATGTCCTTAACTTCCGAAACACCGTCCATATCGCTCATTTTCGTATGGCAGTGAAGCTCCACTCGCTTCACCGGGGCGTTATCTTCGCGCTTGGAAGTAAAGTCCTCACATTTTTTAATGCCGACGATGGAACCGATGGTCAGTTCACCGTCAAATTTATCGATGGTCGTAATACCTTTCAGGCGGACAAAGGCGCCTTTTTTGATGGCGTTTGCCGCGTCCTCTTCCTGATCTTCACGCAGGAACAGCTTGATGGTAATACTGTCTGTAAAATCGCTGATGTCGAAAATCGTCAGCTTGCGGCCGCTCTTTAGTTCACGGGTCTCCGTCTGTAAAATCTGGCCGCGGATCGTTACCTCACCGATCTCGCCAGCAATATCGCGGATTTCTGTGATCTCACCCTCGAAATCACGTCCGAACAGCACATCCGGATTCTCCGACTTCTTATAAGGCATACGGCCTTTAAAGCCATCGCGCTTAAAGCCGTCCTTGCCTTTAAATCCACCTTCGCCGCCGGCACCACTTCCGGCTCCGTTTCCAAAGCTCTTCTTCGTAAACTCGCCTTTTTTCGCGGCTCCGTTCTTTCCGGCTCCACTGGATGCCTGGCTGCCACTCGCCTTTTTGCCTGCCGCAGCCGCCTTTGCAGCTTCATTGGCGCTTCCATTTGCGCCGGTTCCTGCTCCGGACTGAACTCCGTCCTGCGCCCCGGTATCCCAAGGCACGTCCACAGTACCGCCGGCTAACATCGAAGGATCTGCCCCGTCCATAACAGGGTCATACCCATGCGGCATACCAAACCCGGTTCCAAACGGCTGGAACATGTCGTCCTTCTTCTCTTTTTCGACTTCTACGAACTCAAACCGCACCTCAGCAGGAAGTCCGCACCGCTCAACGAAAATCTTCTCCAGAACACGGCCCACTTCCTTGGAACGCTCTCTGTAGATCAGATTATCCTCCACAGTAATGACCATGGTATCCTCAGAGCGGAACTCCACCTGGCCTTTTCTCAGAATGTTGTGTTCGATCATTCCGAACTGCTTAAATTCCAGCAAAATACTGTCCCTATAAACATCGTAGAGCTTTTTCGGCGTGTACTGGGCAGAAAGACGGTACTTCTCCTGGATTTTGACCGTAAGAGGCCGCCCCGGAAACAGCTGCTTCGCGATTCCGTCTTCCATGCTGTAAATATTCTTTTTATGAATCAATCTTGGGCTCACAATATAAATGCGAAGAGAGCTTCTGTCCTTCGACATGGCGACTTTCTCTACCATGACAAGTTTCAGAAGCTCCTTAAGTTCTTCTCCGATATGTAAGCCCGGAAATACTTCCAGAAATGGTTTTTCCATGCTTATTCCTGTTCTTTCTGCATCTTGAGAATTTCTTCTCTGAGAACTGCTAAAAGTTCACTCTCCGGTACTTTTCTAAGGACTTCTCCTTTTTTGATCAAAAGACCTTCTCCGATTCCGCCGGCAATTCCGATGTCAGCTTCTCTCGCCTCGCCAGGTCCATTGACCACACAGCCCATGACAGCCACTTTGATGTCCATATCAATGTCAGCCACCATGTTCTCCACCTGATTTGCCAGACTGATGAGATCAATCTGGGTCCGTCCGCAGGTCGGACAGGACACAACTTCAATACCCCCGGTACGAAGCTTTAATGCTTTCAAGATATGCTTTGCACTCTTGATCTCTTCCAGCGGGTCTCCGGTCAGAGATACGCGGATCGTATCGCCGATTCCCTCATAGAGGATGATTCCCAGGCCAACGGAAGATTTAATATTGCCGGATAAAAGTGTTCCGGACTCAGTAATGCCCACATGAAGCGGATAACGACATTCCTTTGCCATCAGCTCATGGGCTTTTACACACATCATAACATCGGAAGATTTGATGCTGACAACGATATTGTCATAGCCAAATTCCTCAATCATTGCAATCTGTTTCTTGGCGCTCTCAACGATTGCCTCGGCAGTCACGCCGCCGTATTTAGCCAGCAGCTCCTTCTCAAGAGAACCACTGTTCACACCCACACGGATCGGCACGCCGTACTGTTTTGCAGTCTCGACCACCGCCTGCACGCGCTCTTTCGCTCCAATATTGCCTGGATTGATTCGGATCTTATCGGCACCGCTCTCAATTGCCGCGATCGCAAGACGATAATCAAAATGAATATCAGCAACCAGCGGAATATGGATCTGCTTTTTGATTTCACGGATCGCAGCAGCTGCCTCCATGGTCGGAACTGCCACACGGATGATCTCACATCCGGCTGCCTCCAGCTTTAAGATCTGTGCAACCGTTGCCTCCACATTTTCTGTTTTCGTATTGCACATGGACTGGATCAGCACCGGATTTCCGCCGCCGATTTTCTTGCTTCCAATCTGGATCACTTTCGTATTTTCCCTGTACATACTATCCTCCTAAAATAAAAACGTCAGATCATTAAAAAGAACAAATACCATAAGTGCCATGAGGAGTGTCATTCCTGCCAGATTGATGGCATTCTCAATTCTCTGATTCACTGGTTTTCTCGTGATCAGTTCCCAAAATAAGAACACAAGGCGTCCGCCATCCAGCGCCGGAAACGGCAGAAGGTTCATAACACCAAGGTTTGCCGAGAACATAATGATCAGATTCAGAACATTCATAAATACCACGACCGGACCATAAGGAGATACTTCCTCCACCGTATCATCGATCATCGTAACGATACGGATCGGGCCTGCAATATCATCTTTACGCACCTGGCCGCGCACCATCTCGGCAAGGCTGTCGATCACCGAATAAACCGTATATCTTACTTCGGCCGCGCTATATTTTAACAGCGAAACGATCGAATCCGCCCCTGAACGATATCCGAAAAAATTCATTCCCGACAGATATCGTCCATTCTGATAATAGTAATAGTCGGAATCCAGTACTGCCTCATACTTCTCCCACTCCCCGGTGGTCTCATTGAGACGTTTGTACTGAACCGGTATATCTTCATTTCCATTGAATGTCATGTAGAGAAGCACATCTCGTGTCACCATGACATTGCGATTTCCGATTTTTGTAATGACATCACCCTGCTGCAATCCTGCCATCTCAGCCGCATTTCCTTCTACGATCTCTGCAACTTCCGGGTAATCATAGCCAGCCCAGGAAACTACAACGATGGAAAATACAAACGCAAGGATAAAGTTAAAGATCGGACCGGCTGCGACAACGGAAATTCTTGCAAGGGGAGATTTCGTAAAAAACGAATCCCCATATTTTCCGTCAGCGAATTCCTTACGGATCTCCTCTTCCTCGGATATTTTCCGCATCTCCGGTCCATATCCCATGGCACCCGACGGCAGCTGTTCTGCCCGCTCATCTTCCTCGTCATAGTCTTCATCATCAAATTCACCGTACATGGCACAGGAACCGCCGAATGGGATCAATTTTAAAGAATATCTTGTTCCGCTTTTTTTGCTCTTCCATGTGAGCAGTCTCGGACCAAAGCCCAGAGAAAATTCAATGACACCGATTCCATTGACCCGCGCCAGAAGAAAATGGCCGAACTCATGGAACAGTACAATTACACTAAGTACAAGAAGTGCCATTATCACTTCTTATTCCACCTGCTTTCTAAATTCTAGTCTAACAATTATGCTGTCTTCGTAATGCGCCGGTTCTTTTTATTTTCCCCAGTCGCCTTTGATAAATTCGTAAGTCTCCTGTTCCGCCTGAAGAATTTCCTCCAGCGTCGGATTTTCGCGTTTTTTATGGTTTCTCATCGAAGCTTCGATGATATCTGTAATTTCCAGATAGGAAATCTCACGGTTCAGGAACTTTGCAACCGCCATCTCATTGGCCGCATTGAATACGACTGGTACAGAGCCACCCGCTTTTCCTGCCTCATATGCAAGAGCCAGACCTCTGAAATTTTCAAAATCCGGTTTATCAAAGGTAATTTCTTTCATCGCCCAGAAATCCAGTCTGTCGCCGCCCATCGGACGTCTCTCCGGATAATAAAGGGCATACTGGATCGGAAGCTTCATGTCCGGAGTGCCAAGCTGCGCCATCACAGCGCCATCCTCAAACTGCACCATCGAGTGAATAATACTCTTCGGCTGTACAACCACCTGCACGTCATCCATCTCCACATCAAACAGCCATTTTGCTTCCATCACTTCCAGGCCTTTATTGACCATGGTGGAGCTGTCGATGGTGATTTTTCTTCCCATAGACCAGTTTGGGTGTTTTAAGGCATCCTCAAGTTTTACCGACTTCATCTGCTCTCTGGTCCATCCGCGGAACGGACCGCCGGAGGCAGTTAAAAGTATCTTATCAATTTTATTCCCGTGTTCGCCGTTTAAGCACTGGAAAATCGCACTGTGCTCACTGTCCACCGGAAGAAGGCGCACACCATGCTCCTTCACGAGCGGCATGATCAGATGGCCGGCTGTCACAAGAGTTTCTTTGTTCGCAAGTGCAATATCTTTTCCGGCCTTAATCGCCGCGATCGTCGGCCGAATACCGATCATGCCGACCACTGCTGTCACGAGGATCTCGTAGCCATCCATCTCGGCGATCTCCATCAGACCGTCCATTCCACTTACAATTTTTGTATTGGTATCTGAAACATTTCCTGCCAGTTCTTTCGCCTTATCTTCATCCCAGACACCGCAGACAGAAGGAGCAAACTCCCTGATCTGCGCTTCCAGCATTTTAATATTACTTCCGGCCGCAATTGCAGCGACCTGAATATCTCCATTGGCACGCACCACATCCAGAGTCTGGGTACCGATGGAACCGGTGGAGCCAAGAACTGCTATTTTTTTCATTCTTATCCCTCTTCCAAATCTCTCTGCTTTTCATGTGCCACAGGCACACAGATCAGGCCTGGTTTACATCAGGCCGATAAACCACACTGCAAAGTAAACTGCAGGTGCTGTAAAGATCATACTGTCAAAACGGTCCAGGATTCCACCATGGCCCGGAATCAGATGACCGTAGTCTTTGATATCATGGTTTCGCTTGATCGCAGATGCCGCCAGATCACCGATCTGGGAAATCACAGCTCCGATCGCGCAGGCACACGCGCTGACAAAGCCGGGCTGGAGGATCACGTCCATGCGAGCCTCAAACACCATGCCATACAAGAATCCAAGAAGAGCGGAACCGACCACACCGCCGATCGCACCTTCAATGGACTTTTTCGGACTCAGCTTCGGCGCCATTTTATGCTTTCCAAACAGCATGCCCACGCAATATGCGCAGGTGTCGCATCCCCAGGAACTAAGAAGGATCAGCCACACAAGATACGCTCCGTCCGGCATACTTCTAACCTGGTAAACGAAGGAAAACATAATTCCCACATAAAAGATTCCAAAAAAAGCCGCGGTAATCTGTTCTGTCCTGTATTTCGGGAATGTGATCACATAAACCGTCATCAGGAGCATCAGCGTTCCTATGGTCATAAGGGTCACATATTCGGTCCATCCGAACCACAAAATCATATAATAGACCGCTAGAGTAAGATAACCAATGATGCCAGGAAGCTCTTTATCAATCTTCAGTACCCGATACAGTTCAAACAGGCCGATCATCGAGATCACCAGAGAAACCGCAAATAAAACCGGTCCGCCGGTGACAAGAAGATACGCCGCTACGATCACTAAAAAGATACCGCTGATAAGTCTGGTTGCAAACATAACACCACCCCTTATTTCGTCTCTGTTTTTACTCCGCCATATCGACGGTCACGGCGGCTGTAGTGTCTGATGGCCTCTATGAGTTCTTCTTTATTGAAATCCGGCCACAGACAGTCTGTCACGTAAAGCTCAGAATACGCCAGCTGCCATAACAGATAGTTGGAAAGTCTCAGTTCTCCGCTTGTACGGATCAGAAGGTCCGGATCCGGAATGTCTGCAGTATCCAGGTAGGATGCAAATACAGCCTCCGTCATCTCTTCTTCAGAAATCTTTCCTTCTTTGCAGTCTGCCATCACTTTTCTCACCGCGCGGGTAATCTCATCGCGGCCGCCATAATTTACTGCTATAATAAAGGTCAAGCCTGTGTTTTCTTTCGTCTGCTCCTCTAACTGGTTGATGCCCTCAACGATATCTGCAGCAAATCTGCTCCTCTCGCCGATCATTTTCACACGGACATTGGACTCTCTCGCGATTTTTAACAGGCGCTTTGTATAGTAACGGAACAGCTGCATGAGCGCTCCGACCTCTTCCTCCGGCCGTTTACAGTTTTATGTAGAGAATCCCAACACAGTCAGATATTTGATTTCCATTCTATCAGCATCTTCAACGATCTGTTCCACTGTCTCGCAGCCCTTTTTGTGGCCCATCTGGCGCGGAAGTCCGCGTTTTTTCGCCCAACGGCCATTGCCGTCCAGAATCAGTGCCACATGAGTGGGAATCTTCAAATTTTCATCCATAATCAATCTCCTTAAAAAGGCGTCCTTTTATAACTGCAAATGGGGACAGGTATCCCTGCCCCCCATCACATCTCTTATACGGTAAGAATTTCCTTTGTCTTGTTCTCTACAGCCTTGTCTACTTTTTCAATAGCCTTATCTGTGATCTTCTGAATCTTATCAGTTGCCTCTTTTAACTCGTCCTCAGTGATCTCGTCGTTCTTTTCCATTTTCTTAAATGTGTCGTTTGCATCACGGCGGATATTACGGATCGCAACTTTTGCGCCCTCACCTTTTTTCTTAACGTCTTTTGCTAACTCTTTACGTCTGTCCTCAGTGAGCTCCGGGAATACAAGACGGATGCATGTACCATCGTTGTTCGGGTTGATTCCGAGGTCGGATACCTGGATCGCTTTTTCAATTGCCTTTAATAAGCTCTTCTCCCACGGCTGAATTAAGATAACTCTTGCCTCCGGAACGGAGATATTACCAACCTGCTGGATCGGAGTTGGAGATCCGTAGTAGTCAACTTTAATCTTGTCAAGTACATGCGGGTTCGCACGGCCGGCACGAATACTTGCGTAATCGCTCATAAGGGAATCAATGGTCTTTTCCATCTTGCCTTCGTATACTTTTAACTGTTCTTTCATAGTTACCCTCCTAGTTATTCGGCAGTCACGATCGTGCCGTTAATTTTTCCCTGCATTGCATTTGCAATACCATTTTCTTCATTTAATGAGAATACTGCCATCGGCATTTTCTGCTCCATGCACATAATAGAAGCAGTCAGATCCACAACCGCAAGCTGTTTATCGATCACTTCCTGAATGGAGATCTTATCGTACTTCTTCGCATTCGGGTTGATCTTCGGATCGCTGTCGTAAACTCCGTCGATCGCTTTCGCAAGAAGGATACAGTCAGCTTCCATTTCGATGGCTCTTAAGGTGATCGTTGTATCTGTGGAGAAGTACGGGTGGCCGATACCGCCTGCAAAGAACACAACCATTCCTTTTTCAAAATATTTATTTGCACGGTCTTTAGAGAAGACTTTTGTCATCGTACCGCACTCAAACGGAGTTAAGATCTGAGTCATCATTCCTTCGTTGCGGAAGATCTCAGATACATAAATACAGTTCATAACAGTGGCTAACATACCGATCTGGTCTGCCTTTGTACGGTCAATTTCATTACCTGTACGTCCGCGCCAGAAGTTTCCGCCGCCAATTACAATACCAACCAGCACGCCTGCGTCGACAGAAATCTTGACCTGCTTTGCGACCTCTCTTACAGTTGCTTCATCAAAGCCAGTCTTCTTCGGGCCTGCAAGTGCCTCGCCGCTTAATTTAAGAAAAACTCTTTTCATTTCCATGCGCTTCACATTCTCCTATGTAGGTTTTCTTCCCATCATTATATCATACAATTTAAAAATTGCCAACAATAAAGCGTTTCCATTCGTGGAAGTCCCATGTATCTAACGCCGGTATTTCTCAAAAAACGCCGGAACCTCTAATATGTTCCGGCGTTTCTAGCCTTATTCAATTAATAGTTCTCAGCATTAACCTCAAAGAAACTCTGCGGGTGAGCACATACCGGACACATTGCCGGAGCTTTCTTGCCGATCACAAGGTGACCGCAGTTTCTGCACTTCCACATAACTTCTTCGGATTTCTCAAATACTTTCTGCATTTCAACGTTCTCTAAAAGCTTTAAGTATCTTTCTTCATGGTGCTTCTCGATTGCAGCTACCATGCGGAATTTTGCTGCGATGGTTTTGAAACCTTCTGCCTCAGCTTCTTCTGCGAATGTCTTGTACATATCTGTCCACTCGTAGTTCTCGCCTTCTGCAGCGTGTTTTAAGTTCTCAGCGGTGTTTCCAAGGAGCTGTAACTCTTTAA
>JAFUMF010000210.1 GCA_017482945.1 Lachnospiraceae bacterium
CTTCAATCCGATCCGGCCGGCGGTTTCCACCAGCCAGAACAACCGCGACCATAGAAAGATCCTTGTGATCGATGGTAAGATCGCTTACACAGGAGGCGTGAATCTGGCGGATGAGTATATTAATAAGAAGGTTCGCTTCGGACACTGGAAAGACAATGCCATCTGCTTAAAGGGCGATGCGGTGAGAAGTTTTACAGTCATGTTTATGCAGATGTGGAATGTCTGCTCAAGGAAACTGGATTTTGACTGTGATTATGGAAAGTACTTAGAAGCCGGACAGTCATACAATCTGAACGGAATGAATGTCCAGGGATACTCCATTCCGTTTTCAGACAGCCCGATGGACGAGGAGTCTGTGAGCCATCAGGTATATCTTGATATCATTTACCAGGCGAGAGAATATGTGTACATTATGACCCCGTATTTGATTTTGGATGATGATATGATCACGGCGCTCTGTTATTCTGCGAAGCGTGGTGTGGATACCGTGATCATTATGCCGCATATTCCTGATAAAAAGTATGCGTTTATGCTGGCCCATTCCTATTATCCGGAGCTTATCGAGGCCGGGGTGAAGATTTATGAATATCTTCCTGGTTTTGTACATTCGAAGACCGTGATCAGCGATGGCGAAAAAGCGGTGGTCGGTTCTGTAAATTTTGATTTCAGGAGCCAGTATCTGAATTTTGAATGTGCGGTCTACATTTACCGGAATCCGGTCATTGACACGATCAAAGTTGATTTTGAGGAGACACTGAGAAAATGCGCACGGATGACAGTGGAAAACTATGATGCACTGCCGTTCATGCACCGGTTCTGGGGGCAGGCGCTGCGGCTGATCGCACCTTTGATGTAACAGGAATCAAATATAGAATGAGAGAAGGCAGATCTGCGTTACGCGGTCTGTCTTTTTTTCACCGTTTGGACACAGAATTTTCACAAAATTGTGTTTTGATTTCACAGTTCCAACACATTCATCTGGTAAAGTTTAGGGGAAAGATCATTAGGAAGGAGTTATCCCTATGTTAAGAGGAAGATATATGGTGGGACTGGCATGTGTCTGTGCAGTTTCCACGGTGATGACGTCCACAGCTTATGCGGCGACCACTACTTATGACATGAGAAAGAAAGCAGTGAACCTGATCGGTATTATGAACGAAGGTGACCGCAATGCGACAGTGACAAGAGCGGAGTTTGCCAGGATGCTTGTCAATGCTTCGGAATACCATAATGTGACCGGAACAACAAGCAACGTTTCTGTTTTTGCGGATGTATCCGGAACAAATGAGTACGCAGCGGCGATCAGAACCGCAGCAAACAACGAGTGGATGGTCGGCTATCTTGGCGGCAATTTCAAACCGGACCAGGGTGTGACCATGCGTGAGGCTGCAAGAGCGGTACTCAGTCTGTTAGGATATACAAATGATGATTTTGCCGGAAATATCAATGAGAACCGTATGAAGAAGTTCTCTGAACTTGCGCTTGATACCAATATTTACTGTGAGGTAAACGAGGTGCTGACAAGAGAGGACTGCATCCATCTGTTCTACAACCTGATGAAAGCAAAATCGAAAAACGGTGGTCAGTATGGAAGTTCTGTTTTTGAACTGAAATTCAGTTCCGATGGTGAGATCAATATGTCCTCCATTCTGGACAACAGTTTAAAAGGACCGAAGATCATGGATGATTACCTGACCTCTTTAGATTCCATGGTACCGTTTTCTACGAAGAACGCGACTTTCTTCCTGGATGGCGAATCCTGTGAGGAGATGGACATCTGCTCTTATGCGAACCTGATTTATTACCATGAGTCCACAAAGACGATTTTCGGTTATTCTGAATATGGTGAGAAGAAAGGTTCCTCCCACGGCCGTATCGAAGCGATCTATTATGATTCTTCCGATCCGTTCACTCCGATCTCTGTGGAGCTGGATTCCTATGACCAGGACAACGAGGAAGGCGGAGATATGTTCAGCCTCAGTGCTTCTGAGATTCAGTTCCTGTTCTCCATGTACGGTGAATTCAAGGTGGGCGATGATGTTTACATTGTCTGGGAGAAGAATGGCAACGGTGAAAACGCATCTTATACAGCAATTGATGTAATCGGAGATTATTAAAGGAGCGGTCCGGAAATGGAAGAAAAGAAAGAATTAAACGAAACGGTTGAGAAGGCAAACGTACCGGCAGAAAAACACAGCAGAAAGAAGAAAAAGAAAAAAAGTAAAAAATGGATCATTGCTGCGGTGGTAGTTGTGGCTGCAGGTGCAGGCGCATTGATGTTCTTTAGGAGCAGACAGAGAATGGCGGCAGCAGCCACTGAGACAGCGGTCCAGACAGCGACGGTTTCCCGTATGGATATTTCTTCGGAGCTTTCTGCATCCAGCTCCCTTTCTCCGAAGGATACTTATGAGGTGACATCTCTGGTGGAGGGCGAGGTCTTGGAAGCTCTGTTTGAAGAAGGCGATGTGGTAGAGAAGGATCAGGTCCTCTATGTGATCGACGCCTCCTCCATGGATTCGGATCTGAGTTCTGCAGAGACCAGCCTGCTTCGTGCCCAGGAGAATGTACAGACTGCCCAGGAGGAATACAATGAGGCAGTGAGCGCACTCTCCGGAAATACATATAAGTCAACAACGACCGGTTATATTAAGAAGCTTTATGTCACAGAGGGAGATAAAGTAAATAATGGTACAAAAATTGCAGATATTTACGATGATTCCGTGATGAAGATCACAGTTCCGTTCCTTTCCGCGGAGGCGGCTATGATCGGTGTGGGCAATGAGGCGATCATCACACTGGAAGATACCGGCGAGCAGCTTCCTGGTACAGTCACGGTGGTCAGCAGTCTGGAAGAGGTACTGACCGGCGGACGTCTCGTGAAGGCCGTTACCATTGAAACTTCAAACCCGGGCGGTCTTACAACTCTGACTCAGGCGACCGTTACGGTTGGAGATTTTGTATGCAGTAATGAAGGTACGTTTACTCCAAAGACAGAAGCTGTGATGACAGCCGATCTTTCCGGCAATAACGGCCTGGAAGTAGGAAGTCTTCTGATCGCAGAAGGAAGCTATGTTACTGCTGGAACTCCGGTGTTCGCTGCAACCTCCAAATCGGCAGAGAAATACATGGATGGGTTTGCTGACAGTCTGGAATCTGCCAAAGACAACCTGGAAAATGCGGAAAACAAGCTTACCAATACACAGGACAACATCGACAACTATACGATCACAGCACCGATTTCCGGAACTGTGATCACGAAGAATGCGAAGGTCGGCGACAATATCACAAAGAGCAGTGGTTCCTCTTCGTCTCTGTGCGTGATCTATGATCTTTCCGCCATGACACTCCAGATGTCCGTGGATGAGCTGGATGTACGAAATGTAAAGGCAGGACAGGATGTAACGATCACGGCAGATGCCATCGAAGGTGAGGTTTTCTCCGGTACTGTTACCAACGTAAGCCTTCAGGGCAGCTATTCTCAGGGTGTTACCAACTATCCGGTAACGATTACGATGACTGAGACCGGTGAACTTCTGCCGGGCATGAACGTGGATGCGGAGATTATCTTAGAGAAGTCTGAGAATGCACTTTGTATTCCGGTGGGAGCTCTTATGAGAGTAAACCGTGTATATGTAAAAGAAGATTCTGAGACTGGAAAGGCTGCACTTGCGGCGATTTCCGGTGAGACGGAGAATGCAGACGGTGCTGAAGAATCCGGTGAGACAAGCGAACGCGGTGCAAGACCGGAAGGTGCAGGCCAGAATCGCGGAGGCGATGAGAACGCGGAGGCGGACGCAAGCGGTGCAGCAGGTGAGAGACCGGAAGGCGGATTTGGCGGTGAAAGACCGGAAAAAGGCCAGGGCAGCAAAACAGCTTCCATGGCGACGATCTCTCAGAATGGTGTGCCGGAGGGATTCGTAGCAGTTCAAGTCGAGACCGGTGTGATCAATGATGATTATGTAGAGATTCTTTCCGGCCTCGTGGAAGGCGATGTGGTATACATCGACCCGAGCGCAGGAAGCACGATGACGAACATGTTCCAGATGGGCATGCCAGGCGGCATGAACTCAATGCCAGGCGGTGGAATGCCAGGTGGCGGCAACATGGGAGGTAACCGCGGCGGCGGTGGCATGGGCGGCAGACCGTAGCGAGAGGAGGAGTCATAATGGCTGACAAAAATAATGCTCCTTTGATCGAGTTGAATAACATTTATAAAATTTATTATATGGGTGATGAGGAGGTCCGTGCCAATGACGGAATCAGCCTCACCATCCACAAAGGCGAATTCGTTGCCATTGTAGGAAAGTCCGGAAGCGGCAAGTCGACGCTGATGAACATCATCGGTGCCCTTGATGTGCCGACAGAAGGCGAGTATTTCCTTGGCGGCCAGAATGTAGGCGAGATGTCCGATAACCAGTTAGCAGAGATCAGGAATAACATGATCGGATTTATTTTTCAGCAGTATAACCTGCTCCCGAAGCTTACGATCCTGGAAAATGTGGAGCTGCCACTGTTGTATTCCAAAATGGAAAAATGGGACAGAAGAGAGCGTGCCATGGAATCTCTGGACCGTGTGGGAATCAAGGAGAAATGGAAAAATTACCCGAACCAGCTTTCCGGTGGTCAGCAGCAGCGTGTTTCCATCGCGAGAGCGCTTGCAGGAAATCCGTCGCTGATCCTCGCCGATGAGCCGACCGGAGCCCTGGATTCCAGGACCGGCCGGGAGGTACTGGATTTCCTTCGTAAACTGAACGACGAAGGCAACACCATCGTCATCATCACTCATGACAACTCCATTGCCCTGGAGGCGAAACGAGTGGTGCGGATCCATGACGGTAAAATTAATTTTGACGGGGATGTGAAAGACTATGCTCGAATCATTTAAAATGGCCCTGCGAAGCATCTGGGGCAACAAGATGCGTTCCTTCCTTACTATGCTGGGCATCATCATCGGTGTAGCGTCTGTCATCATTCTGGTAAGTATCGTAAACGGATACATGTCCTACACCGTGGACAGCTTCTCCAGCATGGGCGTGAACCAGATCACGGTCAACTTCATGTCATTGCCGTCAAGAACCATTGACGTGGATGAATTCTATGAATTCTATGAGGAAAATACAGACCTGTTTGCGCAGATGACACCGAATGTGTCGGTAAGTGCGACTGTAAAGCATGGCTCTGACACCATGGACCGTACATCTGTTGGCGGCTATGGAGAAGAGTATATCGATATCAAAGGCTATGAAGTGGAGTACGGACGAAATCTTCTGTACTCAGATATGGTCTCCAGGCAGAAAGTGGCGCTGATCGGAGCGTATGTAGCATCAGAGCTCTATGGAAGTTCGGAAAATGCCGTTGGTGAAGAGATCAAACTGAATGGTGAGAATTTCACCATTGTCGGTGTTGTTGAGCGCCAGACAGAGGATCTTTCTGATTTTGAAGACGGCTGTACCGACGATTTTGTCTGGATCCCATATTCCAGAGCGGCAAAAATGAGCCGGAACGCGACCATCAGCAACTACACATTTACATCCTATGATATTGATGATACGGATGCGTGTACTGCGGCGCTGGAGGATTTCCTCTATGAGAAGATGAAGAGTGATGATTTCTATACTGTTACCGCCATGAGCAGCCTGATGGATTCTTTAAATGAAATGATCGGTATGATGTCCGTGATGCTGGGTGGTATCGCAGGTATTTCTCTTCTTGTGGCCGGTGTCGGTGTTATGAACATTATGCTGGTATCCGTAACGGAGCGAACAAGAGAAATCGGTATCAGAAAAGCGCTTGGAGCGAAAAAGCGTGTGATCATGGAGCAGTTCGTCATTGAGGCGGCCATGACAAGTACCATCGGAGGTCTTATCGGTATTGTGATCGGCGGCATGGCAAGTACCGGTATCGGTAAACTTATGGGAATCGATGCACCGCCGACAGCGATGGCAGTCCTGGTTTCTTTCAGCGTATCCGTAGGAATCGGTTTGATCTTCGGTTACATGCCGGCAAGCAGAGCGGCGAACTTAAATCCGATCGATGCACTTCGAAGTGAATGATGCAAACTGCGTGACAAATGTAAGGAGAAAGAGTATAATAAAGGCGGCGGCCCGAAAAATGGGCGGGCCGCCTTTTCAAATATAGGAGGATAATGATATGAAAGTTGTAGATATGCACTGTGATACCTTGTTGGGATTATTTGATAGACGGGTCAAGGGAGAGCAGATCGGAATTCTTGAAAATGATTTACATATCGACCTTGGAAAAATGAAAAAGGGAGATTACCTTCTCCAGAACTTTGCCATGTTCGGCCATATGGAAAATCTCAAGGGCGTAATGCCACTCCCGGAGTACGCCTTCAGACTTGCTGACATTTTCTTTACCGAGATGCGCAAATACCCGGACCAGATCGGAATTGTAAAGAGCTATCAGGATATTGAAGAGAACATGAAGGCCGGAAAAATGTCTGCCATGCTCACGATGGAAGAGGGTGCGCTCTGCGAAGGTAAAGTAGAGTATCTGCGCATTTTCTACGAGCTTGGTGTCCGTATGTTTACCTTCACATGGAACTTTGCCAATGAGCTTGCATGGCCGAACCGCATTTTACCGGGTGCCCTTGCTCCGAGCGGCCTGGCTGCACCGGGAAAATTCGTACCGGAGACAGAGCATGGTCTCACAGAAAAAGGATTTGAATTCCTTGCGGAGATGGAACGCCTTGGCATGATCTTAGACGTATCCCACCTCGGTGATAAGGGAATCTTAGAGGTGATCGAGCATGCAAAACAGCCGTTTGTTGCCAGCCATTCCAACGCAAGAGCCGTATGTGGCCATGCAAGAAACCTGACAGATGAGATGATCCGCGGCCTGGCTGAAAAGGGCGGTGTTATGGGCCTCAATTACTGTCCGGCATTTTTAAGAGACCGAGAGAATTGGAGCAGTCCGCTTTCTGTATCTCTGGATGACATCGTTCGTCATATCCGCCATATTGTCAACGTGGGCGGTATCGACTGTATCGGCCTCGGTTCCGATTACGATGGAACGAACATTTCCTTTGAAATGAACGGTGCGGCTGATATGCCGATGTTAGAGAAGAAGCTGAGAGACGAGAAGTTTACAGAGGAAGAGATTGAGAAGATCTTCTATAAGAATGTACTTCGCGTGTATAAAGAAGTACTGAAATAGGCATTTTTAGAGCCAAATGGACCGGATTCAGGGCAGAATACGCCTAAATCCGGTCTTTTTTTGCATTTTATACAATTGTAAGACTTTTATTTTTGCATTTTTCATACTTTTATGGTAGACTGTTATCCGAGTAATTATTTCTTTGGAGAGGTTTACATGGGAGAAGATAATAAGACGGTCGATTATATGGCCTCAATCAATAAAGCAAGAAGACGGAGAAAACGCCCGCCTTATGGAAAATAT
This sequence comes from Lachnospiraceae bacterium, assembly GCA_017482945.1. Taxonomy (GTDB): domain Bacteria; phylum Bacillota; class Clostridia; order Lachnospirales; family Lachnospiraceae; genus Pilosibacter. Next base: position 7,420 of record JAFUMF010000210.1, read on the forward strand.
GCGGCAATTGCGATCGGATGTGTGCTGGTGATCGGCGGCATTTTCCTTGGTGCGAAGACTTTGCTTAGCAAGGATTATGACGAGGCGATCGTGGCCGAGGATCAGGTGGAGCAGGACGCAGAAGCTGCTGCAGTGACAGCAGTGACCATTGACCCGGAGGAGGAGAAAGCCCAGATCCGTGATGCAGAAGCACAGGCGATCATTGATTCTTATTCCAATCTTGGCATCATCCAGGTATCCGGTTATCTGAATATCAGAGAGAATCCGGAATCGGGAGAACAGGTTGTTGGCAAACTGATAGATGGCAGTGCCTGCGAGATTTTAGAGACATTGGACGGATGGTACAAGGTGACCTCCGGAGGAATCGAAGGTTATATCAGCGCAGACTATGTGCTGACAGGCGATGAAGCGAAACATGCAGCGCTGAGTCTCATTACCGACCGTGCCGTGGTCACGACCGATAATCTGAATATCAGAAAAGAGCCGTCCACGGAATCTGACGTCGTGGGACAGTGTCTGGAAGGCGAAAAATACGAGATCATCGGCGAGACAGAAGGCTGGTACCAGATCCCGAGCGGCTATATTTCTGCAGATTATGCGGAAAAAGAATTTTCTTTAAATGAGGCCAGAAGGCTGGACATGAGAGCCATGGTCCTCAATTATTATGAAAAGCCTGGTGTTTCCAATGTATCCAACTATCTGAACATCAGACAGAAACCGGGTACAGAAGAGAAGATCATCGGTAAGCTTCCGAGCTATGCGGGCTGTGAGATTTTAGAAGAACTGGACGGCTGGTATAAGATCCGCTCCGGCAATCTGACCGGTTACGTGAGCAGCGATTATATTCTGACCGGTGACGCTGCGAGACAGGCGGCGATGGAACATGCAGAGCTGATGGCGATCGTAAATACGGACGTTTTAAATGCAAGAACGGAGCCGACCACAGAGGCCAAGATCTGGACCCAGATCACCAATAACGAGCGCTACCATGTTGCAGATCAGCTGGATGGCTGGATAAAGATCGAGTTTGATGAGAGTGGTGAGAATGGTGAGGCGGTGACGGCCTACGTTTCCTCTGAATATGTGGATGTGCGCTATGCTCTCGACGAAGCGATTAAATTCTCTCCGGCGGAGGAGAATGCGTCCCTTCGAAGCAGAATTGTCAACTATGCACTGAAATTCCTTGGAAATCCGTATGTCTGGGGCGGTACAATCCTGACAAAGGGTGCTGACTGTTCTGGCTTTACACTTTCTGTATTTAAGAATTTTGGAATTTCTCTGCCGCATTATTCTGGTTCTCAGGCGCAGATGGGTACTGCTGTGAAGTCCAACAATATGCGTCCGGGCGATTTGATTTTCTATGGTAACAGCAGCGGAACCATCAACCATGTTGCCATGTACATCGGTAATGGACAGGTCGTTCATGCGGCCAGCAAAAAGAGCGGTATTAAGATTTCCACATGGAATTACAGAAAACCGTTAAAGATCCGTGATATTATCGGTAATCGACAGTAAAAAGTTTTAAGAAAGAATAAGAGTCTCCTTTTTGGCACAAACTATGAAAAACGGTGCTGGAAAGGAGACTTTTTGATGCTTGAGGTAATATATAAGGAGAGCGGCGTGGAACCTCCTGTGGAGACAGAAAACAACGAAATTCTCGGTGAAAATAAGAAAAAGGATGATATCGCGTGCAGTCACGATGAAAATGTGACAGACTCAGCGACGACGAATAACAGTGAAAAAACAAAGAATGTTGAAGAACGGATCCGGGAGAATGGTCAGGCGACTCTTGGTGGAGCGGA
>JAFUMF010000211.1 GCA_017482945.1 Lachnospiraceae bacterium
CGAAAGGAAATGTATTGGGAGCATCTGGGAATGATGGATGATGATTCTTATGTGGAAAAAGCGCTTCAAAAAATTGCATCTTATGAGCAAAATGGCTTTTTCCCGGGCGAGAATCTGATTCTTACTTATGAGACGCGGCAAAATCCGATCAATCAAAAACTCGTTCTTTTGATGATTCAGCATTATTTACAATAGAGCGCGTTTGACGCCGGTCACTCCGGTCAATATTGGAAGTGTCAGTAACAGAATTGGTTTACAGTGGAGCTGGTCCACAAGATCAACCTAAATACAAAAAAACAGATTGCAGAGTACATAAAAAGTGAGCACCGGGAAATCATCTCTATAAGACAACTGACACAACACATTTAACGGAGGATTTTATATGTCAAACTGTGCAATTGTTGGTATCAACTGGGGCGATGAAGGAAAGGGCCGCATGGTCGATCTTTTGACGGAACATTACGATGTGGTAGTCCGCTATCAGGGCGGCGGAAACGCCGGTCACACGGTCATCAATGAACACGGAACCTTCGCCCTCCACCTGCTGCCATCTGGGATTTTCAGAAACGGCGTCGTCAACATTCTCGGAAACGGTGTCGCACTGGATCCGGAAAATCTTTGGACGGAGATCCAGTCCGTAATGGATCAGGGCGTTTCCATCACCCCGGAAAACTTAAAAATCAGCGACCGCGCATCTCTTCTGCTTCCATGGCACAGAGATCTGGACGAACTAGAGGAAAACCGCCTTCGCAATAAGAAATTCGGCTCCACCAAACAGGGAATTGCGCCGTTTTATTCCGATAAATACCAAAAAAAGACCATCCTTGCGGGCGAACTCTTCTATCCGGATGAGTTTAAGAAACATCTTTTAGACCTGATGGAATGGAAAAACCTGACACTCACCAACGTTTACCATGCACCAGCCTACACCATGAACATGCTGGATCAGTGGATCATCGAATTCTGCGATAAGATCAAACCGTTCATCTGCGATACCGGAGCATTTTTAAAAGATGCTCAGCGCGAGGGAAAAAACATTCTCTTTGAAGCACAGCTCGGTTCCCTCCGCGATCTGGATTATGGTATTTTCCCCTATACTACCTCCTCCAACACAATCGCAGCATATGCCCCCATCGGCTCCGGCCTTCCATCTGCGAACATATCCGATGTAGTCGGCGTTGTAAAAGCTTATTCCACTTGTGTTGGAGAAGGTCCCTTTGTGTGTGAACTGTTCGGTGATGAGGCAGAGGCATTGAGAAAAGCCGGTTTTGAGTACGGTGCCAAGACAGGAAGACCGAGAAGAGTCGGTCCCATTGATCTCGTGGCTACGCGATATGGTGTGGAAGTGCAGGCGGCAACGGAAATTGCCCTCACAAAGTTGGATGTTTTAAGCTATATGGAACGAATTCCGGTCTGCACCCAGTATCTTCTCGGCGGAGAACCGACCGATCGTTTTCCATTCCCGGCTGCTCTGGACCATGCAAAGCCGATCATTGAATATATGCCCGGCTGGAACTGTGACATTTCATCCATCCGAAACTGGAATGACCTCCCAACAGAAGCAAAAGATTATGTCACATTCATTGAGAAAGCAATCGACTGCCCGATCTCCTATGTGTCCGTTGGACCGGAGCGCGACAGCATCATCATAAGAAAATAAGGAGATCTTACCCATGACAACTCAGTATCAATCCCCTCTGACATCCCGTTATGCCTCCAGCTATATGCTGGGACTTTTCTCTTCCGATACCCGTTGCCAGACATGGCGGAAACTCTGGGTCTCCCTTGCCACTGCCGAGATGAAACTGGGCCTTCCGATTACAGAGAGTCAGGTCGCTGAGCTTGAAGCGCACATTTCAGATATCGACTACGAGTGCGTAAGCAAGCGTGAAAAGGAAGTGCGCCATGATGTGATGGCACATGTATATGCCTATGGAAAAGCAGCCCCGTCGGCTGCCGGCATCATCCATCTTGGCGCTACCAGCTGTTACGTGACTGATAATGCGGATCTGATCATTTATCGCGATGCACTCCTCTATCTCCGCAAAGAGCTGCAGAAAGTACTGGCCAATCTTGCAGACTTTGCAGATAAATACAAGGCGCTCCCGACTCCCGGCTACACCCACTACCAGCCGGCACAGCTCGTGACGGTGGGAAAAAGAGCCACACTATGGATGCAGGATTTTTTAACGGATCTTTCCGAGATCGATGATACACTTAGGCACATAAAATTTCTTGGATGCCGCGGAACTACAGGAACGGAAGCAAGCTTTTTAGAATTGTTTCATGGCGATACCGAAAAAATTGATGAAATGAACCAGCTGATCGCGGCCGACTTTGGCTTTACTGAATACTATCCTGTCTGTGGGCAGACCTATCCGCGAAAGACAGACAGCCGGATCCTGAACTGCCTCTCTTCCATCGCCCAGAGCTGCTATCGGATGGCAAATGATATCCGTCTCCTTCAGCACGACCGACAGTTGGAAGAACCGTTCGAGAAAAACCAGATCGGTTCCTCGGCCATGGCCTACAAACGAAATCCTATGCGGTGCGAGCGGATCTGCTCATTGGCCCGCTATCTGATGGTAAATGCCCTGAACGCGCCATGGACGGCTTCTACCCAGTGGCTGGAACGGTCGCTGGATGATTCTGCCAACAGGCGAATTTCCATGCCGGAGGGTTTTCTGTGCGCCGATGCGATTTTGCGCCTGGCACAAAATGTCACAGATGGCCTCTATGTAAATGAAAAAGTGACCGAACGGGCCGTTCAGGAATATCTTCCGTTCATAGCCACAGAAAATCTAATGATGGAGGCAGTCAAACGAGGAGGAAATCGCCAGGACCTCCATGAAATCATCCGGCACTGCTCCATGGAAGCGATTCAGAACATGAAAAACGGCGAAGACTGTGACCTGCTCTCCCGTCTGGCCGCCCAAAAGGAATTTGGCCTCACAGAATCGGAAATAAGCAGCCTTCTCACACCGTCTCGCTATATTGGCCGCTGCCCGGAGCAGGTGGAACTGTTTTTAGAACACATCCGCCCTCTCCTCACTGGAATTTCCCGGGACACGGCTCAGATTCACTTGTAGCTTCATCCGTCTTTCCTTCGCCGGCTCCATGAACCAAATAAAATGTCCACCGGACCTTCCCATGACATGACCGGCAACGCAAAAAGTGCCTGGAAACCAGCACGCGGCAGGAATCTCCCCCTCTGGTCTCCAGGCACTCTTTTAAGCCTTTTTACTATTTTCAGCTATATTTTTCATCTTTTTATAAAGAGACTTCGCCGTCTTCCGCTCCGGCTCTTCATCGACTTTTCCGCCGTATCGCACTTCCCGGTAAAGATCCGTGAATGCGCCGACTGACTCCTCCTCACCCCAGTTCTCCACAGCGATCCGCTGCATCATTTCACTGGTCACAGAAACTGTCTCCGGCTCCATTCCATTCTTTCTGCAAAGCTCCAAAAACCTCCGGTAATAATACCGCACATTTTTCTCCTCAAACAGGGACCGTCTCTTCGCTGCCTTCCGGTCTGCCACGCCAAGTGTACTCTTTTTCACTTCACCTCGGATTTCCCTGTCTCTGCCGCTTCCAGCCAAAGAGAGCTTCTTATATAAGAAATAGAAAATCACGGCAAGAATCAGCACGATACAGGCCATACCGACCATCTTCGCCCAGACCGGTGTCCCTGTCAGCGTTTCATTTCCCGTAAATGGAAGGAAATCCTGAGCCGTCTGGCTATCGACCTGGGGCTCATACTCCACCTGTTCAAAGCCGGAAAACAGCCATCCCAGAATCGGCTCCAACATCATTAATACCATCTGAAGAAGGCTTAAGAAGAACAATAAAACCGGCAAAATCAGGTTCATATAAATGCCGCCGAGAAGCTTCCAGGCCGCACTTTTCACCACATCAGAAGAAAGCACCATCGTCACAGCCAGAAGCGACACGATCTCCACGCCATTGGCCCCCCAAAACCGGCTCTTTTCCTGACTTCCGCCGACCAGTCTTCCGGCCCGAAGAAGCAAAATCGCAACAACCGCAAAGAAGCAGACGTAAGGCGCACACTTCTCCTGCCATCCTGCAAATCCCTGAATCACCAATTCATACACCTGGATGACCGCCAGCATCTTCACTTCCGTAAGAACAATATCATGGACTCTTCCGGCAAGATCCTTCTTTTTCCAGTTCACAACGATCCACACAAGCCATGCTGCCAGAACTGTTCTTAGGCCCCATTTAAGCATGTAATTCCCGCCGGAAATCAAAGGATTGAACACAGCCATAAAGAACCCGGCATCCAGCAAAAGCCGTAATACAAGCACATCCATGTCTATCCCTCCATCTCCTCAGCGCAGATCACAAGCACCTTTCTTCCGGACCGCTCCGAAAGACCTGCCACCAACTCATCCAAAAGCTCCGTCCGCTCCGGTGTCACAACCCCAAAGCTGCTTCCGCCGCGAACGCCTTTCAATACTCTCATGAAAAACGAATCCACCGGCTCCGAATAGTCATAAGTCATACGCCCCAGACCTTCTAACACCGTCTCCAGATGTCCCGCACCCAGGCCTTCCTCCACGCGCTTCCAGTTGCCCATGGCACCGGCGATCACGCCGTTGGTATAGAAATCATAAGAAATATGCTTTTTCTCCAGTTCTTCACAAAGGCTGCGTACCATGGAAAACGTCTTTTCCAACAGCACGGAAACATGCTTACTTCTTCGACATTCCGTATTTAAAAGCACCGTACAGGAAAGGTCCGCCATGCACTCCTGCTGCTTTACCAGCAGCCGGTTATGCTTCGCACTCTGGGTCCAGCTAATGGCGCGGAACGGCTCACGTCCCGTGTACTCTCTGAAACCAATGGTCAGGACCGGATCCTCAAACAAGCTGTTTCGTACAGAATAATCGCCCAAATATCCTCCAAGCAGCAGAGAAATCTCTCCATGCGGATGCGCCGTCGGCTTAACAACGATCTCCGTCATCTCCGGGAAGCTTTCCGTCGATGTCTGATATCCAAGGAAATCTCCACACTCCACCATTGAACCGCGGAAGAAATATCTGCCGCGTGCTTCCAGCTTTACAGAACGCACCAGCTCCGTCTTCTGATTGCCCGAAAGATAAAGCACACTTCGGAGACCGATAATTCCCTTCTTCTCCACGACCTCATCATTTTCCGCAAACTTAAGTCCCTGCGGGACCTGCTCTGTAATACGAAGGTAGGGAACCAGCATCCGTTTTCCGTTCTTCACCGTCATGGTCCAGTTGAACGCTTCGCCCGGCTCGACCAGGACCTTGTCTAACGTCGTCGTCAACGACACATGGTCCAGTCCATGCTGCATGGAGTATTTTTCAACTGCGTATAAAATCACTCCAAAAATCAATAAAAACAAAAACATATCGGTTCTCCAATTAGTTCTCCATCGGCACCGGAATGGTCTCGATCATCCGGTTCAGGTACTTTTTCGCATCCTCAAAACTCTCCGCACCCTTAGAAATAATGCGGTGACTCAGTACATACGGTGCGACTGCCAGTACATCCTCTGGAATCACATAATCTCTGCCCTCTAACGCTGCCTTCGCCTGGGATGCCTTATAAAGCGCAATGGCACCACGGGTGGAGACACCTGTCACAAAGCGGCTCTCTGTTCTTGTCTTTTCAATAATGTCCATCATATATCCAAGCACATCCTGGTGTACGCGCACCTGAATGAACTGTTCTTTCATTTCCTTGATCTCCTCCGCTGTCAGGACCGGTGTCAGCATCTTTAATAAATCAGCAGAGGACGGTCTGGAGATAACTGCCATCTCCTGGGCTCTTGTCATGTAGCCAAGGCTGATTTTCATGAAGAAACGGTCCAGCTGCGCCTCCGGAAGCGGGAATGTACCATAAGACTCGACCGGGTTCTGGGTCGCCATAACAAAGAACGGCTCATCCATCGGATATGTAGTACCGTCAACCGTGATCTGCGCCTCTTCCATTGCCTCTAATAAGCTGGACTGTGTTCTCGGTGTCGCACGATTGATCTCATCGGCAAGAACGATGTTGGTAAACAACGGTCCTTTTCTGAACTCAAACTCACCGGATTTCTGGTTGTAATAGTTGATACCAGTCAGGTCAGACGGAAGAAGGTCCGGTGTAAACTGGATTCTCTTAAATCCACTGCCCACAGTCTTTGCAAATGCCTTTAACAGCATGGTCTTACCAGTACCCGGCACGTCCTCAAGAAGAACATGTCCGGAACATAAGAAGCTCACAAAGATCAGTTTGATGGCCTCTTCCTTACCAACGATTACTTTGGAACAGCTCTCTACTACTTTTTCTCCATTTTCTTTAAAACGCTTGTAATCCATTTTTCTTCCCCTTAATAAAAAAATACTTCCCTTATCTCTGCCTAAGCAGCTCATTTCCCTATAATCTGCAAAACAGCAGAACCCCCTGAACTTAGGGGGCCTGCTGCCCTTTACACATCATTACTATTCAATCTCTCCACCCTTGACCTGCGGACGACCAAGGCTTTCCCATTTTAAGAACGCACTGATAAATCCATCAAGTCCGCCGTCCAGCACACTGTTCACATTGCCGCTCTCAAATCCGGTTCTGTGATCTTTGATCATCGTATACGGCTGCAGTACATAAGAACGGATCTGGCTTCCCCAGCCGATTTCCTTCACATCGCCACGGATATCAGAAATCTTCTCCGCATTTTCCTGCTGCTTCAACATATAAAGCTTTGCCTTTAACATCTGCATCGCCTTATCTTTATTCTGGAACTGGGAACGCTCATTCTGGCACTGTACCACGATTCCGGTCGGAATATGCGTGATACGGATCGCAGAAGATGTCTTATTGACATGCTGTCCGCCGGCACCACTGGAACGATAGGTATCGATTCTTAAATCATCCTGATTGATCTCCACATCGAGATCTTCTTCAATATCCGGCATTACATCACAGGATACGAACGATGTCTGGCGTTTACCGGCCGCATTGAACGGCGAAATACGCACCAGACGGTGAACGCCTCGCTCGGATTTCAAATATCCGAACGCATTCTCACCGTTTACCTGGATCGTAACCGACTTAATTCCTGCCTCATCGCCATCCAGATAATCCAGGACCTCAACAGAATAACCGCGGCGCTCTGCCCATCTGCAGAACATACGATATAACATACTGCACCAGTCGCAGGACTCGGTTCCGCCCGCTCCGGCATTCAGTCTTAAAATCGCATTATTGCTGTCATATTCTCCGGTCAGGAGCGTTCTTAAGCGGAGTGCATCCAGTTCTGCCGTAAATTCCTCCAGCATTTCCTGGATCTCCGGGATCAGTTCCGGATCATTTTCCTCGTATCCCATCTCCAGCATCAGACCGATCTCTTCATACTGAGTCTCCAGCTTTTTGAACTCGGCTACTGTATCTTTCAGATTCTTCGCTTCTTTTACCAGTTTCGTGGATTTCTCCGCATCCTCCCAGAAGCTTGGCTCTTCCATCGTCTTGTCGAGCTCGTCAATTCTGCGGATCTTTGCCTCCAGATTCAGAGAATCATGGACCTCCTGCAACGGTCCCTTATATGTGGATAATGTGTATTTGATCTGGTCTAACTCAACCATCGAATACGGTCCCCCTTAATTTTATGCCGTTCTGCCACAGCACTGTTTATACTTCTTGCCGGAGCCACACGGACACGGAGAGTTCGGATAAATCTTCTGCTCTGCACGTCTCTGCGGTGCCTGCTGTACCGATGTATCTTTGTTTGTGCTGATCACTTTTGCGGCTTTCTTTCTCTCGAATTTCTGATTCACAGTTACATGAGTCAGAACACGGATCGTATCCTCACGGATCGCCGCGGACATATCTTCGAACATATCAAACGCAGTCATCTTATACTCTACGAGCGGATCTTTCTGACCATACGCCTGAAGGCCGATACCCTGCTTTAACTGCTCCATATCATCGATGTGGGACATCCACTTGTTGTCGATGACTTTCAGAAGGATCACGCGCTCGATCTCACGCATCTTCTCTGCATCCGGGAACTGCGCTTCTCTTGCCTCATAAAGCTTGATTGCCTTCTCTTTTAAGATATGCTTTAACTGGTTCTTCTTCATACCCTTCATATCGTCTGTACGGACGATCGGACGAAGCGGAATGATCGGAAGAAGCAGCTCATTTAACTCCTGGAAGTTCCACTTATCAGAAGACTGGTCATCACCGATGGACATATCAACTGCGCTCTCTACGATATCGTTGATCATACCGATGATCACTTCACGCATGTTCTCGCCGTTTAATACCTGGCGGCGCTCACCGTAGATAACCTCACGCTGCTCGTTCATGACCTCGTCGTACTTTAAGAGGTTCTCACGGATACCATAGTTGTTTGTCTCGATCTTCTTCTGTGCTTTTTCAATCGCGGAGGATAAGAGCTTGTGCTCGATCTGCTCATTCTCCGGAACACCAAGGGCATTGAACATCTCCATCAGCTTCTCAGAACCGAAGAGACGCATTAAATCATCTTCCAGAGCGATGTAGAAACGGGACTCACCCGGGTCACCCTGACGACCGGAACGTCCACGCAACTGGTTATCGATACGTCTGGACTCGTGACGCTCTGTACCGATGATCTTTAAGCCACCGGCTGCCAGTGCCGTCTCATCCAGCTTGATATCAGTACCACGGCCTGCCATGTTGGTAGCGATGGTTACTGCGCCGGAGATACCTGCATCCGCAACGATCTCCGCCTCTTTTTCATGGAACTTCGCATTCAGTACGTTGTGCGGGATTCCACGTTTCTTAAGCATCTGGCTTAACATCTCGGAAGTCTCGATCGTAATCGTACCAACAAGGACCGGCTGGCCTTTCTTGTGGGTCGCCTCGATCTCGTTCACTACCGCATTGAATTTCTCTTTCTTTGTCTTATAAACCACGTCATCATGGTCCTTACGAACAACCGGACGGTTGGTCGGGATTGCGATAACGTCCATTTCATAAATATTACGGAACTCTTTTTCCTCAGTCAGCGCAGTACCAGTCATACCCGCTTTCTTTTTGAATTTATTAAAGAAGTTCTGGAATGTGATATTGGCAAGAGTCTTGGACTCTTTTCTAACTTTTACGCGCTCTTTCGCCTCGATCGCCTGGTGGAGACCATCGGAATAACGGCGGCCCGGCATAATACGGCCGGTAAACTCGTCAACGATCAGAACCTGATTGTCTTTTACCACGTAGTCTTTGTCGCGGTGCATCATATAGTTGGCACGCAGCGCAAGGATCATGTTGTGCTGGATTTCCAGGTTCTCAGAATCTGCAAGGTTTTCGATATGGAAGTATTTCTCTACCTTCTTTACACCTTCTGCAGTCAGGTTCACAACTTTATCCTTCTCGTTCATAATAAAGTCGCCTGTCTCAGTGATCTCCTCACCTAAGAGAGCATTTAACTTATTGAACTCGCCGGATTCCTCACCGACCTTTAACTGCTGTGCAAGCATGTTACACATCTCATAAAGCTTTGTGGACTTGCTGCTCTGTCCGGAAATGATAAGCGGAGTTCTCGCCTCATCGATCAAAACAGAGTCGACCTCATCGATGATACAATAGTCGAGGTTGCGCAGTACCATTTCTTCTTTATAAATCGCCATATTATCACGCAGATAGTCGAAACCTAATTCGTTGTTGGTGACATATGTGATATCGCAGTTATACTGTTTCTGTCTTTCCTTGGAATCCATTGTGTTGAGAACAACACCAACTTTTAAGCCAAGGAACTCATGGACCTGTCCCATCCACTCAGCATCTCGTTTTGCAAGGTAATCGTTAACTGTAACGATCTGAACACCCTTTCCTGCCAGCGCATTTAAGTACGCCGGACATGTGGAAACGAGAGTCTTACCTTCACCTGTTTTCATCTCCGCGATACGGCCCTGGTGGAGAACAACGCCACCGATCAGCTGTACACGGTAATGCTCCATATTTAATACACGTTTGCTGGCTTCTCTTACAGTCGCAAACGCCTCCGGAAGAATATCGTCCAGAGTCTCACCTTTTGCAAGGCGCTCTTTAAACTTTCTTGTCTGGTCCTTCAATTCTTCGTCGCTCATTGCCTGCATCGTCGGACGCAGTTTTTCAATTTTATCAATAATCGGGTAGATTAATTTCAGCTCCCGGTCGCTGTGCGTTCCAAACATTTTCTCAAAAAGACCCATTGTTCACGCTCCTACTTTAAAAATTGGTACAATTACCTATAATACAATCCTTTATATTTTAACACTCTCAAGGCTTTTATTCAACGGTTTCCTATTTTTTTTACAAATTGGTCACATTTTGTTAATAAATATTTATGATGACCGATCTCAGATTTACTGCCCTCCCGTTCTCTCCCCTGTCGATTCCGGTCAAAATATTTACATAATCCTCAATTTTATTGTAAACCAGACAAATTGCACAAAAATTATGTTCGATTTTTTACTTATCCACTTTATCCACAATAATCCACAATCCTTCTGTTGAAAATTGTCCACGCCAAAAATGCCCATTTTTGAGGGAAAACACAGTTATACACCAAGTTATCCACATTATCCACAATTTTATCCACGTGGAATTTCCGTTTTCCGGTGGATTTTTGATTTGTGTTATTTTTGTACACATTTTATAAAATTTCATTTTTCGACCTGTTTTTTGTCGAAAACCATTGACAAACATAGGTTCTTGTCAATAGTTCTGATATCGTTTTAATACTTTTTTAATATTTTTAAATTGTCGCAAATCTTTCGGATATTAGTTGTATTTCACAGAATTATGTGTTATAATGATACCATCTCAAAAGAAGGAGTTGATTCTATGCGTTATACGATCAGTGGAAAGAACATCGACATTACCGAAGGTTTAAAGGGAGCTGTAGAAAGCAAACTTGGTAAACTGGAACGCTATTTTTCTCCTGATACAGAAGTACAGGTAACATTAAGCGTCGAGAAAGGACGTCAGAACATCGAGGTAACGATTCCGATCAAAGGATCGATTATCCGTGCGGAACAGGATTCCAATGATATGTACGTTTCCATCGATCTCGTAGAAGAGATTATCGAGCGTCAGATCAAAAAATATAAAACAAAAATTATTGATAAGAAACAGAGTGCTGTTGCTTTCAGCGATACCTTTATTCAGGAAGAAGCAGAGCCGGAGGAGGCAATCAATATCGTAAAGACCAAACGTTTCGCAATGAAACCGATGGATCCGGAAGAGGCTTGCTTACAGATGGAACTCTTAGGACACAATTTCTTCATGTTCCTCAATGCAGAAACTGAGCAGATCAACGTGGTTTATAAGAGAAAAGCAAACTCCTACGGCCTGATCGAGCCGGAGTATTAATCGGACAAGTACTAAAATAATATAAATCATTGAAAAGAGCGTCAGCTCCATAGGTGGTAAGTCATCTATGGAGCTGACGCTTCTTTAATACATGATCACGGCCCGCACCGGGCAGACCGGGCTGCAGTAGCCACAGGTCAGACACTTCTCATGGTCCACTTCCGCCAGACCATTTTCCTTGTTGTAATAAATCGCACCGGCCGGACATGCCGCCTTGCAGGATCCGCATCCTTCGCAGTCCTCATGATTGATGTGGACTTTCTTTTTTGAGATATCCGGATTATAAGCCGGGTCCATGGTACCGTCAAGATAGGACAACAGATCATCCACCTCTGCAATCTTTCCAAAACCGACCATGACCGATTCAATCTCCGGCTTGGAAAATACATACTCCAATGCCTCCTGATAATGGGCGGTCAGACTTCCGCCGCCGAAGGCTTTCATGGCAAACACGCCTTTCCCGGCCTGATGGCACGCCTTTATGGCCTCCATCATCTCTTCTCTTGTGGCAAAGGAATCGCCTCGGCGGATGCCAAGACCTGCATAGTTGATCAGCGGGAACACCACATCCAGGTCATCCATCCCGGCTGCTGCAATCGCAATATCCACATGGTGAGTCGAAAGACCGATGGCCCGCACCAGCCCGCTCTTCTTCGCTTCCTTCAGCGCCTCCCATGCTCCGGCACGCTCCAAAAGCTGTCCAGAACGCACTTCATGCATCAGGAAAATATCGATCACATCGCGATCAAGCTCCGCGCGCGCCTCCTCAATCGCCTCCATCATGCTGTCATAATCAGGCTCCAGACACTTAGAGCAGATGACCACGTCCTCATAATTTCCACTTTCCAGCGCCGTGCGAATATACGGATA
>JAFUMF010000020.1 GCA_017482945.1 Lachnospiraceae bacterium
AGCTATGAGAGCAAGATTTATGTGCAGAGTGACAATAAAAAAGTGAATGCTAAGAGCATCATGGGAATGATGACTCTGGATCTTCCGGTCGGCGAACAGGTAATCGTAACTGCCGATGGTGTGGATGAAGAGAAGGCAATCAACGATATTGAGAAATATTTGAGCAACCATTAATTGAATGTTTTGAGAGGCTGTTTCCGAGAGGGAGCAGCCTCTTTTTGGACTTGCAGAACAGGGAATTATCCATTAATATAGATAGAAAAGCAGTAGATTCCCGTGGGGCCATGGCCCGGTCGGGAAAGTTGAATGATAGATGGGAGAAACAGATGGCATTTACACATTTACACGTCCATACAGAATACAGTCTTCTGGACGGTTCCAGTAAAATTAAAGAATTGGCCGTGAAAGCGAAAGAGCTCGGCATGGACAGCATGGCGATCACCGACCATGGTGCCATGTTCGGCGTGATCGACTTTTACCGTGCGGCAAAGGAAAATGGAATCAAGCCGATTCTTGGATGCGAAGTCTATGTGTCGCCGGGTTCCAGATTCGACAGAGAGAATGTCCATGGAGAAGACCGGTACTACCATCTGGTGCTTCTTGCAGAGAATAACGAAGGCTACCAGAACCTGATGAAAATTGTTTCCAAGGGTTATGTGGACGGCTTTTACTATAAACCGAGGGTGGATGAGGAAGTCTTACGAGAGTATCATGAGGGAATCATCGCTTTAAGCGCCTGCCTGGCAGGCGAAGTGGCAAGATTTTTGCAGCGCGGCCTTTATGAGGAAGCGAAGGAAGCCGCAGAGAAATACCGTGATATTTTTGGTGACGGAAACTATTTCCTGGAGCTTCAGGATCATGGAATTCCGCTGCAGCGCCAGGTCAACCAGGGCATTCTGCGCCTTTCCAGAGAACTTGGCATTCCGCTTGTGGCCACCAACGACTGTCACTACATCAACGCCGAGGACTGGGAGGCCCATGATATCCTGCTCTGTATCCAGACCGGCAAAAAAGTGTCCGACGAGAACCGCATGCGCTATGATGGCGGCCAGTACTACGTGAAATCCGAGGAGGAGATGCGAAAACTCTTCGGCTATGTGCCGGAGGCCATCGAAAATACCCACAAGATCGCGGAGCGATGCAATGTGGATATCGAATTTGGCGTGACAAAGCTTCCGAAATACGAAGTGCCGGATGGCTTCGATTCCTGGACTTATCTGCGGCATCTTTGCGGCCTTGGCTTTAAAGAGCGCTATCCGCAGGGCGGAAAAGACCTGGAGGACCGCTTAGAATATGAATTAAATACCATCAAGAGCATGGGATACGTGGATTATTTCCTGATCGTATGGGATTTCATCAACTTTGCAAAATCCCACGACATTGCCGTTGGCCCGGGACGTGGTTCCGCGGCAGGAAGTATCGTTGCCTACTGCCTGAAAATCACAGACATTGACCCAATCCGCTACCAGCTCCTGTTCGAGCGTTTCCTGAACCCGGAGCGAGTGTCCATGCCTGATATTGACGTGGATTTTTGTTACGAGAGACGTCAGGAAGTGATTGATTACGTAGTTGAAAAGTATGGAAAAGACCAGGTGGCCCAGATCGTTACTTTTGGTACACTGGCAGCCCGCGGTGTTATCCGCGACGTGGGACGTGTCATGGACCTGCCGTACAATCTTTGTGACCAGGTATCCAAGATGGTGCCGGCGGAATTAAATATTACACTGGAACTGGCACTGAAGAAAAATCCGGAATTGAAGGCTCTTTATGATACCGATGAGCAGGTCCATAAGCTCATTGATATGTCCATGCGTCTGGAAGGTCTTCCGAGACATACCTCCATGCACGCGGCCGGCGTCGTGATCAGCCGTACTTCCGTTGATGAGTACGTGCCGTTATCGAGGGGCGCCGATGGCACGATCACGACCCAGTTCACAATGACGACACTGGAAGAACTGGGACTCCTGAAGATGGACTTTTTGGGTCTCAGGACCCTGACTGTCATCCAGGATGCCGTCAATATGATTGAAAAGAACCATGGAATCCAGCTGGATCTGGAACACATGAGTTATGATGATAAAAAAGTATTTGAATCTCTGGGAACCGGAAAGAACGAGGGCGTGTTCCAGTTGGAAAGCGGCGGCTTTAAGACCTTCATGAAGGAATTAAAGCCAACCAGTCTGGAAGATATCATCGCCGGAATTTCTCTCTATCGTCCAGGTCCGATGGATTTCATTCCGAAATATTTAAAGGGTAAGAATGACCAGTCGATGATCACCTACACCTGTCCGCAGCTGGAGCACATTTTAAGTCCGACCTACGGCTGTATCGTCTACCAGGAGCAGGTTATGCAGATCGTTCGTGATCTGGCAGGATATACACTTGGCCGAAGCGACCTGGTGCGCCGTGCCATGTCCAAGAAAAAAGCGTCTGTGATGGCGAAGGAGCGCCAGAATTTCGTTTACGGAAACGAGGAAGAAGGCGTTCGAGGCTGTGTGGCCAACGGAATCAGCGAGAGCGTTGCCAACCAGATCTACGACGACATGACAGACTTTGCAAAGTATGCATTCAACAAGTCCCATGCGGCGGCTTACGCGGTGGTCGCGTACCAGACTGCATGGTTAAAATACTATTATCCGCGGGAGTTCATGGCGGCGTTAATGACTTCTGTCATGGATAACGTGACGAAGGTCTCCGAGTACATCCTCGCCTGCCGCAACATGGGAATCGCCATTTTGCCGCCGGATATCAACGAGGGATACGGCGGATTCTCCGTATCCGGAAACAGCATCCGCTACGGTCTTTCGGCCATCAAGAGCGTGGGCCGCTCCGTTGTGGATATGATCATCAAAGAACGCGAGGCATGTGGACCATTCTCTACCTTAGAAGATTTCGTGAACCGCATGTCCAATAAGGAAGTCAATAAGAGAACCTTAGAAAGCTTTATAAAATCCGGAGCGCTGGACTCTCTTCCGGGAACCAGAAAGCGGAAAATGTTCGTTTCCGCGGAGCTCTTAGAAAACAAGGCAAAAGAGAAAAAGACCTCCATGGAGGGCCAGATGAGTTTCTTTGATTTTGTTGCTGAGGAAGAAAAGAGCAGCTTCCAGGTATCGTTCCCGAAGGTGGGCGAATTCGAAAAAGAGCTTCTGTTGGCTTTTGAAAAGGAAACTCTTGGCATTTATGTCAGCGGTCATCCAATGGAAGAATATCAGGAACTGTGGCAGAAAAATGTGACAGCAAAAACATCGGATTTCATTGTGGATGAAGATGGAAAGACCATTGTAGAAGATAATTCCACCGTCATTGTCGGAGGAATGATTACAGCGAAAAAAGTTAAGACTACTAAAACAAATCAGCTGATGGCGTTTATTTCACTGGAAGATATGGTGGGAACAGTCGAAGCACTGATCTTCCCGAAAATTTATGAGAAGAATAAACAGCATCTGGTGGAGGATTCCAAGGTGTTCTTAAAGGGACGTGCCTCCATTGGCGATGATCCGGTGGGAAAACTGGTCTGCGAGGAAGTGATCCCATTTTCTGAGATCCCGAGCGAGCTGTGGCTCCAGTTCCAGAACCAGAATTACTATGACGGTCAGATCGACGATGTCATGGCGGCACTCAGAAATTCCGACGGTAAGGACCGAGTAGTAATGTATCTGAAGGAAGAGAGAAAAATGAGAAGACTCTCGGAAAATTGGGGTGTGGACGCAAAAGGACCGCTTCTTATGAAATTGTGTGAAATTCTTGGTGAAAAAAATGTCAAAGTTGTGCAAAAAACCGTTGAAAAGAAAGGAAAAATCAATTAGAATAGGAAGCGAATATGTCAGTCGCTTAAAAATCTAAAGTGGCGGCTTAATATGAACTAGATAAAGATCCTGATGGCAGGATTTTGCGGAGGAACGTATATGACAAAAAAAGAGGTTAAGACCATCGGAGTACTCACTAGCGGCGGTGACGCACCTGGAATGAACGCAGCAATTCGCGCAGTAGTAAGAACAGCAATTAATAAAGGCCTCAAAGTCAAAGGTGTCATGAGAGGATATGCAGGTCTTCTTCAGGAAGAAATCGTGGACCTGGATACCATCAGCGTAGCCGAGACGATCAATCGCGGCGGCACCATCCTTTATACAGCACGTTGTGAGGAGTTTATAACAGAGGAAGGACAGAAACAGGGTGCTGAAATCTGTAGAAAACATGGAATCGACGGAATGGTAGTCATCGGCGGTGACGGTTCCTTCCGCGGTGCAGGAAAGCTCTCTGCCCTCGGAATCAATACGATCGGAATCCCGGGAACCATCGACCTGGATATTGCCTGTACAGATTACACCATCGGTTTCGACACTGCAGTAAACACAGCGATGGAAGCCATCGACAAAGTGCGTGACACATCCACTTCTCATGAGCGATGTAGCATCATCGAGGTTATGGGACGTCATGCAGGATATATTGCATTATGGTGCGGTATTGCAAACGGCGCCGAGGATATTCTTCTTCCGGAGCGTTACGATGGAAATGAGCAGTATCTGATCAACCGCATCATTGAAAACCGCAAGCGCGGTAAAAAGCACCATATTATTATCAACGCAGAAGGTATTGGTCATTCCACATCCATGGCGAGAAGAATCGAGGCTGCGACCGGAATCGAGACAAGAGCGACGATCATCGGTCACATCCAGCGAGGCGGTACACCGACTTGTAAAGACCGTGTATACGCGTCCATCATGGGTGCGAAAGCTGCCGAACTCCTGGCAGAAGGAAAGAGCAACCGCGTTGTTGCGTATAAGAACGGTGTATTCCTGGACTACGATATCCAGGAGGCTCTGAATATGAAGAAAGATATTCCGGAGGAACAGTATACAATTAGTAAATTACTGGTTCGCTAAAGTGAACATGCGGATGGAAAGGAGCAAAGATGGGAAGAAAAGAAGATGAAAAAATTGCTCCGTGTTGCGAATTTATGCATGTCCATGAGCATATGGTCGAGAAGGTGATGGAGGTCATGCCGGCGGGAGAGGAACTGCAGAATCTTGCAGAATTTTTCCGGGTATTCGGTGATTCCACGAGAATCCGCATCCTCTACGCACTGAGCCAGTCAGAGCTATGTGTCTGTGACATCGCCAGTCTCCTGGGCATGGGACAATCGGCAATTTCCCACCAGCTCCGCATCTTAAAACAGATGCGGTTGGTGAAATTCCGCAGAGAAGGAAAAAGCGTTTTATACTCTCTGGCGGACAGCCATATCGAAACGATCCTCGCCCAGGGAATGGAGCATATCGGAGAATAAATTATAAATGATTGAAGAGATACAAAATCCATTTAGGATAAAGGAGAAACAATATGGATCATATTGACAGAGAGATACTTCAGATTTTACAGCAGAACGCGAGAACTTCTTTAAAGACAATTGCGGAGAGAACATTCCTTTCTTCTCCGGCGGTGTCTGCGAGAATTGAGAAGTTAGAGAAGGACAATGTGATTACAGGTTATCAGGCTCAGGTGAATCCGATGAAGCTTGGCTACCACATCATCGCGTTCATTAATTTAAACGTTATGCCGGAAGATAAACAGAAATTCTATAAATACGCAGAGACGATTCCGAACATTTTGGAGTGCAGCAGTGTGACCGGCGAATATTCTGTTATGATGAAAGTTGCGTTCGAGAGTACCATGCAGCTTGACCAGTTCTTAGGCCAGCTTCAGAAATTCGGAAAAACAAGCACCCAGATCGTATTCGCCACCCATGTGGGACCGAGAGGCGTGCAGGTTCAGGATTGATCATCCGGAAATTGAATGTTTATACATAAAAAACGAAAATATTGAAAAAATATGCAAAGCCGGGGAAGACAAATCCCCGGCTTTGTGTTATACTAAGGAAAATTATATTTTCTGGAGGAAGAATGATGAAAAAAGATTATCAGGAGAAATTATATTCTCTTCTTAGCGATATCTGGGGCTATTCCGAGACAATGTTCGAGGAGCACAAATCCTGTGCACGTATGGTCGAGTTTTTAAAAGAAGAAGGATTTGAGGTCCAGACTCCGATCGCAGATATGGACACTGCTTACGTTGGTGTTTATGGAAGCGGAAAACCGGTGATCTGCTTCCTTGCTGAGTACGATGCGCTCCATGGTATGAGCCAGGCTGCAGATGTATGCGAATACTCCCCGCTTGAGGAGAGAGAGCAGGGACATGGCTGCGGACACCACCTCTTAGGAACAGGTGCCATCGGCGCGGCAATGCTTTATAAGGATTATTTACAGGAGAAGGGCGTTTCTGGTACGGTAAAAATCGTCGGATGCCCGGCTGAGGAAGGCGGCAGCGGTAAGGCTTATCTTGCAAGAGCAGGCTTCTTTGATGATGCAGATGTGGCTCTCACATGGCATCCGGATAACTTCCATATGGTAACAACAGGCTCCAGCCAGGCTTGTATCCAGGCATTCTTCGACTTCCATGGCGTATCTTCCCATGCGGCAGCAGCTCCGCACCTTGGAAGAAGTGCCCTCGATGCAGTTGAGATCATGGACGTTGGTGCAAACTACTTAAGAGAGCACATTGAGCCGACTGAGCGTCTTCACTATGCGATCGTAAAAACAGGCGGAGAATCCCCGAACGTGGTTCAGGCTGAGGCGCGCGTAAAATATCTGATCCGTTCCACAAGTGCGAAGAAGGTAAAAGCACTTTATGAGCGTGTTTGTGACGTGGCAAGAGGTGCAGCAATGATCACAGGTACAACTGTGGATATTATTTTTGATGAAGGTCTCTATGATACACTTCCGAACTTTGCGCTTGAGGATGTATTAAAAGAATCCTTCCTGAAGATCGGTATTCCGGAGTATACAGCAGAAGAGCGTGCCTATGCAAAACAGTTTAAGGATTCCTTCCCGCTTGAGAACACATTAAATAATGTTCCGGGTGCTGTGGTCGATATTATGGCTCTGAAAGACAATATTGAGCAGTCTGAGCTTTGTGATATCTTTGTTGACAGAATCCACTACGAGGCATGCGAACCGGGTTCCACAGACGTTGGTGACGTAAGCTGGGTACTTCCGACTGCACAGATCTCCACCGCATGCTACAGCCATGGTGCAGGCGCACACAGCTGGCAGTGGACCGGTCAGGGTAAATCCACCATCGCATTAAAGGGAGCGATTCTGGCAGCAGAGGTTCTTGCGGATGCGGCAATGACACTGACAGAGAAACCGGAGCTGATCGAGAAGGCGAAAGAAGAGTTCGCAAAGAGAATGCGCGGACAGAAATATGAGTGCCTGATCCCGGCAGATGTGAAACCACATATTTATTCTTAATTTTGATCGAAATATTGTGAATATGTAGAAGAAAAAACCGCCTGACAGTGGAAAAATGCTGTCAGGCGGTTTTGTTTATATCTGCCTGCTTTGAACGTCTTTCTTTTGGTTCACATATGATAAAGCATGAGACCAATAGAAAGAGGGAATTTTATGGCCAGAACAGTGATCATAGATGCCGGACACGGCGGCGTGGAACCGGGGGCGGTTTTCGAGGGAAGAAGAGAAAAGGATGATACACTTCAGCTTGCCTTTGATGTGGGAAATGCGCTGGAGCGGCGCGGGGTTCAGGTGGAATATACGAGAGTCAATGATGTCTATGATTCGCCTTATGAGAAGGCTGCCATGGGCAACCAGTCAAATGCGGACTTTTTTGTTTCCATCCACAGGAACGCCATGCCGGTGCCGGGGACTGCATCGGGGATTGAGACGCTTGTTTATTCGAGGAACGGTACATCGGGGCTTCTGGCGGAAAATATCAATACAGAGCTCAGGAACATCGGATGGCCGGACCTTGGCGTCAATGAGCGGCCGGGACTGGTGGTCCTTCGGAGGACCAGAATGCCGGCGGTTTTAATTGAGGCCGGTTTTATCGACAATCCCGTGGATAATGCATTTTTCGATGCAAACATGGCGGCAACGGCGGATGCCATTGCGGACGGAATCGTAAAGACTTTTGATGAGGTGGAACAACAGCAGCAAGCATCGGGAGAAGTGCCGGGATATTATGTGGTGCAGGTCGGAATTTTCAGGCGCAGAGAGTATGCGGAGGAGGAACTTCGCGAGCTTCGGGAGCATGGTTTCGAGGGACACATGATCGCAAAGAACGGTCTTTTCTATGTTCGGTCGGGAGCATTCCGGGATCTGAATAACGCCATCGAGCGAGAGCGGCAGCTAAGAAGGCAGGGATTTGATACGTTGATTGTGCGGACATAAAAGAAGGAAGAAGAGAAAAGTTTTGAAAACTTATAAAAACAAGAGAAAAAGACTTAAAATTAAGCGCTAAATGTGGTATGATGATAGAAACTGAAAGGTGCAAACGGGAGTGGGCGAAGCGGAGCAATGCAGGACGTTTGGCCGTGGCTGTGTGTGGATTTCAGGAAGAAGACAGAAGAGGGGGCATCGGTATGGAAAAAAAGAAATTTATCATTACGATCGGTCGCCAGTATGGCAGCGGTGGTGCCGAAGTTGGAAAGAAGCTTGGAAAACAGCTTGGTCTAGAGGTTTATGATAAGGAAATCCTGAAAATGACTTCCAATGAGAGTGGAATCAGGGAGAGCTATTTCCATTTGGCTGATGAGAGGGCAGGAAAGAAGCTGCTCTATAAAATCGTGCAGTCCATGGTCCCGGAAAATACATCTCCGTCCCTTGGAAATGATCTGGTATCTTCCGATAATCTGTTTCGGTTCCAGTCCTCCGTGATCCGAAAACTGGCCCAGGAGCAGTCCTGTGTGTTTATTGGCCGCTGTGCGGACCATGTGTTGGCGGGCACAGAAAATCTGGTGCGCGTGTTCATCTATGCAGATATGGACGCAAGGATCGAAAGAATCCGTCAGAAGGGATATTATGAGGAAGACGAAATCCTCAAAAATATCAAGCGAATGGATAAGGAGCGCAGGGACTACCACAGATATTTTACCGGAAAAGACTGGGAGGCACTGGAGAATTATGATCTGATGCTGAACTCAGCAAAAGTCGGAACCGATGGCTGTGTAGCCTGCATTATCGACTATCTGGAGAATCTGGGGCTCCTTGAGGATTAGTTTTGCAGTATTGCATGAAATTTGAGAACATGATAGAATATAAGCGGCTGTGAGTTTTTGCAGCCGCTTTTCAATTGGAATATGATAATTTGAAATATAGGAGAATCAAAATGGAGAAACATACAATCCGTGCTGCCATCTTTGACATGGACGGCGTTATTGTTGACAGTGAGATTGTTTATAACGATTATCTGCTGGAGTTTGCCCAGGCGAAGAATCCTAAGGTCGTGATGGAGGACATCAATCCGATGTTGGGCCTCAGCAGAAAAGACATATTGACAATTATGGAGCTTGCGGTAAATAACGGCCAGACATGGGAG
>JAFUMF010000212.1 GCA_017482945.1 Lachnospiraceae bacterium
ACTGTAGCGCTGTCCACCCTGATTAGCGTAGCTCTGGTTTGCAAAGCCATCATTTCCTGCGGACGCACCCTTGCTGTCTGCGAACTCCTGATTCTCCACGATCACATCGGTCGTGTAAACGGTCTTACCGTCCTTGTCCTGATAGCTTCCGGTCTGAATACGTCCCTCTACGAGTACACGCATTCCCTGACGGAAATACTTCTCAGTAAACTCAGCTGCGCGGTCAAACGCAACACAGCGAATGAAATCCGCCTGCGCATCCTGTCCGGCATCTCTTCTGCCACGACGGTCAACGGCCAAAGTATAACGGGCGATCGCCATCTGGCGCTCTCCCTGTGAATAACGAACCTCGGGGTCTCGGGTCAATCTTCCCATGAGAATAACTTTGTTCATAAAATCTCCTCTTTTCTCGTTACGTTACGCTTCCTGCTTTACGCACAGATATCTGATAACAGGTTCCTGAATGCGAAGACGCTGCTCAAGTTCGCCAGGGCATGCTGCATCAGCATCGAACTGGATGAAGTAGTAGAAGCCTTCCTTCATCTTCTGAATCTCGTAAGCGAGCTTTCTCTTACCCCACTCATCTACGTTGGTCACAACACCACCGAAACGAGCGATATACTTCTACACCTTCTCCAGGGCAGCTGCTCTCTCCTCGTCCTCCAGCTTTACGCTGAGAACAACACACAATTCATACTTGTTCATGCTTTCTTACCTCCTTTTGGACTCTGGCCCCTTCACTTGGAAGGAGCAAGGATGTACAATTTATTACAATATGACATTTTAGCACAGGTTTTTCAAGATTGCAAGTGGTTTTTTAAGAAATTACTCAATTGCAAAAGTAAATTCCACCCCTCTGTGGAATTAAATCATGCAAACAAGAAACTTTCTCATGGTAGAATTTAATTCTTCCGAACTTTCTGTTATACTCTTCTGTATAAATATGGTTGTTTCCTCCCAGCAGGAAGGAAAACTTTATGAACAAGCAAAAACATTTAACACTCGATTCACGTTTCTCCATTGAAACTAAACTGAATGAAGGCGAAAGCTTTAAAGCCATTGCCAGATTTCTGGGCAAAGACTGTACCACTATTTCCAAAGAGATCAAAAATCACTTATGCTATGAGAAAACAGGGACTTATGGCAGAGCCTTCAATGACTGCCGACTGGCTCTTGAACGCCAGTGTTCTGCTCAAAAAATCTGTCAGAATTGTCCCGCCCAGCAGAACCGCTACTGCTGGTCCTGTGGCAAATGTACCTCTTCCTGTATCCTCTATGAGAAATACGTCTGCCCGAAGCTTGATAAACCGCCTTACGTCTGCAACGGATGTCCCGACCGGAATAAGTGCTCTTTGGAAAAACGTCTGTACAAGGCCGCTTATGCACAAAAGGAATACGAGCAGGTCAGAAGCGAATCCCGCTCTGGCTTTGCCCTCTCGGAGAGCGAGCTGAAACGGCTCGATGATATCGTTTCCCCGTTGTTAATGCAAGGACAGTCCCTTCACCACATCGCAGTCCATCATACAGATGAACTCATGAAATCGGAAAGAGTTCTGTATTCTTACGTCAACAACGGGCTCTTTACCGCCAGAAACATCGATATGCCGCGTACCGTCCGTATGCGACCCAGAAAGAATGTTTCCCAAAATATCAAAGTGGACAAATCCTGCCGTATTGGCCGCGATTTTTCCTGCTTCCAGGAGTATGTGAAGCAGCATCCGGATGCTGCGATCCGGCAGATTGATTCGGTAGAGGGTGTGAAAGGCGGGGCTGTTCTTCTGACCATTCATTTCGTGGAGCAGGGACTGCAGCTTGCATTTCTCCGTCAGCACAATGATTCGCAGTCCGTGATTGATATTTTCAACCGACTGTATATCGAATTGAGCGCGGATATCTTCATGGAACTCTTCCCTGTTTTGCTAGCAGATAACGGAAGTGAGTTTTCGAATCCTTCCGCTATCGAACTGGATGCCCAGGGGAATCCTCGCACTAAGATGTTTTACTGCAACGCCGGTGCTCCTTATCAAAAAGGCAGCTGCGAAAACAACCATGAGCTGATCCGCCGGATCATTCCGAAGGGAACCGATATTGGCCAGTATACACAAGAACAGATTAATCTCATGATGAGCCACATCAATTCTTATGCACGAAAGAAACTGGGAAACAAAAGTCCTTATGAGGTTTTTGCATTCCAGTACGGCAAGGAGCTTTTGGATACATTTCATCTACAGCAAATCCCTGCTGATGAGATCATCTTAAGTCCTGAATTATTAAAATAATTACATCATTATAACCAAAAAAGCTGGGTAGGAAATCGATTGCAACCATCATCGCAGAAACTCTCCCCAGAGGTGGAATTTACTCAACACAAAAAATCACACGTAAATTCGATCTCCGCTCGGCATGCAATAAAATCTCCAAAGCCACAGCTTTTACGGCTATTTTAACTCAGATTTCAAGAATTTCATATAGCAAATCTCTAATTTATTGCTTTTTGTAGAATTTACTTCTGCAAAGTGGAAGTTAAGCTTTCAAAGTAGAATTTAGTTTTACAATTCACCTTTTTTTCATTTTTATTTGAACGACCTTCAAATCACCTTCCTCATGTAAATCTCTTGAGTTTTTCTCCATTTTATTGTAAACTGTTTTTATCTTGATATACGTAAAAAAGGAGTTCCTCATGACCCGTCTGGACAAATTTCTGGCCGATGCCGGTGTGGGCACGCGCAGCGAAGTAAAAAACATGATCCGCAAAAAATCTGTCACCGTAAACGGTGTACCCGCAAAAGGTCCCGAACAGAAAATTGATGAGACCGGCGACGTTATCGCGGTAAACGGAAAATCGATTGCCCACCGCGGGCTCGTCTACTATCTGCTTCACAAACCGGCAGGCTATGTGAGCGCGACAAAGGACAATCTGTTCCCCACG
>JAFUMF010000213.1 GCA_017482945.1 Lachnospiraceae bacterium
CGTATGCCTCAGACTTGATGGCATTCTCTTTTTCTTTCTCCAGAGCTTTGATTTCCTCTTCCATCTCGCGGATGCCCTTCGGCTCCACAAAGACAGTGAGACGCACCTTGGAGGATGCCTCATCGATCAAGTCAATGGCCTTATCCGGAAGGAAACGGTCATTGATATAGCGGGAGGACATCTGGACTGCCGCTTTGATCGCCGCATCTGTGATTGTCACCTTGTGGTGCTCCTCATATTTCGGGCGGAGGCCTTTTAAGATCGCGATCGCCTCTTCTTCCGTCGGCTCTTCTACTGTCACCGGCTGGAAACGGCGCTCCAACGCCGGATCCTTTTCGATGTATTTTCTATACTCGTCGATGGTCGTTGCACCAATTAACTGGATCTCACCGCGGGCCAGCGACGGTTTCATGATATTGGACGCATCCAGAGCGCCTTCTGCACCGCCGGCACCGATGATCGTATGGATCTCGTCGATAAACAGAAGAACATTTCCTGCCTCACTGACTTCCTTTAATACGTTTTTGATCCTCTCTTCAAACTCGCCGCGGTACTTGGAACCGGCCACCATGCCGGAGAGGTCCATGATCACCACGCGTTTTCCTTTGATCGTCTCCGGGACAACACCGGATGCGATCATCTGGGCCAGACCTTCCGTCACCGCAGTTTTACCGACACCCGGCTCACCGATGAGACACGGATTGTTCTTGGTTCTTCTGCTTAAGATCTGGATCACACGCTGGATCTCCTTTTCTCTGCCGATGACAGGGTCCAGTTTTCCCTGGGCTGCAAGCGCTGTCAGGTCGCGGCTGTACTCGTCCAGAGTCGGAGTCGCTACATTCTGACCCTTCATCTGGCGGCCCTGTGCCAGGTCTTCCTTTCCTGCTGCACCATCTTCGCCCATGGCAGAAAGAAGATCAATATAAATCTTCTGGATATTAATATTCAAGGTATTTAACAGGCGGATCGCCACGCAGTCCACCTCTTTCAGCAGAGCCATCAAAATATGCTCGGTTCCGATCAACGGCGCACGGAAACGCACCGCCTCGCGGTAGCTGTTTTCCAGCACACGCCTTGCACTCGGGGTATAGCCCTCTTTTTCACGCAGTTTTGTATTCTGATAGGAAGAAACCAGCTTCTGTACCAGTTCGAGCACACGCTCAAGCTTCACATCATTGGCCTCCAGGACCTTTGCTGCTGTTCCGCTTCCTTCCTCGATCAGTCCAACAAGGAGATGCTCTGTTCCGACGGTTCTGGAACCGAGGTCCTCCGCCGCCTCACCGGCCAGGATCAGCGCCTCCTTGGCTTTTTCAGTATATCGCTCCATAATTTCAGTCTTTTCCTCCTGTTAATGGATTTCCGGAAGTTTTTCACGAAGGAAATCCGCCCTCGCGACTTCCAGTTCTTCTTTACTTAACGGTCTTTCCGCCCGGCCAAGAAGATTTGCCGGCTGGCTTCCGATCACCAGCGAATAGATGGAACAAGGCTCATCCGTCACTAAGATTCCATCGGTCACGCCTGCCATGATCTGGGACAAAAATTCCATGGAATCTTTTCCAGTCAGGCGTCTTGCGTATTTTAACACACCGTAGGATTTGTAACATTCATCGGCGCATGCCACCGGGCGCTGCTTTAACGCCTCTTTTCTCAGCCTTCTCTCCTGGGCATCCAGTTCGGCTGCTGCCTTGTATACAAGGTCTACAATATCTTTCTCTGTCTGGCCCAGTGTTTTTTGATTGGACACCTGGTAGAGGGAACCATAATTCTCACTGCCTTCGCCAAACACGCCGCGGATGATCGTTCCAAAGCGGCCCATGTCAGCCACCAGACTGTTGAAGTTCTTTTTTCTCGATAACATCGGTAGATGAACGATCACAGATGCTCTTAGTCCTGTGCCCACATTGGTCGGGAATGCCGTCAGATAGCCGTATTTCTCGTCAAAGGAATACTCGATCTGCTCACTGATGTAATCATCTGCCGCGTTAGCGATTCGGTAGCACTCCGAAAGATTCAGTCCCTTTTCAATGGCCTGGATCCTGATATGGTCGTCGCCATTGATCGCGATGCTGACGCGCTCATCATCCGATAAGAAAAGTCCCGCCGGATCGCTCTTTTTTACAAGGCTTCTGTTGATCACTCTCCGCTCTAAAAGTGCTCTTTTTTCCAGGTCTGTGATCTGGTGAAGATTTCCGTAGCGGATTTTCAGTCCTTCCACAGAGCCAACATCTTTTATTCTCTCACAGAGCT
This sequence comes from Lachnospiraceae bacterium, assembly GCA_017482945.1. Taxonomy (GTDB): domain Bacteria; phylum Bacillota; class Clostridia; order Lachnospirales; family Lachnospiraceae; genus Pilosibacter. The sequence goes on from JAFUMF010000213.1 coordinate 2,248, forward strand.
GTCCAGTCAATTCCAGGCTCTGCTCTCTTGTCATTTTTCCGGGAAACGGATAATCTGCCCAGTTTCTCACCAGGCGGATCCGGCTGTATACCACGTTGGAATCCATGTTACCCGGTACATCATACCATTTCGCCATTCTACTCCGTCTCCTCTTTCTGGCTGCGGATCTCGTCACGGAGTGCCGCTGCCTCTTTGTAATCTTCACGCCGTAAAGCATCTTTCAGTCTCGTCTGCAGGAGCCGGATCTGCTCCTCTTTTGTGAGGGAGCGGATGATATCTCCATTCTGGGTGTCATTTCCATCGCCGACGCTTGCCTGTTCTTCCCTCTGGATCTGCGCCCGCACGATATTGCCCGGACGTTTTCCTACGTGCTTTTCACTGCCCTGAAGATGCCTGATATTTTCTCCAAGGAGTGGGCCGAACACGCTGTAACAATCGGCACATCCGAACCGGCTTCCCTCCACAAAGTCTTCATAGGTCGTTCCACAGGACGGGCATACCACTCCCGCCAGTTTTCCGTCCTTTTTTTCTGTATCCTGAATTCCGAGAAGCCCAGAAAGCAGACTGGCAAGAGAAAACTCTCCCTCAAACATCGCCGAAAACGGGCCGATGTCCAGTCTCGCCGCACAGTGTCCACAGAGATTATGCTCCGTTTTCACGCCATTCACCACTTCCACATACTTCACCGTGGCTTCTCTTTTTCTACACTGCTCGCAAAGCATACTGCTCCTCCTTACTTATCTCCTCTTGCCGCAAAACTCATCGTAAATCTGGTCCACCAGAACATGGACCTCGTCGCGCCCGATGTCTTTGCAGATTCCTCTCGCGATAATTAACGCAAGATTCTCCTTCATCTCCGCATAGGCCCGGAGTTTATCCATATCCAGCGCCACGACCGCGCCGCGCCTTCGGTCCAGACGCAGGAAACCTTCCTGCCTTAACACAGCATATGCTTTATTGACCGTATGCATGTTAATACCGATCTCGTCTGCCAGTTGTCTCACCGACGGCAGACTGTCGCCCTCATGTAACATATCCGTTGCGATTCCCATGATGATCTGGTTACAAAGCTGTATATACAGGGCCTCTTCGCTCTCAAAATCAATTTTAAGTATCATCATTTCACCGTCTTTCGTTGTTTGATTTGTTGTGTTTGTTCTATTTATATAGTAACAGTTCAAACACCTTTCGTCAAGTTCCAATGTATGGCAGTGCTAATCTTCCGTATTTTCTTCGCAGACAAAGGTAATCCGTCTCGATTCATCCACATTCCCATTGGACGGATTCTCACAAATTCCCATAAACACGATCTGTCCGTTGTTTTTCACAACATAGAGGAACGGACGGTCCAGGATCATCTCTGCCTCATCCTTCGGAAGTGCCGCTCCTGCGTACATGATTTCTGTAAATGCCGCACCTTCCACCCCATTCTCATCAATTCCGATATGAGCATTCTGTTTTACATTGGAGATGAACAACGGCGAATCATCCGCGATTCCGGAAAAATCCGCAGACTCAGCAAATGCCTGTTCCATGCCAAGCGTTTTCAGCATATCAGCCAGCTCCATATCGCTTCCATAGGAGAATTTAGGAACTTTCCATGTCACTTTGCCAAATAAACTGTCTCCGCCGTCACCGATGGCCGCCGCCAGAGTCTCGGCATCGTTCACCAGCTCATGAACATCCACGCCTTCATCCGGAAGAACAAAGACCATACTGCCGTTTTTCAAAGATAATGTGGATGCAGTAAAGTTCTCACCGCGTCTAAAACCGGAGGAACTCTGAATCATATTCATAAAATCACATGTGACTTTGGTTCCGTCTTCGCAGGTAAAGAGATATGGCTCTGTTCTTTCTTTATCAAATCTGGTGATCCATTCGTCGTAAAAATAAATGGTATTGATAATAGAAAGAACCGTCTGATCATTCGCCGGCTGCTCTGACGGTGTGATCAGTCCATGTGTCCGCTCGCTCACCCACTCAGATTTCATTTTCGCGGTTTCCGCCGACTGCAGATCACCTTTAAACACATCAGCATAGAAATTTGCCGCAGCACGCTCCGCGAACTCATCCTTCAATGTCAGCGCATCGTCTGCCCAGAGAGAATTGGCGATCATCAGAGAATACCTGCTCTCGGCAGAATACTCGCCCCACTCGTTCGGTTTGTTATTTTCTTCATTTGGCACATAGTAAAGCCCCTCGAATGAGCTCTTACAGTCTGCCGCCAGCTCTCTTGCGTCCTCATAGCCCAGAAGCTTTAGCATTTCTTCCTGGGTCTCGCCCTCTGCGCCGTCACAGGCCAGTGCAAGAGCATAATAGAGGCTGAGCGGTGAATAGGCCATGTTTTCGGAACTGCCTTTCAAAAGCTCTACAGAAGTTTTCACGGCGAAATCCCCATAAGCCGCAGCAAATTCTTCCGTGATCATCTCTCGCTTTGCCCGCGCATAATCCCACTGTTCTCCGTCTTCCTGAAATACAGGCTCCGTCGGATATTCCGCCAAAGCCTCTGCAGTTATTTTCCCTGGAGCTTCTATCTGTATATTGGTATCTCCATTTTTTGTTCCTGCTGATTTTGTATCGTTCAGATCCTCGCCGATCCCACAACCAGTCAAAAATACCCCCAAGGCCGCGCACAATGCAGCTGCCTCCAGCGCGGCTTTCTTTGTCCGTCCATTCTTTTTCATAATCTTCCTCCTCGCACAAAAAAAATCTATGACTACAAGATACTGAGTTTCAATCTTCTCTTTCTAAAACATATAAGATCCGCCACAAAATCCAGCGATTTATTCTACCTTAACTATACCAGAC
>JAFUMF010000214.1 GCA_017482945.1 Lachnospiraceae bacterium
AGGAACATGAAAAAAAAGTCAATACTTTAATTCGATTTTTAGACAGGAGAATAAGAATGAGAAAAGCGGCATTGCACAACCTGGGATGTAAAGTTAACTCCTACGAGACCGAAGCCATGCAGCAGCTGTTAGAGGCAGCAGGCTATGAAATCGTAGATTTTGAAGACCAGGCAGATGTCTATATTATAAATACATGTTCTGTTACGAACATGGCAGATAAAAAATCCCGCCAGATGCTCCACAGAGCAAAAGCCAAGAACCCGAACGCAGTCGTTGTTGCGGCCGGATGCTATGTTCAGGCGGCTGGCGAGAAGTTAAAAGAAGACGAGGCCATCGACCTCATCATCGGAAACAACAAAAAAGCGGACTTGATCCCGCTTTTAGAGGAGTGTCTTGCAGGTAAGGAAGTTACGGAGTCCATCATCGATATCTCCGCGACCAACGAATACGAAACACTCCACATCGCAAAACAGGCCGACCACACCCGTGCCTTCATCAAGGTACAGGATGGCTGCAACCAGTTCTGCAGCTACTGCATCATTCCGTACACAAGAGGCCGCGTAAGAAGCCGCCGTCCGGAGGACGTGGTAGAGGAAGTGCTGGCACTGACTGCCAATGGATATCAGGAAATCGTTCTGACCGGTATCCATTTAAGCTCCTACGGCGTGGATTTCAAAGATGAGAACATCGATTTCTTATATTTGATCAAGCTTCTCCATGAGATCGAAGGCGTGAAGAGAATCCGTTTCGGTTCTCTCGAGCCGCGTGTGATCACAGAGGAGTTTGCAAAGGAGCTGTCTCAGATGGAGAAGATCTGTCCGCATTTCCACTTATCCTTACAGAGCGGATGCGATGAGACATTAAAGAGAATGAACCGCCACTACACCTGCGACGATTACTATTCCCGCTGTGAGATCCTGAGAAAGTATTTCAAGAATCCGGCCATCACCACCGACGTGATCGTAGGTTTTGCAGGCGAGACAGAAGAAGAATTTGCTACAACAAAAGAATTCTTACAGAAAGTCAATTTCTACGAGATGCATGTGTTCAAGTATTCCAGACGTGCCGGAACAAGAGCGGACAAGATGCCGAATCAGGTCCCGGAGCAGATCAAGGGTATCCGCAGTGCAGAGCTTTTGGCGCTGGAGGCAGAGATGTCTAAGAATTACCGCGCATCCTTCCTGGGAATCGAGACAGAAGTACTGTTAGAGGAGCCGGTGACCATAAATGGCGAGCGTTACATGATCGGCCATACCAAGGAATATGTGAAGGTCGTGGTTCCGTTCGACGAAACAAGACCGGAAATCGCGAAAAACTGCTTTGTTTCCGGAATCATGAAAGAATTCTTGACAGATGAAGTCATTTATCTTGCGGAAAAGTAGAAATTGGGGTAGAATAGACTGTAGCAACTAAAGGACGTGAGGACATTTATGGGCGATATCAGTAATACACAATATTTTAAGGCTGTACAGGATGAGAAAAAACTGCAGGTAAGCCAGGTCCTTCATGATGTTTATGAAGCCCTGACTGAAAAGGGTTATAATCCGATCAATCAGATCGTAGGATATATTATGTCCGGCGATCCGACGTATATCACGAGCCATAAGAGCGCCAGAAGCCTGATTATGAAGGTAGAGCGTGATGAAATTCTGGAAGAACTTATGGAAAACTATATCGAAACGAGATTGAAGTAGGAGTAACTGTTCAGTAGGTGAACTGTTATAAGTAGGATTCGATGGGGGAACAATATCAGACAGGGGACATGCCTCTGTCTGATATATAAAGTACAAAGGCAGACAGTTGGGGGAAGATAGGATCCAGCTGGTTTTGTCATGTAAAAAAATAGAAAATCCCATCTGAAAGGATAAACGAATGAGAATACTTGGACTTGACTTCGGCTCCAGAACGGTTGGAGTCGCTGTGAGTGATGGACTCCTTTTGACAGCCCAGGGTGTCGAGACCATCGAGAGAAAAGATGAGAATAAACTGAGAAAAACCTGCGCAAGAATCGAAGAAATCGTAAAGGAATACGAGGTTTCGACGATTGTGCTTGGACTCCCGAAAAATATGAATAACACAGAAGGCGAGCGCGTGGAGAAGACAAAAGAGTTCGGAACCATGTTGGAACGCCGCACAGGACTCCCAGTGGTTTACTGGGATGAACGCCTCACAACAGTTGCTGCAGAACAAGTTCTTATGGAATCTGGTGTCCGCAGAGAGAACAGAAAGGCTGTGATCGATAAAGTTGCTGCCTGTCTGATCCTCCAGGGATATCTGGACCGGCTGAGTACCCAGTCTGAACCGTTACAGACAGAGAATGAATAGGAGAACATGATGGAAGAGAGGAAAATTACTTTAGTAGATGAAGACCAGACAATCGAATTCTACGTATTGGAAGAAACAAAGTTAAATGGAAGAAATTATCTTCTTGTGACTGACGCAGAGGATGATGAGGAAGAGGCAGACTGCTATATCTTAAGAGATATGTCTGAGGAAGGCGATGCAGATGCTCTTTATGAATTTGTGGAGAACGAGGGAGAACTGGAAGGTCTGATGAAGATTTTTGATGAACTCCTGGATGATGTCGACATCGAGAAATAATCAGTCAGATAAATTCGTCTGAGCATTTACAAAATAAGAAAAATTTTGGCCCCCTTTATGAACGGAACGTAAGATACGCACGAAGATTAGGACTACAGGAACGGAACAATAACGGAGGTTTGAACGTGAACGAAATTTTAGAAACGAATGACTGCAAAGTCAAAATCATCCCTTTGGGAGGTCTGGAGCAGATCGGAATGAACATGACCGCCATCGAGTACGATGACACGATCATTGTCATGGACTGCGGCCTCGCTTTCCCGAGTGATGATATGCTGGGCATTGACCTGGTAATTCCGGACGTGACTTATTTAATGGACAATATCGACAAGGTGAAAGGCTTCGTAATCACCCACGGACATGAGGACCACATCGGTGCGCTTCCTTATGTGCTGAAAATGATCAACGCTCCGGTTTATGGTACAAAGCTGACCATTGGCCTGATCGACCATAAATTAAAAGAAAATAATATGCTTAAAAATGTGAAGCGGAGAGTGGTAAAACACGGACAGTCCATCAATCTTGGATGTTTCCGTGTGGAATTTATTAAGATGAACCACAGTATCGAAGACGCAGCAGCACTTGCCGTATTCACACCGGCCGGCGTGATTTTGAACACCGGTGACTTTAAGATTGACTATACTCCGGTATTCGGAGATGTGACCGATTTACAGAGACTGGCAGAGCTTGGAAGAAAAGGCGTTCTTGCGCTGATGTGTGATTCTACCAATGCCACAAGACCTGGTTTTACCATGTCTGAGAAAACAGTAGGAAAGACATTCGACGCGATTTTTGCGGAGCATAAACAGAACCGCATCATCGTGGCAACCTTTGCATCCAACGTGGACCGTGTGCAGCAGGTGATCAATACGGCGTGCAAGTATGGCCGTAAGGTCGTTGTGGAAGGCCGCAGCATGGTAAACGTCATTGGAACCGCCCAGGAACTGGGATACATCAATATCCCAGAGGGTACATTAATTGACATCGAGCAGCTTAAGAATTACAACGAAGAAGATACCGTACTGATCACAACAGGAAGTCAGGGTGAGTCCATGGCGGCTTTATCCAGAATGGCGTCCTCCATGCATAGAAAAGTTTCCATTACACCGAGAGATGTGGTCGTTTTAAGCTCCACACCGATCCCGGGAAATGAGAAGGCAGTGTCCAGAGTTGTCAATGAGTTATCTATGAAAGGCGCAAAAGTGATCTCTCAGGATACTCACGTATCGGGACATGCGTGTCAGGAAGAAATCAAGCTGATCTATTCTCTGGTACGCCCGCAGTATTCCATCCCGATCCACGGCGAGTTCCGCCACCGTATGGCGCAGAAGGAACTGGCTGAGGCCCTTGGGATCCCGAAGGAAAATGTGATGATGCTCCACACCGGCGATGTGCTGGAAATCGGTGAGAGCGGTGCCCAGGTCATTGACCAGGTACAGTCCGGCGGAGTTCTTGTGGATGGACTTGGTGTCGGAGACGTTGGAAATATCGTGCTCCGCGACAGACAGAACCTGGCCCAGAATGGTATCATTATCGTTGTGCTGGCTCTTGAGAAGTACTCCAACCAGTTACTTTCCGGCCCGGATATCGTGTCCAGAGGCTTTGTCTATGTGAGAGAGTCTGAGGATCTGATGGAAGAGGCTCAGGAAGTGGTTGATCAGGCAGTCTGGGATTGTCTCGACAGACATGTGACAGACTGGGGCAAGATCAAAAATATCATCCGCGACAGCTTAAGTGATTTCTTATGGAAGCGGATCAAGAGAAGTCCGATGATCTTACCGATCATTATGGAAGTGGAAGTGTAGTTGGACCGGTACCGGGACAGCTGCGATGAAGTTTGAAAGAAAGTGACGGGGGACCGAACGGTTCGGTTCCCCCAAAATAGAACCGAGGAATGTTATGAGCAGAGTGACAAAAGAAATCAACAAAATCAGTATGGCAGTAATCAGTATTTCAGGACGAATTGTTATCTATGTGCTGGTGGCCGTGCTTCTGCTTACGGGGGCGAGAAAGGGTTATGAATTCGGTCACAGTATTTTCTATGCGCCGGGAATGGAAAAAGCTCCGGGAAGCGAGAAAGTGGTGACTCTGGATGGAACGGAATCCATTTCTGATGTGGGAAAATTGTTGGAGGATATCGGACTGATCCGTGACCACAATGCATTTTCCATTCAGGCGATCTGCTATGGATATGAGGTGATCGAAGGGACCTGGACACTGAACACTTCCCTTACCTCCAAAGAAATCATTGGCCTTCTGGGTGAGGTGCCTGAGGGAGAAGAATAATCATGATTACTGATGAGAGAATTACTGCTTATATCAATTCTCTGGACTCCGGAGACGGAGAAGTCTGCGATGAAATTGCCAGAGAAGCAGTGGAGTCTTATGTGCCGATCATCCGCCGTGAGACAGCTGCTCTTTTAAAAACTATGGTGGCCATGAAACAGCCGGTGCGCATTCTGGAAGTCGGAACTGCGGTCGGCTATTCGGCTTTATTGATGACCCGCGTCATGCCGGAAAATGCCCACATTACGACCATCGAAAAATTCGAAAAGAGAATTCCGATCGCGAAGGCGAACTTTAAAAAAGCGGGAATGGAAGAGAAAATCACACTCCTGGAGGGCGATGCAGGAGAGATCCTTGCAGGTCTTACCGGGGAGTTTGACTTTATTTTTATGGACGCGGCCAAGGGCCAGTATATTCACTGGCTGCCGGATATCTTAAGGCTTCTGGCACCGGGCGGTGTCCTCATGTCCGATAACGTTCTGCAGGACGGAACCATTGTGGAATCCAGATATGCGGTGGAACGACGTGACCGGACGATCCATGTGAGAATGAGAGAGTATCTTTATACGCTAAAACATAGAGAAGATCTGGAGACAACGATCCTGCCGATCGGAGACGGTGTGGCGATCAGTGTCTTAAAGGAAAGGAAATAAGTATGAGAAAGACAGAGCTTTTAATCCCGGCGGGCAGTCTGGATGTATTAAAAACAGCAGTTATTTTCGGTGCGGACGCCGTTTACCTTGGCGGTGAGGCGTTCGGTCTTCGTGCAAAGGCGAAGAATTTTACAAACGAGGAGATCAAAGAGGGAATTAAATTCGCCCATGAACATGGCGTTCGTGTGTTCATCACAGCAAACATCCTTGCCCACAATGATGATCTTCCGGGCGTAGAGAAGTATTTCGAGGAATTAAAAGAAATCGGACCGGATGCGCTGATCATTTCGGACCCGGGCGTGTTTGCCATTGCAAGACGAGTACTCCCGGATATGGAGATCCATATCAGCACACAGGCAAACAATACAAACTGGGGAACATTCCTGTTCTGGCATCAGATGGGCGCAAAGCGTGTGGTAACTGCACGTGAATTATCCTTAAAAGAAATCCGCGAGATCAGAGATCATATCCCGGAGGACATGGAAATCGAAAGCTTCATGCACGGAGCAATGTGTATTTCTTACTCCGGCCGCTGCTTACTCAGCAACTTCTTTACAGGCCGTGATGCCAACCAGGGTGCATGCACACATCCATGCAGATGGAAATACAACGTATTTGCGGCAGAAAAAGAGGGACAGCGCTCCGTTCTCCGCGATGATATGGAATTTGCGATTCAGGAGGAGACAAGACCGGGCGAGTATCTTCCGGTATTTGAAAACGAGCGCGGAACTTACATTTTCAACTCCAAAGATCTTTGTATGATCGAGTATGTGCCGGAGATGATCGAGGCAGGTATCGACAGCTTTAAGATCGAGGGTCGTATGAAGACCGCTCTTTATGTGGCAACTGTGGCGAGAACATACAGAAAAGCCATTGATGACTATAATGAGAGCCCGGAAAAATATAAGGCGAACATGGAATGGTATAAGGAAGAAATCGGTAAGTGTACATACCGTGAGTTCACAACTGGTTTCTATTTTGGCAAACCGACCAGCGAGACACAGATTTATGACAGCAACACATATGTGAAGAATTATATTTATCTGGGTACTGTTGAAAGCAATGATGAGCGCGGTTTTGCGAAGATCGAGCAGAAGAACAAGTTCTCTGTGGGCGAGACCATCGAGATCATGAAGCCGGATGGAAGAAACGTTCTGGCTGAGGTACGCGGTATTTATACAGAGGAAGGCGCAAGCCAGGAGAGCGCTCCGCATCCGAAGCAGGTCCTTTACATCGACTTAAGTGAAAAGGCCGATCAGTACGATATTCTGAGAAAGAAAGAGGACTAAGGCAGTCCGGATATACAATGACGCAGAGAGGAGGTCTGGAAAATGGCATTTTTATTTGGAATTCTGGCAGTGTTCTGTCTGGTTTATTATGGAATTATTGTTGTGTATTCCGGAATTGGAACGGCGTTTTCCATGATCTGGCTGGTTTTTGCGGGACTCTTTGCGATCATGCGGCTGGTGGCACAGTTTTATGGCAGGTTCAGACATCGTGTGCCGATCCGGCTCGAGGTCTCTTTGGTGACGGTGCTGGCTGCCATTGTGGTGGTGTTTGTATCGGTGCTGTTCGCCAT
>JAFUMF010000215.1 GCA_017482945.1 Lachnospiraceae bacterium
ATTAATTTCAATAATTTTTTCATAAAAAAAGATATCTAAGTTAATAGACATCTTTTTCACAACATAAAATTCAAATTTGCTATTGACTTTATAATATCAGATTCCTGTAAGTGTGTCATTTTAAGCTTTTCTTAAAAATCAGTCCGAAGAATAGCAACATTCATTTTTTACATCTTATAACAGACTAGTTGCGTTTATTTCATAACGTCTGCTGACTGTGGTTTTGAAAAAACACTTTCATTTTTTCTACGTCTGCACGACTAGTGAGAAAAATTTCAAGATGTGTTTTGCTTAACTTAATGATTTTTTTCATAAACTAAATGACATTGTCATTGTTGAGAGACCTTTTTGATGGGTATTCTTACTTTTTAAGTTGTAATCCGTCTTTGAATGCTTCTCCGACTCTTTCTGTTACCTTGTAATAACCGTGAGTATACGGATCAAATGCGATGGCGTTTACTAAGGACATGTCAAGCTTGTCATCGACCATTACGTGCTCAGCAGCAGTAACGTTGACAACTTTGCCAATGACACCGCAGCCGTATTCGTTGTGCTGGTACTCGATAAACTCACACTCTAAGCAGAGCGGAAATTCGTTGATCACAGGAGCGTCTACATGCTCGGCTTTGCTTGCAGTGAGGCCGCTCTTTTCGAACTTGTCGGAAATTTTGTTGCCGGACTCAACGCCGAAATAGTCTGCTTCTGTGACATGGGCAGCATCGGCGATGCTGATGGTAAACGCGCCTCTTGCTTTGATGTTCTTGACTGTCTTATGTGTTTCTGTTAATTTGAGGGCTACTGTATTTCTGGACTGCATGGTGCCCCAGGCAGCGTTCATGACGTTGACGGTACCATCCTCATTATAGGTTGCCACCATTAAGACCGGCATAGGGAAAATTCCTTCTGTGATATTCAGTGTTTTTCTCATTGTGATTACCTCGTTTCTTTTTTTGAATGGTAGAGAGCGTTGACTTTTTTCGTTGCTCATATTATAAATATAGCAAGAACACTACTAAAAACAAGTACGCACATTTAGGTAATATACTTACCTTAAGGAGAGTATAAAATGGGAAAAAGATGTATATCAAAAGAGAGTTTAGGAACGACCGGTTTTAGCTACACGTTATCGTTGATTAACGGAAAATACAAAATGACGATCCTATATACGCTTATGGAATTTGAAGTGGTCCGCTTCAATGAAATGAAAAAGTATATCGGTGATATATCTTATAAAACATTAAGCTCGACCTTAAAGGAACTTGAGGCAGACCAGCTTGTCCATAGAGAAGAATATCCTCAAATTCCGCCGAAAGTGGAATACAGTCTGACAGAGCGCGGAAAATCTTTAATTCCGCTTTTGGATGGTATGTGTGAGTGGGGAGATAAGAACCGGATCTAGTGTCCAGGTCGAGACGGAGAAAAATTCAAAAAGTAAGAATAGAAAATGCAGTAGGCTTTCAGGGCTTACTGCATTTTTGATATGAGCATATATTTGATAAAGTCATCAGCGAGTGGAGACGGCTCCGGATATTTCTTACATGAGATCCAAATCTTTCTGGATGCCATCTCATCGCTCAGTTTATAATAACAAAGCTTGTCTGTCTCTTCTACGTAATCTAATAACGTATTGCGGACAAAGGTAACGCCTTTTCCGCTTTTGGCGATGTTGTATGCCGTCAGGAGCTGATCCAGATACAGGCGGACCTTTGGTTCAAAGCCGGCATTTCTGCAGATATCCATTGCGCGTTTATGCATATCATGTTTTCGACGAAGGAGCAAGAAAGGTTCCTCAGCGATCAGCGACAAGTCGATGGCCGGAATCGCGTCAGAGAGGAAGGAACGTTCGCGAATTTGAGTCGAGGTCAGGCGATAGGGAAGCAATTTCTGATTGACCGGTGAATCTGCCGGAACTGCCAGCAGAACGTATTCTGTTTCTAACGCAAGAGACTCGAAAATCTGCTGATCCAGAACTTCTACATCGATAATCAGATCCAGGGCACCGGACTTCAGTTTTTCTTCCATATCGGAAACATCCGTCTCCACCAGATTGATCGTGCAGTCAGGATTCTTCTGCATATACTGGTGGATCAGGTCCGGCAGAACATAGGTGCAGAAATAGGAGGAACTGCCCAGATTGAGGGTACCGCTGCGGATTCCTGCCAGGGAAGCAAAATGCTGGTCCAACTGATTTTCTAATTCTGCGATCTTTTCTGCACAGGTCAGATAATACTCACCAGCCGGAGTTAATGTGATCGGATTGACACCACGGTTGAATAAGGAGATGCCGTAGAGTTCGCTTTCCAGTTTCTTGATCGCGGCGCTCAGTGCCGGCTGGGAAATAAACAGTTTTTGAGCTGCCTTGGAGAAGCTTCCTTCCTGATAAATGGCATTTACATATTCATAATTTCGGCTTTTCACGCGTGCACCTCCCGGATAAACGATTCGTATTTATCATTGTAGTATAGAAATTTTGAAAAATCAACCGACATGAAATCAGGACACCATACAGTTTCGAAATCCGGCTGTATGGTGTCCTGTCTTATAGGGGAGTGTGTTATCAAAAGGTAGTAAATGGTCTTAATTTCTTAATGCTTCAATCGCTGCTTTTAATTTTTCACAGCCTTCGACGATATTATCGTAGCTGTTTGCGAAGGACATTCTTAAATATCCCTCGCCTTCCGGACCGAACACATCGCCCGGAACAAATGCAAGGCCTGCTTCTTCGAGAAGATAGGAGGCGATCTCTGCAGAGGACTTTCCAAGTTCTTTGACATTGATAAAAATGTAAAAGGCACCCTTTGGGCACTTACAGCTGAGACCGTCGATCTGATTGATCGCATCGGCCGCATAATCACGGCGGCGCTGGTATTCTTTTACCATATCATTGACCTCATCTTTTTCCTCATAAATTGCAGTGACAGCCGCTTTCTGTACGAACGAGGTTGCACATGTGGTCGCATGCTGATGGAGCTTGTTGAGGGTTTTGATGAGCTCCTCAGGCGCTGCAGCATAACCAAGTCTCCATCCGGTCATGGAGTACGCTTTCGAAAAACCGTTGAGTGTAACGGTGCGCTCTTTCATGCCCGGAAGAGAGGCAATGCTCACATGCTGCTCGCCATCGTAGATCAGGCGTTCATACACTTCATCGGCAATCACAGTAATGTCGTGTTCTTTTGCGATCTTTGCCAGTTCTTCGAGAGTTTCTTTGGCAAGAACACCGCCGGTCGGGTTGTTCGGCGTGATAATGACCATTGCTTTTGTTTTGTCTGTGATTTTGCTTCGGATCTCTTCCAGATCGATCTGATAATCATTTTCCTCTAAAAGATGATAGGTAACCGGAACGGCTCCGAGGAGTTTCGGAACATTTACATAGTTGATCCATACCGGATCCGGCACCAGGATTTCATCTCCTTCATTCAAAATGCTGCAGAGGACTGCGTAGACTGCTTCGGATAAACCGACGGTGACAAGGATTTCTGAAGCCTGATAGTCTATACCGTTTTGTGTGCGAAACTTCCAGGCAATGGCCTCTCTCAGTTCAGTGGTTCCGAAGTTGGAGGTGTAGAACACGTCTCCGGCCTGAATACTGTCGATGCAGGCCTTTTTGATGTACTCGGGAGTATCAAAATCCGGACGTCCGATCTCAAAGTGGATGATCTTCTTTCCTTCACGCTCCATGGCAAGGGCTTTTTCATTCACTTTGCGGATACCGGATGGAGTCAGGCGGTCCATGCGTTCAGCGATGAGATTCTTCATAAATAAAATCTCCTTTCTTTGTTCTAGTGTTTTTATCGTTCTCTTGTTTTGATGAATGATCATCGATGTGTGTTCATTATACTGGGCAGACAGAAAGAAAATCCAATAGATAAACTTGTATGAACCAATAAGCAAATGTGTATAGGAGTCGCCCTATAACGATTTCCTTATAAGCAAATGGTTATAGAGGTATACGGATTCGTGAGTTGGACATTTGTGGGGCGGGAATGGTATCGTAAAGTCAGAAACAGGGAGCGGTAAAGAACCGTAACCGAAAAAGACACAGTCGATCTAAGGAGGATGATTTATGAGACTTGCAACGATAAAAAGGAATGGAGCAGAAATTGCCGGTATCGTGACAGAAAAAGGCATCTATCCAATTCAGACCTTAAATGAGAAAAAAGGAACCGATTGGAAAACTGATATGATGGCGTTGATCCAGGCCCAGGAGATTCCGGAGCTGACCAAGTGGTACAATGCAGGAGGAAAGGAAGAGCTGGAGACGCTTCCGGGAGTAGTTTTGGCTGAGGATGTAATTTATGCACCGCTGTATCGGAATCCGAAACGAATCTTTGGTATCGGATTAAACTATGTGGATCATGCCGGCGATATCGGTTCTGCAGCACCGACCGGTTTTCCGGGAAGCTTTTTTAAGCAGGCAGATACCCTCATCGGTCACGGGGATGAAATCAAGACGCCTGCTCTGAAAGAAGCCCAGAAAACAACTGCCGAAGCAGAGCTTGGAATTATCATGGGCAAGGATTGCCGTGATGTCTCTGAGGAAAACTGGCAGGATGCCATTGTGGGATACACGACCGTTCTGGATATGACAGAGGAATCCATTCTGAAAGGAAACGATTATGTGAGCGGCAACCCGAGGTATCTGACGATTGTTAAGAATTTCCCGACGTTCTTCGTGTTCGGCCCGCAGATGGTTACCCCGGATGAGGTGCCGGATGTACTTCAGCTGGAGGTTCAGAGTGTTCTCAACGGCGAAGTATACGCGAAGAATATCGTGAACAACATGACTCATCGTCCTGCAAGACTGGTTTCCCTGCACAGCAGCATTCAGGGCTGGTACGCAGGCGATGTCCTTTCCACAGGAACCCCTCGTGCGTTCCATATCCAGGATGGTGACGTAGCCGAGTGCCGGATTTATGGCCCGAATGGCTTTAAGATGGAGCCGCTTGTCAACCCGGTTGTGGATCTGAAAAAGCATCCGGAGAAACAGTAATAAATAAAGAACAAAGGAAAGCAAACATCATAAAAGTAAAGGAGAATCATTATGGAATTAGGATTAAAAGATAAGGTTGTTTTATGTATGGCATCCGCAGCAGGACTTGGCAAAGGTATCGCCACTGAATTGGCCAGAGAAGGTGCGAAAGTCATGATCTGTACTGCTGAACCGTTCAAAGATCAGTTATATGCAACAAGAGATGAGATCGAAAAAGAGACCGGAAACCGTCCGGAGACATTCCTCTGTGATGTGAACTCTGCGGAAGATATTCAGAAACTGGTGGATCATACAGTGGAAACACTTGGAGATATTTACGCTCTTGTAAATATGTGTCCGGGTCCGAAACCGGGAAGCTTTGATTCCTTTGACGATGCTGCATGGGAGGGTGCATTTAACATGTGCCTGCTTTCTTACATCCGTACGATCCGTGCCTGCTTACCGTCCATGCGCCGCCTTGGTTCCGGACGTATCCTAAACTCCACATCCTCTTCCGTGAAAGACTGTTTAGATAACCTGATCCTTTCCAACACCATGAGAATGGGCGTTGTAGGTATGAGCAAGACTCTTTCTTCTGAGCTTGGCAAAGACAACATCCTGATCAACGTGATCGGACCGGGCCGTATTGGAACTGCCCGCATCACCAATCTGAATACCGTACGTGCAGAAAAGGCCGGTATTACTGTGGAAGAGTATGAGAAGGAAGATTTAAAGAAATTCCCGTTAGGACGTTATGGCACAATTGAAGAATATGGCCGTCTTGCAGCATTTCTCTGCAGTGAGGCGAACAGCTATATTTCCGGTCAGACGATCCTTCTTGACGGCGGCATGACAAGAGCATATTAATTGTTTCTCTCGATATTCTGTAATAGTTGCTAAAATAGAAACGATGTGATAAGCTTAAAAAGAAGGATTAATAAGTGAATACTTGATGCTTCCTGCTCCCCCGGGGGCAGGGGAAACAGGCATTGAACCGCACTCCGCTAGGGCTGTCGAGAGGCAGAGGGGTGAGGTTCAGTGCCTGTTTCATTTTTACATTACCTAGCATGCCAAGTAATGTCCGGAGGAGGTCTGGCTTGGTGGCGATGATTTTCAATGTCATACGAAACGAAGGAGATAATAATATGGCAGACAATAAGATTTTCGATTATAATGAGGTAAAGGATGCCTACGAGCGGATCCGCCCGCACGTGCGGATGACTCCGCTGGAGCAGTCGTTTTATCTGGGGGATGAAAAGCGGAATTACTTTTTCAAGCTGGAATCTTTCCAGAGAGCAAAAAGCTTTAAAATCCGCGGTGCGCTGAATAAAATGATGACGCTGACGCAGGATGAGATCCGGCGTGGTGTTGCAACAATTTCTTCCGGGAACCACGGAAGTTCTGTGAGCTATGCGGCATCACTGCTGGGAATTCAGAATGCAAAAGTCATCGTTCCGCAAACGACCCCGCAGAGCAAGATCGACAAGATCCGTTATTTTGGTGCGGACGTGATCCTGATGGGAAAGGATTACGATGAAGCCCATGCATCAGGAATGAACTATATCAAGGAACATGGCATGACATACATCGATGCCTACTACGATGACCCGAAGATCTATGGCGGTCAGGGGACCATCGGCATCGAGATCCTGGAGCAGAACCCGGAGATCGATACCATCGTTGTCCCGATCGGCGGCGGTGGACTGATCACAGGAATCGCAGTCGCGGCGAAGGCCATAAAGCCGGGAATTCGCATCGTCGGTGTCCAGACAGAAAAATGTCCGGCCATGATCAAATCCTACGAGGACGGAGTCTTTTATGAGGAATATCCATGTGAGGACTCCATCTGCGATGCGCTGGTCGGCGGTGTCGGTGCGCTGAGTTATCAGATGGTGAAAGATTATGTGGATGACCTGATCGCTGTTTCAGAGGAAATGGTCGGAAAGGCAGTTAGTTTTATGGCGCGGGAAGAAAAGTTCATCGTAGAAACGGGAAGCTGTACTACGGTTGCAGCAGTGATGGACCACCGTGAGCGGATTGGCGGAAAAAATATCGCTCTGGTTCTTTCCGGCGGAAATATTGATGGGAAACTGTTGTTTGAACTAATGGAGAAATATCAATGAAGAAGGAAATAAAAGTAAGAATCACAGATGCAGTCATGGAGGTTCTGCCTCTGCTCAAAACGATCCGGGATGATCTTTATCATCATCCGGAAATCGGCGGAGAGGAAGAGTTTGCCTCTCACCGTCTGACAGAAGTTTTAAAAGAGAACGGATTTTATGTTACAGAAAATTTTGGTGGGATCCCACATGCATTCCGGGCGTCCATTTCATCTTCAACGGAGGGCCCGATGATCGCTCTGTTCGCAGAGTATGACGCACTTCCGGAATTGGGACATGCCTGCGGACACAACTTGATCTGTACCACAGCCCTTGGAGCAGCGCTGGCTCTCAAAACAGTGATCGAGGAACTTGGCGGAACCGTCGTAGTATTCGGAACACTGGGAGAGGAGAATCTCTGCACGAAGACAACACTTTCGGAGCAGGGCTTCTTTGACGAGGCGGATGCCGCTTTGATGGTTCATCCCAATCCGGTCACCTGTGCAAGTGGAAGAACAAGGGCCATAGAGTCCTTGCAGATCGAATTCTTCGGACGAAGCTCCCACGCAGGAACAGCTCCGGAACAGGGAATCAATGCGCTGGATGCGGCCGTACAGTGTTATCAGCTGATTCGAACAGAGAAGAAAAAGTATCATGATGTAAATGTCCATGGAATCATCAACGCAGGAGGCGAGAAGGCCAGCATAATTCCTGACTATAGCAGTCTGATATATCTGTCCAGAGCCTGGGACATGGAGACATTGGCGAACCTTCATGAGATGGTGGAACAGTGCGCGAAAAAAGCAGCAGAAGAGATCGGCTGTACCTTCCGGGTCACCAACAATGAGCTGACCAACCGGTCAATGGTGACCAATCAGAGTATTTCAGAAGTGTTCAACCGCAATCTTCTGGAATTTGGTGAGCCGGAAATTCTTTATCAGGATGTTGCAGGTTCCACAGACATGGCAGATGTCAGCTGGAGGGTTCCGGCGATTCATCCATGGGTGGGACTTAACTGCCCGGGAACGGAACTGCACTCGGCAGGATTTGCAGAGAAAACATTGACCGCAGACGCGGATCTGTTTATGGAGCGCTGCAGCAAGGTGCTTGCATGTACGGCGGCTGAAATTCTTACGGACGGCCAGCTGCTTGCGCGGATCAAAGAGGAGTTTCAGAGAAACGTAGGGAAATAGGAGAGAGGATAGAGATGAGTTTTTTTGATTTAGTAAAAGAACGGTACTCGGTTAGAAACTTCGCAGACAGACCGGTTGAGGAAGAGAAATTGTACCAGATCCTCGAAGCAGGAAGACTGGCTCCGACGGCAATGAATGAGCAGCCGCAGAGAATCTTTGTCCTGAAAAGCCCGGAGGCACTGGCGAAGGTTCGCAAAGTGACACGAATGACCTACAATGCTCCGGTCTGCATGCTGGATTTAGGTTATCCGGCCGAAGGCTATAAACCGTCACCGATGCATTTTTCTCGACTTCCGTTGGAGGCGACGGTGAAAGAGTTGTAATTGTAGGAATTGGAAGCTTCTCACTTTTTATTTTGCACCAGCTTCCTTCACTAACAAAAGAATGATTTCACGAATGATCGTCTCATCAAAATAGTAATCCTGGTTGAGTGTTTCACTGGATGAATAGGCATTGATGATAGCGTGTAAGGTACAAGCGTAGG
>JAFUMF010000216.1 GCA_017482945.1 Lachnospiraceae bacterium
ATGGTCTGGTGACTCATTTGTACCATGTGAAAAAGGGATTGGTACCGGAAGATGCAGTGACGTTTTGTACCATTGCCGATTATCTTGGAATGGTATTGACGGGGCGGAGGACTCCGGTGGTCCATGCGAGCAATGCGGCCAGTTTTGGCTTTTTTGACGTGGAACTGGGATGTTTTAAAATGGCGGAGATGGAATGCCTTGGAATGGATACAGAATTGTTGCCAACAGTGACGGGAACGGTGGACAGTCTGGGGCAGTATCGAGGAATCCCTGTCACAGTTGCGATCGGAGATAATCAGGCCAGCTTCTTGGGGGCAGCAGGAGACCGGGAACATGTGGTATTGTTGAACATGGGCACCGGCGGCCAGATTTCTGTCTTATCAAGCGAATACCTGGAGGTGCCTGGAATTGAGGCAAGACCGTTTTTGAATGGAACCTATCTTCTCGTGGGAGCATCTCTCTGCGGAGGCCGGGCTTATGCGATTTTGGAGCGATTTTTCAGAGGATATATGAAAATTGCGATGGATGGGGAAATGGTCTTCGACCAGTATGATGTGATGGAAAAGCTTGCTGTTCTGGGGCGTGAGGAAAAAGACAGGATGACAGTCACAACAACGTTTGGCGGAACGAGAATCGACCCGGATCAGAGGGGAAGCATCTCTGGAATTTCTGAGGGAAATTTTACTCCGGAGGGACTGGTCTATGGCGTTCTCTATGGCATGGCGAAGGAGCTGCATGAGTTTTACCGGGAAATGGATCGCTGGAGCCATATTCCGGTGGAACAGCTGATCGGTTCGGGCAATGGTCTCAGGAAAAACAAAGTGCTAAGGGAAATCTTTGAAGAGATGTTTGGAGTGGGGCTTACTCTTTCTTCCTATGACGAAGAGGCGGCCTGCGGAGCCGCGATCAGCAGTACCATGAACAGATAGGGAGATAGAAGAGTATGGAATATGTTTTGTCTATGGTCATGATGATTTTCATGGCCATTGCTGCCGTAGACCAGATGTTTTTAAAGGGAAAACTGGGGCTTGGCAGCGAAATGGAGCGTGGAATTGCGGCCATGGGACCGCTGGTGCTTTCCATGGCAGGAATCATGTGCATTGCACCGGTGCTGGGGCGCGGACTTGAAACAATTGTGGCACCGCTGTTTCGGATGCTGGGGGTAGACCCGGCGATGACTGCGGGAATGCTGTTTGCGGTCGATATGGGCGGACTGCCGCTGGCACAGGCGATGACAGAAAATCAGGATATCATCATGCTGAGCGGAGTGATCTTAAGCACGACCATGGGCGTGACCATCGTCTTTACGATCCCGGTGGTCCTGGGAATCTGCAGAAAAGAGGATATGAAAGAGATTCTGATGGGCATTGTCATTGGAATCATTTCTGTTCCGTTTGGCCTGATCGCAGGTTCGATGGCGGCGGGGATTCCCCTTTCCTTTACGATTGCCAATTCTTTTCCTGTATTGATTTTGTGTATCGTGCTTGCAGTCGTTCTGCTTCGCTTTCCGGATCAGACGCTGGTGTTCTTTCAGAAATTCGGTGTTTGTTTAAATTGGATCTGCCTGATTTCCCTGGTGATCGCAGCGGTGGAGGAAAAACTGGGAATTGTGGTGATCCCTGGCATGGATCCGCTCGGTGAACAGCTTAAGATGATCGGAATTATCGGTATCACGCTTGCAGGAGCGTATCCGTTTGTGGCAGTGCTGAAACGAATCCTGGCTCCGGCTTTGAAACAAGTTGGAAAAATCCTTGGAGTCGGAGAGATCGCTGTGGCTGGCATGCTGGCCTGTCTGGCCAATGCATTCCTTCTGTTTGATATGTTAAAAGACATGGACAGAAAGGGAAAAATCGTTGCGATGGCCTTCGTGGTGCCGTCCATGGGCATTCTTGGCGCCCACCTCGGCTACGTCAGTGCGGCCATGCCAGAGGGCGTTGTACCGATGGTCGCAGCGAAAGTGACCGCAGGCGTTACGGCGGTCATTCTGGCAGAAGGCTTCACCGCGTTGCAGAAGCCTGGAAAATCATATGTGCCAGGAGACAAAATGGCCGGATAGAAAGATGTGAATCAGAAAAAAGAAAAACCTTCAGACGAAAATCCAGGATGCGGATTTAGTCTGAAGGTTTTTGATTGATTAAATAAAGTGGATCATTTCCGCAAGCTGCACGATCAGCGGAATGGAAATGACGGACAGCAGAGTGGAAA
Source organism: Lachnospiraceae bacterium (assembly GCA_017482945.1). Taxonomy (GTDB): domain Bacteria; phylum Bacillota; class Clostridia; order Lachnospirales; family Lachnospiraceae; genus Pilosibacter. Next base: position 2,206 of record JAFUMF010000216.1, read on the forward strand.
TAATAACTGTTTCCACCGCGTAGGAATAGTCGCTGTCATAAAGCTGGGCATAGACTGCAACGTTTGAACCGGTCGGGCATGCAGCAACAATGAGAAGTGCCAGTTTCATCTCCGCAAATTCTGCAGGCAGGAAACTCAGAACCAGCATAGAAATTAACGGAATGATCAAAAGTCGCACGGCAGAAAGCAGATACAGTTTTGGCTTTTTAAACATCTCGCCCGGATTGGTCTGAGCCAGATAAATACCGATCGTGAACATCGCAAGAGGAGTGTTCAGATTGGAGATATACTGAATGCTCTTATAAATCAGGTCCGGCATTGGAATTCTTGTCAGGAAGAAGAACAGGCCGATGATCACCGCGATCATGAACGGAGCCGTGAAGAGACGTTTCGGGGACGGCAGGAATTTCTTCCAGGAACCCTTTTCACCTGCTGCCTGCGGGTCTGTTGTCAGGAGTGCCACACCGTAAGACCACTGAAGAAGGTTTACGAATGCAATGAAAGCGGCGATATAGAATACAGCACCGTTGCTAAGTGTAGCAACGATCAGCGGAATTCCAAAGAATCCAGGGTTTGAGAAGGATGAAGCAAAACTAAGGATCGCATCTCTGGAAAAGAAGATCCTGGACACCACGATGGAAATGAGCATGACGATCGCTGCTGCCAGAGAACTGTAGACCAGACCCATCACACGTTCCGTCGAATATTCTACTAAGAAGCTGTTGATGATTACGCACGGCAAAGAAAGATAAATCAGGATGTTGCTTAATGTTTTGCAGCCTTCCATACTGATCTTCTTGGTACGGAAACAAATATAACCAACTGCGGCCAGTATGAACATGATCAGTACTTGTTGAATCAATAAAAGTGTCATATGTAATGAAAACCTCCCAGAATGTATTTGTTGATCTGTATCATTATAATCGATTTCTTATTGTTATTCCAATATGAAAATGATATTATATTTATAATCTTTGCATTATAAGGAGCGCGTAAGAATCAGAAAAATCGTGGAGGTGGAGATCAGTGGAATGGAATCAGCTTCAAAAGTTTATGATAGTTGCCCGGGAAGAAAATTTCTCGAAAGCGGCTCAAATCCTGAATATGACACAGCCATCTTTGAGCCAGACGATCAAACGGCTGGAAAGTGAACTGGGGTATCAGTTATTCACAAGAGATGGAAAGAAAATACAATTAAATGAATCCGGAAGAATCTTTTTGCAGACTGTCACGCAAATGGATGAGCTTATGCAGAATACCAGGCTGAAATTAGAAGAACTAAACAGCATCAGCCACCCCAATGTATCGATTCATTTTTCCACTGCCTCCAAGCAGCTTCCGGAACTGCTGATCTATTTAAAAAACAGGAATCCGCTGACACAATATCATATTCATCAATGGCAGGGAGAAAAGGGAGTCAATGAAGACGATATCCAGATTTTGTCAGGAACTCCAGGTGTCCATCAACTACTGGAGACCGATGAAATTTTATTGAATGAAAGAATCTTACTGGCACTTCCAAACGATCACCCGTTATTGAAAGCGGAAACCATCACTTTAAATGATCTGGTTCAGGAAGAGTTTATCAGTTTAAGTGAAGACTGGGAATTGGGAAGAGTGGTGAAAGAGGCCATGGAGCACATTTACTTTACCCCAAAAACCACCATGATTGTTGATAATCCGAATATGATGAGAGAACTGCTGAAATCCAGATTGGGGATCGCCTTCATTCCGGCACTGTCCTGGGACGCCTTTGCCGGAGATGAAATTGTACTTCGGACGGTGGAAGGAATTGACTTGAGGAGATTTATTTACCTGCGGACAAAATCACGGAAATATTTAACCAGAGAACAAAAAGAATGTATTCATGGTATTAAGGAATTTTTTGCGGTGAAATATTCATTCTGATTTGGAAACCAAAAATCTTGTCCACGGGCGGGAAGTGTAGTAAAATTATACTAAAAATACGCAACGATTGAATGTGAAAAACATTGTCGAAGCCGGCAAAATAATCATAGAAAAGGAGCTATCATTATGGGAGCAACAGAACGTTGGGGATTTTATTTATCAGGTATCAAATTCGGAATTCTTGAGTCGGAAAATGGCCAGGTGTTCCACCAGCCGTTAAATCTACATACCGGTGAGTTCGGTGCGCGTGAGGTACTGACGGCAGAGTTCCAGTTATATCAGGAAATGGGAAAAATGAATGTTCTTGAGGCGATGAGCCGTATGGACGAATATGAAAAAGGAATTGCCGAGGGCACCGACAAATTTGAAACTGCCCACGGTGAAATTTTCACAAAGAGATGTGATGGTGAATATACACAGCGTATTGTGAAATTCCCGAAGTATTTGATGGCAGACGGTGGAAAAGTATTTGCTGTGCTTACTTCCTATCGTGATCAGTGTGCGGTTCTCGTAAAAGAAGGCTGTGAGGACAAAACGATTCTGAAAACATGGAAAGAAAAATATTCTGCGCCGCTTTATAATATGAAACAGAAGGAGACCATCATGGTCCCGATGCGCGACGGTGTGCGCCTTGCAACAGATGTATATCTTCCGGTTTGTGATGAGAAAGTTCCGACTGTTCTGATTCGTACTCCGTATGGTAAAAATGTTGGTGCGTCCATGTACTATAAGTGGGTGAAACGCGGATATGCAGTGGTTGTTCAGGACACCAGAGGCCGTGAGGACAGCGAAGGTGAGTGGCTTCCGAACTGCTTTGAAGTGGAAGACGGTGATGATACGCTGAACTGGATCGCTGCCCAGGAATGGAGTGACGGAAATGTCGGCATGACCGGCGGCTCTTATCTCGGCTTCGTACAGTGGTCTGCGGCAGCCAGTGGAAACCCGCACTTAAAGGCGATGCTTAGCAGCATGACTGCCGGAAGTGCGTTCATTGATCTTCCGAGACGCGGCGGATGTTACAACTCCGGTATGATGGCGTGGGCATTCATGGTTTCCGGCCAGAGATCCAACACTGCGCTGATGGACCGCGATGACTGGGATGAAGTCCTGGATATCAGACCGCTTGAAGAAATGCCGCGAAAGGCACTTGGTTATGATATTCCGTTCCTTAATAAATATTTTGAACATATGGACTACGACGATTTCTGGTACATGACAGACTGGAAGGCACGTACTGCATGCCAGAAGGTACCGGCAGTGATCATGTCCGGCTGGTTCGATGACAATGGTATGGGTACGACAGAGGCGCTGGATCTTTGCGAGAACTTTGAGGACAAGAAGGTCATCCTCGGACCATGGATCCACAGCGGAAATGCACATTATGATGTGCATGGACTGGACCTGGGTATGGACGCGCTCCGTTATGACATGGACCTGATCTGCCTGGACTGGCTGGAGCATTACATGAGAGGTGTGGACAACGGAATCGAGAAGACTCCGAAGGTTGAGTATTATACGACTGGCGCCAACGAGTGGAAGACGAGTGCCAACTGGCCGGTTCCGGAGACAAAAGAGCTGGTTCTCTATCTGGATGGTGCGGCTGCGGATGTGGCTGTGAAGAATGAAGGAACCCTTTCCATGGCGGCTCCGGATGGAGAGATGACAGACACCTTTGTTTACGATCCGGCAAATCCGGCGACACATATCATCGATATGTCTGAGAATGAGATCGAGGTTCCGGAGGATTATACAGAAGAAGAAAAGAGAAGTGATATTCTCTGCTATTCCACAGAGACACTGACAGAAGATCTGACCATTACCGGTGATGCATATGCGGAAATTTACCTGTCATCCGACTGTGAGGATACAGATCTGATGGTTCGTATTACTGATGTGGAGGAGAATGGACGTTCCATGAAGCTGGCGGATGGTGTGATCTGTGTGCGTTACCGCAACGGATATGATAAGCCGGAGTTCATGGAAGAGGGCAAGGTATACCCGGTAGTGATCCGCACAACGAAGCTGTCCCATACCTTTAAGGCAGGACATAAGCTTCGCGTGACTATCACATCCAGTGCGAAGAACTTCACATTCCCGAACAGCAACACAAGAGATGGATTCAACAGTGTGGTCAATAAGATCGCGACAAACAGCATTCACCGCGGCGGGGTTCATGCTTCAAAGATCAGCCTGAGACAGGAATAAAAGATAGAGCAGTTCATTATAAAAAAGCGCCAGTCCTTCGTTGGACCGGCGCTTTTGATGTTTTATTTAGATATTTTTAGAAATGACAGCCATCCGGGCCGCATCCGCCGTCGTCCTCAGCTTCTGCCGAAGCAGGAGCCGGGCCTCCGCATCCGTCCGGGCCGCATCCACCTGCCTCATCAGCAGACACCGGCTCCGGGAGTTCAGTGAGCAGCTTGACCGCTTCCTCTACCGTATATTCAGCCATTTTCACGCGCTGTCCATTGATAAAAAGAGTCGGAATTCCTTTTACTTCCAGATTATAGCGGGAGTAATCACTTGCCATTCTCTGAGCCTCATAGAAGGTACCATCTTCCAGTGCTTTTCTGTATTCTGCACCATCAAGGCCAATGCTTTCAGCAAGAGCGACAAGAATATCGATATCTCCGATGTCTTTTTCATCAATAAAATACGCACGATACATAAGATCACTGTATTCATGGCCAAGGCCCTTCTTCTTCGCAAAGAACCAGCCTTCCCATGCCAGTCTTGTGTACGGACGCGGAACGACTGCCGGCGGGAATTTCATGTCCAGGCCAAGAGCCTTTGCAGGGGATGCAAGGACTCCATATTTCGCTTTTCTCACTTCGTCATGATATGTATCCACACGCTCTTTCGGTTCCTCGGTCAGTTCCATCGGCTGAATTTTAATTTCTGCTTCAATACCGGTCTTTTTTATTGCTTCTTCTAAGGCTGCTTTTCCCACGAGACAATACGGGCAAACAAAATCAGTTACAAATTGAATCTCTAACATGGCAAATCCCTCCAGTATGATTATTTTAATCCCGTCCAACGGGCAAAACGTTCCTGATGTTTAGTATACCAGTGTTTTCCAAGTCTGTCTATAAACTGAAAATTCCATTTATCTCCATTTAGTTTATAATTATTTTAGAAATGTAAGGGAAGTTTAAGGGAATTTTTATGGTATCTCGTGGAATGATGTGGTAGGATTAAGACATAAAAAAGATTATCAGTTTTTTTCGAAATAGATACCCCCTCTATATAATCCCCCTTATGAAAAAAGGATGCCACTGCAAGTTGTGGCATCCTTTTTTCGTTATCTGTTTTTTTGAGAATATGGTGCAAACATTTCTGGATAAGAATTGCAAAATTTCTAAAAAAAGGATATACTTTTAGGAGAGAGTCAGAGAGTTCTGAGGCCGATTTTATGATGAAAAGACAAATTGGTGTGAACGAGATATTTTAATCAAGGGGAGGAATCATACATATGAGTTATCAGGTATCAGAAAACATTCAGAGTAAGCTTGACGCATTGACTTCCAATGAGAGCGTACAGAGAGCGCTGAACTATATGGAAGAGGACCATGAAACGATCGTGGAAAAACAGTGCGAACTGACCTTAATTCCGGCACCGACCGGTCAGGAACAGATGAAGGCTGAGAGAATGCTGGAAATGTTCAAGGAAGAAGGTCTTGAAGACTGCCATATCGACGAACACGGAAACTGTGTAGGTATCCGCAAAGGTACCGGCGGCGGAAAGACCGTTCTTATCGAAGGTCATATGGATACCGTGTTCCCGATGGATACGAAGCTTGAGATCATCAAAGAAGACGGCTATATCAAATGCCCGGGTATTTGTGATGATACAAGAGGATGCGCCGTTCTGATTTCCACAGTCCGTGCGTTAAACGAAGCAGGAATCCAGACAAAAGGCGATATTCATTTTGTCGGAACCGTAAAAGAAGAGGGCACAGGCGCTCTGATGGGAATGAAATGCTACTGTCAGGATCATCCGGAGCTGGATGCCAGCATTTCTGTAGATGGTCCGTTTATTAAGAAAGTAACCTACGAGGCGACCGGACTCAAGACCTTTGAGGTGACATTCCACGGAATCGGCGGTCATGCCTGCGGAATGTACGGAAAAGTTGCAAATCCGCTTCATGCGGCATCGAGAGCTGTTACCAAAATTTCTGAATTCCGTGTACCGGCAGAGCCGATGACCACCGTTGCAGTAACAAACTTCCTCGCAGGAAGCTATGAGGCAGTTCATGCGATCGTTCCGGAGGCGACTATTCGCTTTAACTTCCGTTCCAATTCTCAGGTGGAGCTGGAAAAACTGCAGAACCGTATTTTTGAGGCAATTGAAGAAGCTTGTAAAGAAGAGACCGACCGTTGGGGCCAGGATACGATCACATATACTGTAAAACCGATCCTCGACTCCAATGCATACAATCAGGATGCTCATGCTCCGATCGTTGAGGCAGCGATGGCGATCATTAAATATCAGGGTGAGGAACCGGTGCTTGGAAAAGGCGGCTCCACAAACTGTAACCGTGCTCTGGAGGCAGGACTTCCGGCAGTTTGCCTTGGTATTGAGTCTGATGATGATTACAACCATAAGTGCCACACACTCGATGAGCGATTCAATCCGGACGGCGCATATAAGGGAGCGCAGCAGACCATGCTTCTGGCACTTCTCTGTGCGGGAACAGACATTGCAGAGAGTATCATCGAATAATCTGCCAGCCCTTCATGACGAATACGTCAGAAATTAATTACATGTAAAAATATTTGTAGCAATATTATATTTTTTCAAGGAGGACAAAACCAATGAGCTATCAGGTATCCGAAAACATTCAGGCAAAGTTAGACGCACTTACTGCAAATGAGGCAGTACAGAAAGCACTGAAATTCATGGAAGATGACCATGAGACAATTGTTGACAAGCAGATCGAGCTGACACTGATCCCGGCACCGACAGGTCAGGAGCAGATGAAAGCAGCAAGAATGCTGGAAATGTTCAAGGAAGAAGGTCTTGAGGACTGCCATATCGACGAGTACGGCAACTGCGTAGGTATCAGAAAAGGTACCGGAGGCGGAAAAACTGTTCTTATGGAAGGCCACATGGACACTGTATTTCCGATGGACACAAAGCTGGAGATCGTAAGAGAAGACGGCTATATCAAATGCCCGGGTATCGTAGATGATACAAGAGGATGTGCAGTTGTTATTTCTACCGTTCGTGCATTAAACGCAGCAGGCATCCAGACAAAGGGTGATATCCACTTCGTGGGAACTGTTCAGGAAGAAGGAACAGGCGCATTAAAGGGTATGAAGTACTACTGTGATCACCATCCGGAGCTTGAGGCAAGCATTTCCATCGATGGTCCGTTCATCTCCAATGTTACATACGAGGCAACCGGCATTCAGACATACGAAGTGACATTCCATGGAATCGGCGGCCATGCATGCGGCATGTTCGGCAAGGTTGCAAACCCGATCCACGCAGCAGGCAGAGCAATTGCAAAGATTTCCGAGTTCCAGGTACCGGCTGATCCGATGACAACATTTGCAGTAACAAACCTCATTGCAGGAAGCTACGAGGCAGTTCATGCGATCGTTGCTGATGCAACCATCCGTTTCAATTTCCGTTCCAACAGCCAGGTTGAGCTTGAGAAATTACGTGACCGCATCTTCGCAGCAATCGACGAGGCCTGCAAGGAAGAGACAGACCGTTGGGGTCAGGATACAATCACATACTCTGTGAAACATATCTGTGATGTAAATGCAGGCAACCAGGACTGCCATGCTCCGATCGTTGAGGCAGCAATGGCAATCTCCAGACATCTCGGCACAGACGCTGAGCTTGGCGATGGCGGTTCCACAAACTGTAACCGTGCCCTGGAGGCAGGTCTCCCGGCAGTTTGCCTTGGTATGGGCGATGATTATGACACAAAGTGCCATACACTGGATGAGCAGTTCAACCCGGACGGCGCATTCAAGGGTGCTCAGCAGGCACTGCTTCTTGCACTTCTTTGCGCAGGCACTGAGGAAGTGGAGACAATTATTGAATAATTGAGTCTTGAGGAAACGCGAGATCCCACCTGTCGAAGTTTTGACAGGTGGGATTCTTTGTATTATGATAGAGATATTGAGAGAAATACTATACTTGAAAGATAAAGGCGGAGGCATGTTCTATGCAGAAAAAGACGGTCGCACTTACTGGTGCTTCTGGCACGATGGGATTTCAGGGATTTTTAGAACTTTATAAGAGAAAACAGGAATTTAATATCGTACTTCTGGTCCGGGACAGTAATAAGAACCGGAAGAAATTTGCGCAATATATCAATGATCCGGCAATTCGCTTTGTATGGGGCGATCTGGAAAAGTACGAGGATGTTCTTGAGATGGTGAGTGGTGCTGACTATGTTCTTCATGTCGGAGGCATGGTCTCACCTGCGGCAGATTATTATCCGATGAAGACACAAAAGACGAATATTGAAGCGGCCAGGAACATTGTCAGGGCAGTAAAAGCACAGCCGGATCCCGATTCTGTGAAAGTTGTATACATTGGAACTGTTGCTGAGACAGGAGACCGTAATCCGCCGATCCATTGGGGAAGAACAGGAGATCCAATTAAAATCAGCATTTATGACCACTATGCGATCAGTAAAGTGAAGGCAGAAGCAATCTTTGCGGAGTCAGGATTGAAATATTGGGTATCGCTTCGCCAGTCCGGAATCCTTTATCCGGCGATTCTGAAAAATATGGAGCCGATCATGTACCATGTTCCGATGAATGGTGTGTTGGAGTGGTCTACAGTAGAGGATTCAGGAAGGTTACTTGCGAATGTCTGTGGAGATGATATCCAGGAGGAATTCTGGAGGCGGTTTTACAATATTGGCTCAGGAGAGGAGTATAGACTGACCAATTATGAATTTGAGGAAATACTCCTTGGCACCTTAGGCCTTGGTTCGCCGAAACAGTTATTTGCACCACACTGGTTCACCACCAGGAATTTCCATGGACAGTGGTATTATGACGGGGATTTGCTGGAGAAGTATTGTCATTTCCGTGCGAATATTCCAGTGAAAGAATATTTTAAGAACATGATGAATCAGGTCGAGCCGTTCTATAAGCTGGCGTTCCTCGCAAGGCCATATGCTCCGATTCTTAAGAATACCTGGATGAGACGTATTGCGAAGGTTGAGAACTATGGCACACTCTGGTGGGCAGAGCAAAATGTCTCGGAGAGAATGTCGGCATATTACGGAAGCCTGGAGGAATTTAATAAGATCCCGAGAACATGGAGAGATTTCGAACTTGTGATTCCTTCGAAAAAGGTAACTTCTGAGGAAGTGAGAATTTTGGACCATGGTTATGATGAGACGAAGGAGTTTGAGTCTCTGACCATCGAAGATCTTAAAAAAGCAGCAGAGTTTCGAGGCGGCACATGTCTTGCTGAAGAAATAACAGATGTGTACACACCAGTCAGATGGAGAAGTGCCCGCGGCAACGAATTTGAGATGTCTCCGAATCTGGTGCTGCGCGGAGGTCATTGGTGTCCGGAAGAGCTTCCGTGGCCATGGGATTATGATACAGAAGCGAAAATCAATCCTTTTTTTGCGCAGGTATGGTATCCGCTTCATCGTGTGGACGAACATAACGTTTATGGAGCGGAGATTTTTGACGGATTTAGAGAAAAAGTTGTGGATGATGTATAAGAATTTAAAGATGACTGGTTCCATATGAAAGGCAGTGCGAAAGGAATGTTGATTCGTAATAAATCCCCATATTCAAAATATATAAAACGTAGTATAATGTCATATATACTATCATTTGGGAGTTTAAGAGTATGATTTATCTATTATTGTCAATTTTCTGCGGTGCCATGGTTTCCATTTCTATGCGGCTCAGTGAAGGAAAAGTCAAAAGCAAGCTTTGCATGATCGCGACCAATTACCTGACCTGTCTTACGGTCGCATGGGGCCTGATGGGGTTTCAAAATGTATTCCCGGCGGAAGAGGGGATTATCGAAACCTTAGGCATGGGAACGTTCAACGGCTTTTTCTACATGCTTGCTCTGATCATGAACCAGTATAATATTTCCAGAAACGGTGTGGTTCTGTCTTCCGTATTTTCAAAAATGGGAGGACTTCTGATCCCGCTTCTCGTATCGATCCTGATTTTCAGGGAAGCGCCAACCATGTTCCAGTTCATTGGATTTGTGCTGTCTGTTGTGTCCGTTATCATGCTTAACTACAGGAAGGACGGAATAGGAGCAGGAGGATCCTTCAAACTGTCCTTGTTCGCACTGTTGGTCGCGGAGGGCTGTGCCGGTATTATGTCGAAGGTCTTCAACGAGACTGGAAACAGTATTCTTGCTTCTAATTTCCTGTTCTTTACTTTTGGAACAGCATTCCTGTTCTGTGTGATCGTAATTTTATTTAAAAAGGAACGGCCGGGTAAGAATGAGCTGATGTATGGTGTGATGATCGGTCTTCCTAATTTTATGGGATCCAGGTTTGTTCTGAAAGCGCTGGAATCAGTCCCGGCAGTTGTTGTGTATCCATCACGAAGTGTCGGTACGATCGTGGTGATCACTCTGGTCGGCATGTTGATCTTCAAAGAACGCCTCACAAAGCAGCAGCTGGTGGCTATGGCTGTAATTCTGGCTGCACTTATTTTGCTGAATCTTTAAAAACATGTAAAGCAGGCAGATGGATGAAGAACCAAAAGC
>JAFUMF010000217.1 GCA_017482945.1 Lachnospiraceae bacterium
CACTCACACAAAAGCAGCACTTCGGCGAAATCGTACTGCGGTATCAATCCCTCAGTAAAAATCAAAAGATTTTTGACAGCTCCCTTTACACAAGGGAGCCTTGGACGCTCCCGCGCCAGTACCTAATACGAACAGCCCTCCGCATGATTTTTTCATGCGGAGGGCTTACTGTTTTACAGACCCCGCTGTATTGTCCGGGCTTTTCTTTAATTATCCCTTGTCACGAATTAGAAAATCGCTTATAATGTTTTGTGGTTTCCCGTAAATATCAGCGGAAAATTAATGAAAAACAAAAGGAAAAACTATGAGAAAATTAGCATTAAGTGATGAAATTCTCCTGTCGGTGAGTCAGCCGGCAAGATACATCGGTAATGAAGTGAATATGGTAGTCAAGGACCCGTCCAATGTGGATATCCGTTTTGCCATGTGCTTCCCGGACGTATACGACATCGGTATGTCACACCTCGGCATCCAGATCCTCTACGATATGTTCAATAGAAGAGAGGATACTTACTGTGAGCGCGTATACTCCCCGTGGACCGATCTTGATAAAATTATGAGAGAAGAGAACATTCCGCTCTTTGCCCTGGAGTCTCAGGATCCGGTGAAAATGTTCGACTTCCTTGGAATTACGATCCAGTACGAAATGTGCTATACAAATATTCTGCAGATTTTAGACCTGTCCCAGATCCCGCTCCATGCAAACGAACGTACCTGGGACGATCCGATCGTAATCGGCGGTGGTCCGTGTTCCTATAACCCGGAGCCGATCGCAGAATTCTTTGATATGTTCTACATTGGCGAAGGCGAGGTTGTTTATGACCAGCTTCTGGATACTTATAAAGAATCCAGAAAACGCGGCGATTCCAGAGAGCAGTTCTTAAAGCTGGCAGCTCAGATTCCTGGAATTTACGTTCCATCCCTTTATGATGTGGAATACAATGAGGACGGAACCTTAAAGAGCTTTACACCAAACTGCCCAGAGGCACCGGAGAAAGTAGAGAAGCAGCTGATCATGGACATGACAAGCGCCATCTATCCGGAAAAACCGCTGGTTCCGTTCATTAAGGCGACCCAGGACCGCGTGGTTCTGGAAATCATGCGCGGCTGTATCCGCGGATGCCGTTTCTGCCAGGCCGGCCAGATTTATAAGCCGCTGCGTGAAAAAGATGTAGAGCATCTGAAATAACTGGCATACAAGATGTTAAAGAGTACCGTACATTAGGAGATTTCTTTAAGCTCCTTAAGCTCCAGTGATTATACTGATATTGAGGAGATCGTTAACTACCTGGTAAATGAGTTCCATGGCAAGGGTGTCAATGTCTCCTTACCGTCCCTTCGTATTGATGCGTTCTCCCTTGATGTTATGAGCAAGGTTCAGGACGTGAAGAAGAGCTCTCTGACCTTCGCACCGGAGGGCGGAACCCAGAGAATGCGTGATGTCATCAACAAAGGCTTAACGGAGGAAGATATTTTAAACGGTGCGGCTGAGGCATTCCGCGGCGGCTGGAACCGTGTAAAACTGTATTTCATGCTTGGCCAGCCGACTGAGACCGTTGAGGATTGTGAGGGAATCGCACTTCTTTCTGAAAAGATCACAGAAGTTTTCTTTGATGTGGTTCCGAAAGAGAAGAGACAAGGCAAGGTTCAGGTCGTTGCCAGCACATCCTTCTTCGTTCCGAAGCCATTCACTCCGTTCCAGTGGGCGCCGATGTGCACGAAGGACGAGTTCCTTGAGAAGGCGCGCATCGTAAACCGTAAGATGAAGGAAATGAAGAACCATAAGTGCTTAAAATACAACTGGCACGAGGCCGATGTAACCGTTCTGGAAGGCGTTCTTGCCCGCGGCGACAGAAAAGTGGCTGCAGTAATTGAAGAAGCCTACAAAAACGGCGCACTCTATGATGCATGGTCTGAGTCCTTTGAGGATGAAATCTGGATGCAGGCCTTTGAGACCTGCGGCGTTGATCTTGACTTCTATACAACGCGTGAGAGAAGCTTAGATGAGCTGTTCCCGTGGGATTTCATTGACGTCGGTGTAACAAAAGAGTTCTTAAAGAGAGAGTGGAAGAACGCCATTGGCGAAACTGTAACACCGAACTGCCGTATGCGATGCTCCGGCTGTGGTGTAAAGAGATTTGGAGGAGGTGTCTGTTTTGAAGATCAGAATTAAGTTTTCCAAACAGGGAAATATGATATTTATCGGACATCTGGATATTATGCGCTACTTCCAGAAAGTCATGAGAAGAGCTGACGTGAATATCCGTTACTCTGAGGGCTTTTCCCCTCACCAGATCATGTCTTTCGCCGCACCGCTCGGTGTCGGTCTCACAGGCAGCGGTGAGTATCTGGATATTGAAGTATTATCGACGGATTCTTCTGCTGAAATGGTGAGAAGAATGAATGAGACCATGGTCGATGGAATGCAGATATTAAGCTATAAGCAGTTACCGGATGATGCGGTCAACGCCATGTCTTTAGTTGCTGCGTGCGATTATACCATTCATCTTCGCGCCGGATATGCAGAAAAACTTGGCATGACGGATGCAGAGTTTATGAACGGTCTTGTGGATTATATTACAAACGGGAATCTGGAGATCGTGAAGAAGACCAAGAAGGGCGAGAAGCTCATGGACTTAAAGCCGTATATCTATGAGTATGCGGTGACTACAGATCACGGAATCTTTTTAAAGCTTTCCTCCGGAAGTTCCACAAACATCAAACCGGAGCTTGTTTTAGAAGCATACTGTAAGAGCATGGAAAAAGAATTCCCGGCGTTTGGATTTGCGATCAACCGTGAGGAAGTTTATGCGGATAACGGTACTGAGGCAGAACACAAATTCGTGACACTGGAATCTTTTGGAGAAGACATTGAATAAACTAATTTTTACAACTCTCAGAGGCCGGCGATGTTTCGCTCTGGCCTCTGAAAAAAGAGTCCTTCAGATAGAATTTGAAGGTGATGAGGCCGCAGAGCAGATTGGTACCATTTATGTAGGAAAAGTACGGAACGTGGTAAAGAATCTCAATGCGGCTTTTATAGAATATGAGCCAGGAGTCAACGGCTATTATAGCTTAAATGATAATCCGATACACACATTCGCTGATGGAAAGCAGGAGAGCAGAGCGCTGAAATCAGGGGATGAAATTGTTGTGCAGGTTTCCAGAGCAGCGGTAAAGACGAAGGATGCTGTGCTGAGTGGAGAACTGACACTTACCGGCCGCTACGTGGCTGTGATCGCGTCCGGTTCCGCAGCAAAGACACTTGGAATTTCTGCAAAAATCAGGGATAAGAAATGGCGCGAGCAGTTTAAGGCAAAGTGGGATGCTGAAGAAACACCGAACTGCAGTGTAATCATCAGAACCAATGCATATACTGCGGAATTTAACCAGGTGCTGGAAGAAGCAAGGACGCTTTCTGCCAGACTTGAGAAACTCTGTAAAGATGCAGCGTTCCGTACCCCACATAGTGTTCTTTATCGCCCAGATTCCTTCGCAATGGCAGCAGTCCGTGACATGAATCTAACCGATACGACGGAAGTTGTGACGGATATTCCTGATATTTATGAGGAATTGAAATCCAGTTCCACGGACGAAACAACAACTCTTTTGCGTCTATATGAAGATTCCTACCCACTTGCGGCGCTCTATCATTTAGAAGCATCCTTAGACCGGGCACTGTCGAAGAATGTCTGGTTAAAATCAGGCGGATATCTGGTCATCGAACCGACGGAAGCAATGACTATGATCGATGTAAATACAGGGAAAAACATCGAGAAAAAGTCTTCTGAAGAGACGTATTTTAAAACCAACCTGGAAGCTGCGGCGGAAATTGCGGCCCAGATCCGGCTCAGAAACCTGTCCGGAATCATCATTGTGGATTTTATAGACATGACGGACAAAACCCACAATGCAGAGCTTCTTAGCACTTTCAGAAAGTATCTGTCAACAGACCCTGTAAAAACCACGCTGGTGGATATGACTGCCCTTGGACTGGTGGAAGTGACAAGAAAAAAAATCAAACGTCCGCTCCATGAACAGACCAGATTTAAATAGACCGCGTCCTGTTAATTGGTAAAAATTCTCAGTATAAATGAGAGAACTTCTCAGCATGCCTATTGATGAGAAAGTGTCTCATTTATCAAATTGACACATTGAATTTCATATGGTATTTTCTTGGTTAGCATTGGCTAACCACTGATTTTGACAGTAAGTTGCCGTATTTTAATTAGTACGGCAATTTATTTTTTAACCAGAGTTAGTTACTGCTAACATAAAATACGACCATTTTGAAAGGTGAATTCATGAGAAAAATTGCAATTTACGGAAAGGGTGGCATTGGAAAGTCCACCACTACATCTAATCTTGCAGCCGCTCTTTCTGAGATGGGATACCGCGTCCTACAGATCGGCTGTGACCCGAAAGCAGATTCCACCAAAAACCTGACAGGCGGAAAGAGAATCCAGTCTGTACTCGATGCGATCCGCGAAAAGGGAGAAACGAATATTACAACCGACGATGTCTTGTTCCAGGGTTACAACGGCGTCTGGTGCGTAGAAGCAGGCGGCCCGACACCGGGAATCGGATGCGCAGGACGAGGCATTATCACAGCCTTTGAAATGCTTGAAACTCTCGGTGCCTATGATCTTTGCAAGCCGGACATCGTTCTCTACGACGTACTTGGAGACGTTGTATGCGGCGGTTTCGCAATGCCGATCCGCGGTGGTTTTGCAAAGAACGTATTTATTGTAACATCCGGCGAGATGATGGCACTTTATGCGGCATCTAATATTGCAAGCGCAGTCAATAACTTTGGTAAGCGTGGATATGCAGAATATTCCGGCGTCATCTTAAACTCCAGAAACATTCCGGATGAAGTGGAGCATGTAAAAGAAGCATTAAAAGAAATCGGCGGCGACATCGTCTCCATCGTTCCGCGTGACAGCGCAGTGCAGGTATCTGAAAACCAGGGTATGACTGTAATTGAAGCACTTCCGGAATCGGAGATGGCTGATTGCTATCGTAAGCTTGCAAAACGCATCATCGAACTGACAGAGGAGGACTAATATGGCAAATCATTGTTCTCCGAAAGAGTCCGGATGCCTCGGCTCCTCCACCATGCACTATGTTTCCGCAGCACACGGCGGCTGGGGAATCGTTCGTATCGCAGCGCTGGTACCAGAAAGCTATTTACTGTTCGTATGTCCGTTCGCATGCGGCCGACACACAGCGCTCGGCGGCATCGACAACGGTATCAAGAATCAGGTTTCTTATCTTTTCATCACTGAAGCTGATATCGTATCCGGTGACTTCGAACAGATGATCATTGACAACGTAGGAGATCTTTTCGAAGCGCTTCCGAAGCGCCCGAAAGTGCTGTTCATCTTCACATCCTGTCTGGACGACCTGTTAGGCACCGACCATGATGCGATCAATGCGGAACTTTCCCAGATGTATCCGGATGTACAGTTCCGTCACTGTAAGATGAACCCGATTTCCCTGGATAGCTCCTTACCGCCGGGAATCACCTTAAACATGAACATGTACAGCCTGTTAAAGAAAACAGGAAAGAAGGAGAAAATCGTAAACATCGTCGGAAACAACGTTACATTACCGGAAACCGGCGACTTGAAACAGCTCCTTGGAGAAAAGGGATACAAAGTATATAACGTATCCGATTTCAATACTTTTGAGGAATTCTCCCACATGGCAGATGCCTGCCTGAACATCGTAGCCGGCCCGATCGCATTAAAAGCTGCGCAGCAGATGGAACAGGAACTGGACATCCCGTACATGAAAGCATTTGTAAACTACGATCCGGAAGAGATCGAGAAATTCTACCAGGAACTTTCCGATGCACTGGGAGAGGATTTTGTAACTCCGTCCAAAGAATACCGTGAAAAAGCACTTGAAAAGATTGAGGCGGCAAAGAACCTCGTAGGCGATTATCCGGTTGCCATCGATTATCAGGCAGTATTAAAGCCATTTTCTCTCGGCTACACCATGGCACGATATGGCTTCAATGTTAACATGATCGCAACTGACGGTGTGGCAGGACATGAGAAAGCAAACCATGAGGGACTTTTAAACCTCAGACCGAGCGTATTGGTAGAAAACCCAGTGAGTCATAATGCAGTTACATTCCCGCATGAGGGCGAGCCGTATCTTTGCATCGGCTTTGACTGTGGCTATATGACCGGCTCTGATAAAGTCGTAAACATCATGCAGGATGAAGGCATGTACGGCTATGACGGAATCTGCCGCATGATGGACATGGTGATGGAAGCATACCATGGAGGAGCAGACGTAAAAACCATGATCAAGGAGGCAAAGCTGATTATATGAGTAAATTATGTATTGATCTGCCGCCGACCGCTCCGGACTACTCCGGCGCCGCATCGGCACTGTTTGACCTTGGCGGCATCGTAGTCATGCACGACGCGTCCGGCTGTACCGGCAACTACACTGGTTTTGATGAACCGCGCTGGCTCGGTTCCCGTTCCGCAGTTTATTGCTCAGGTCTGCGCAGAATGGATGTGATCATGGGCAACGATAAGAAATTCATTGACGGTGCCCTGGCTGCTGCCAAAGACCTTGACCCGACCATGATCGCTTATCTTGGAAGCCCGGTTCCGATGGTCATCGGTATCGATCTGGAAGGTATGGCTATGGAAACAGAGAATGCGTCCGGTATTCCGTCCTTCGGTTTTAACACAACAGGACAGCATTATTACGACAAAGGTGCTTCCGATGTCTTTGTAAAGCTGATCAAACGCTTTGCAAAGAAACCGTCTGAAAGAAAGAATGATGACAAAAAGCGTGCAAATGTGCTTGGACTTTTGTCCATTGACATGGGAAATGAGACAAACCCGGCAGAAATCTGTGCATTCATCGAGAAAGCAGGATACGAGATCAATTCCATGTTTGCCATGGGACTGAAGATCGAACAGATCGAGCGTGTCGCAGACGCTGACATCAACATTGTCATTTCCAGATGCGGTCTTGAGGCTGCAATTTATATGGAAAAGAAGTATGGAATCCCCTATATATGCGGTGCTCCGGTGGGAGACGGCGAAATGTTTCTCCGTAAACTCCATGCAATTGCAGAACCGGAGTCCGCATCCATCATAGATTGCATAGAGGAGGATGCAGCACCAGCAAAGAAAGGCGGAGTCTTAATCATCCACGAACAGATCATGTCCAATTCCATTCGCGAAGCAATTCTGGAAAAGAGCGAGGTTCCGGTCACAGTCGGAAGCATGTACATTCTCGATTCCAGACTTGCAAAAGAAAATGATCTGAACCTGCCGAATGAACTTTCTGTAAGAAAGCTTGTAAACAGCGGAGAGTATTCTGTGATCATCGCCGATCCGGAAATCAAGAAGCTGATTCGCAGAGATGACGTGACTTTTATTGACCTTCCGCATGTTGCAATCTCCGGACGTCTGTATCTGGACCGTTATCTTTCTTATCTCGGAAAAGACATGGAAAATCTGATTGAACGTGCTGCAAGTGCAGCAACAAAATAAATTTTCAATATGAAAGGAATCTTATCATGAGACACAAACGATTAATCGCTTGTATGGCGGCTGTTGGTGTTATGATGGCAGCAATCACAGGCTGCAGCTCTAATACAACAGAAACAACTGCTGCAGCAACAACACAGGCTACAGAAGCAGCAACTACTGCAGAAGCTACTGAGGCAGAAACAACAGTTGCTGAAACAGAAGCAGAGGAAGCTACCAGAACGATCGTTGACCACGCAGGAAACGAAGTAACACTTCCGGCAGAACTTGACCGCGTTGTTATTTCCGGTATCCTCCCGCTTCCGTCTGTATTCGTGCAGTTCAGAGGCACAGCAGAAGAGATCGTAGGTATGCATCCGAGCTCCATGGCTGCGGCTGAAAACTCCTACCTGATCAACATTTATCCGGAAATCCTCGAGGCAGATACAAGCTTCGTAGTAAACGGTGCTGTTAACGTAGAAGAGTTAATGAAACTGGATCCGGACGTTGTATTCTACAGTGCAACAAATGTAGAAGAATATGAACTTTACAAAAAAGCTGGTATCCCGGCAGTTGGTTTCTCTACAACAATCGCAGATTATGACTGTGTAGAGACATATGCAGCATGGATCGATCAGTTCGGTAAGATCTACGGCGAGCAGGAAGCTGCAGATGCGATCATCGCAGAAGGCCGTCAGGTCGCAGAAGAGATCATCTCCGTAACTTCCGAGATTCCGGAAGAAGAGAAGCCGAGAGTTATGATCATCATGAACTACGCAAACGGCGTTATGAAAGTTGTTGGTTCCAACTTCTTCAGTGAGTACTGGATCGAATCTGCAGGCGGTGTAAACGTAGCGGCTGACCTTTCCAGCTCTAACGAGGTTAATATGGAGCAGGTTTATGAGTGGGATCCGGATATGATCTTCATCACAAACTTCAGCCCGTATCTTGCAGAAGACCTTTTAAACAACACGATCGAAGGTTATGACTGGAGCAACGTAAAAGCAGTCAAAGAGGGCAAGGTTTATAAATTCCCACTCGGCATGTACCGCTGGTTCCCGCCGGCATCTGATACACCGCTCGTTCTTCAGTGGCTTGCAAAGACGATCCAGCCGGAACTGTTTGCTGACCTTGATATGGACGCTGAGATCAGAGAGTTCTACAAGACACACTACCATGTTGACTTAACAGATGAAGACCTTGAGAAGATCTATAATCCGACAAGAGAAGCATCTGGCGTTGCATTAAAATAAAAATCGACTCAAATATAATTTGTCGCGGCGTAGATGACTGCGCCGCGATGTTTTTCTGAAAGGAGTACTATGGGTACAGGAAAAAAGAAACTTTCTGCAGGCGCACTTGGATTGTTCCTGACCATTCTTCCAATCGCATCCGCATTGATCTGCCTTGGAATCGGAAGATATTCTCTTACAATCTCAGAATCCATCGAGGTGCTGTTATCTCCGTTAACAGGCAAAGAAGTGGAGCCGTTTGCATATTCCACAATTTATATGATCCGTCTGCCGAGAATCATTCTGGCAGCAGCTGTAGGCTCAGGCCTTTCCTGTGCAGGTACTGCCTTCCAGGGACTGTTTTCGAATCCACTCGCGACACCGGACACACTGGGTGTAGGAAGTGGTGCAGCATTCGGAGCCGTACTCGCTATGCTGCTTGGATTAAATCTGATCTCGATTCAGTTATTTGCACTGGTATTTGGACTTCTTGCATGCTTTATTACATATAATATCAGCCGCAAGAACGGAAAGAGCAGCATTATTATGATCGTACTTTCCGGTATGGTCATTTCCGCAGTATTCGAAGCAGCGGTATCTCTTATGAAGTACATCGCTGACCCGGAGGAGGAGCTTCCGGTCATCACATACTGGCTCATGGGCAGCATGTCCAGAGCCAACTACGACAATCTGAAGCTGGGACTTCCATTTATTTTAGCCGGAATCCTTCTGATTTTTGTTTTGAGATGGAGACTCAACATCCTCTCTTTAAATGAAGATGAAGCAAGCTCCCTTGGCATGAACATCAAGATCATGAGACTTGTCTTCATCATTGCTTCCTCCATGATCACAGCATCCAGCGTTTCTATGTGTGGTTCCGTTGGCTGGGTGGGACTTCTGATCCCGCACATTGCCCGCATGATCGGCGGAAATAACAACAATAAAGTGGTTCCGATCAGTATTGCATTGGGTGCATTCTTTATGATCGTCATGGATACGTTCGCACGAAGCGCGACAGCAGCGGAGATTCCGATTTCCATTCTGACAGCGCTGATCGGTGCTCCGGTATTCGTAACACTACTTAGAAAGACAGGAGGTGCCTGGTCATGATTTTTGAAGTACAGGGCGGTACCTTTGGATATAAAGATACACTTATTCTCAATGATATCAATTTCACGGTACACGAGGGCGAAGTCATGTCGATTCTCGGTCCTAACGGTGTTGGTAAGACAACACTCTTGAAATGCATGATGGGCCTCTTAAAATGGCACTCCGGCGTTTCCCTGCTGGATGGAAAAAACATTAAGACGATCAAACCGAAGGAATTCTGGCAGAAGATTGCTTATGTTCCTCAGGCGAAAGGTTCCGCATTCGGATTCTCCGCCATCGATATGGTAACCTTAGGAAGAAGTGCTCATCTCGGTACATTTTCTCAGCCAAAAGAAGAGGACCGCGTTGCTGCGATCCGTGCCATGGAAGATATGGGGATCCTGCACCTGAAAGACAAACTCTGCACGGAGATGAGTGGTGGTGAACTGCAGATGGTTCTGATCGCAAGGGCACTGACCATTGATCCGTCTATGCTTGTCCTTGATGAGCCGGAATCCAACCTGGACTTTAGAAACCAGCTGATCATTCTGGAAACTATCAAAAATCTTTCCAAGAAACGCGGCATTTCCGCAGTGGTGAATACCCATTATCCGGAACATGCATTAAAAATTTCAGACAACGCACTGATATTAAATCGCGAGGGAAGAAATATCTTTGGAAAAGCCGACGAGATCATCAATGAAGAAAACATGAGAAATGCCTTCCATGTTCAGGTGCATATCAATCAGTTCGAATTTGAAGAAAAAGACTATAAGAGTGTTGTACCGCTTTATCTCGTGTAACTACTTTTGGAGAAAGAGGATAACTAGATATCTGTGATCTTAAGGATTAACTGAAAATAGTAGAAGAGCTTGAAACCATTTCTGGATTGAGTCCTTAATGCTAGCAAATCAGATAGATGGCAAGAAAAACAAATATCTATCTGAGAATCGAATCTTGAATGCTACTGAAAAGTGGGATAGAAAGCAAGAACTTATCTGATAACCAGGTTTCTGAACAGGCGGAAAATGAATCACAAGCACAAATTTTCTCTACTTTACGTAGGTGGTAAAAATATCTCTTTATGTTTATGATAATTACATTAGGAGGTAAGAAAAAATGAACCAATACGTAACCGGCTCAGTTATCAGGGAACTGCGTGAAAAGAATCACTTAACACAAGCAGAGCTTGCTGAGAAACTATGTGTTTCGGACAAGACCATTTCAAAATGGGAGACTGCAAAAGGATATCCGGATCTCACGCTATTAGAACCAATTGCCAGAATCTTTGGTGTGTCGATCACTGAATTAATTTCTGGAAATACAGTTAACAATGTAAATGTATCAGCGAATATGATGCGTTCCAAATTTTATGTATGTCCTGTTTGTGGTAATATCATTCATTGTATGGGAGAAGCAGTGATCCATTGTCATGGAGTATTACTTACACCGTCCGAAGCAGAGAAAACAGATGAAAATCATAAATTTTTTATCGAGAGAGTGGAAGATGAATACTATGTTCGGATCGAACATGAGATGACGAAACATCACTACATCTCTTTTGTAGCAGCACTTTCATCAGATCACATTCAGATGACCAAACTTTATCCAGAAGGAAATCCAGAAGTAAGATTTAAAAGGAATGGAGTAAAAAAGATTCTCTTCTATTGTAATAGAGACGGCCTGTTATCCATCGATTATCAAAGTAATGGAAGGTAGAAAAATACAGAAAGTACGATTGTCAAAAGATATAGGCAATCGTACTTTCTTTTGATATAATAGACTTCGATATCGGTCCGATACATCCGAGATCAAAACTATAAAAAGAACAGGACATTTTTCATGATTGATAGAAGTGAGACAAACCAGATGATATCTGTGATCATAGAGCCGGAAGCGACAGACACAGAAACTGTCGAAAGAATCTTACAAAGATTTCGACCTTCCGCAAATGATAACTCAGAGAACATAAAAAATACAGAAAAGGAGCAGGAGGATCATGAAACCTCGAAGCTGGTCCTAAAGTTAGGTGCCGATGGACTGTCCCTCCATTCCGATGGTCAGGTACTAAAAGGTGACTTCACCCGCATGCTCCCACGCTTGAAAAGCAGTAATTTGTCAAAGGAGTTGCTCGTTCGTGCGGCTAAAATCAAGGATTCTGATGCTCCGCTCACTGCGTTAGACGCAACAGCAGGGCTTGGCGAGGATTCTCTGCTTCTTGCGGCAGCAGGCTTCCATGTGACACTTTATGAGCGAAATCCGGTCGTTTACGAGCTTTTATTTGATACTATAAAACGAGCAAAAAACATTCCGGAGCTTTCTAAAATCGTCAGCCGTATGCAGGTCATTCATGAAGACAGCATCGAGGCAATGAAGCATCTTAAATCATCTCCGGACGTTATCCTCCTCGATCCGATGTTCCCGGAGCGTCAGAAGAGTGCACTTGTAAAAAAGAAACTTCAGATGATTCAAAAACTGGAGATTCCGTGCATGGATGAAACAGAACTTCTGAAAACTGCAATGAATGCAAAACCTAAGAAGCTGATCGTCAAACGTCCGCCTAAAGGACCATATCTGGCCGGAATCAAGCCGGATTATTCCAACGAAGGAAAAGCAGTACGGTTTGACTGCTTTGTGTCGCCGTATGACAGAATCCAGAAATTTAAGTTCGACGAAAGATAGCGCAACAGGAGGACCCATTCATGCTGGCAAAATTCAAACACAAATTCATCGGAGATAAAGCATTTTATCAACGTGTCATTTATATTGTAATCCCAATGATCGTCCAGAATGCCATCACAAGCTTCGTAAACTTTCTGGATAATATCATAGTCGGACAGATCGGTACTGAACAGATGACCGGTGTT
Source organism: Lachnospiraceae bacterium (assembly GCA_017482945.1). Lineage (GTDB taxonomy): Bacteria > Bacillota > Clostridia > Lachnospirales > Lachnospiraceae > Pilosibacter. The sequence continues at coordinate 12,694 of JAFUMF010000217.1, forward strand.
GCCATCGTAAATCAGCTGATTTTCGTATTCAATCTCTGTATTTTCGGTGCTGTATCCGGCGCAGGAATCTTCGGAACCCAATATTTCGGAAAAGGTGATTACGAAGGTCAGAAATATGCATTCCGTTACAAACTGTACTCAGGAATCATTATCATCGCCCTTGCCCTTTATCTGTTCACGAACCATGATGCAGCACTGATCAGTTTATATTTAAATGATACAGGAAGTGTCGGTGATATTTCATTGGCGCTTGATTACGGAAGACAGTACCTTGCGATCATGATTTTCGGACTTCCGGCCTTTGCAATTTCACAGATTTATATCAACTCCATCCGTGAGACCGGAAAGACGCTGATTCCTATGCTTTCCGGTGCCGCAGCAGTTTTAGTAAATCTGGTTCTGGACTATTGCCTGATTTTCGGTATCGCATTTTTCCCGGAGCTGGGTGTCCGTGGCGCTGCACTCGCAACGGTTGTAGCGCGTTTTGTAGAGTGCGCAATCATCCTAACCTGGACCCACACCCACAAGAAATCCAACCCATATATTGTGGGAGCGTACAAGGGCTTTGGCATGCCAAAGAAAGTCTTTAAAGACATTTTCATCAAAGGTACACCTTTAATGCTCAATGAAGTCCTGTGGGCATGCGGAACGACCACATTGGTTCAGTGTTACGCTGTCCGCGGTCTGGAAGTGGTGGCTGCACAAAACATTTCATCCACGATCACCAATCTCTTTAATATTGTATACATGCAGATCGGTGCAAGTATCGCAATTGTTGTTGGACAGCTTCTTGGTGCCGGTAAGCTGGAAGAAGCGAAGGATGCAGATAACAAAATGATCTTTTTCTGCGTTTCTGCCTGCGCCGTACTGTCCGTAGTGATGATCGCTTTCGGCAGCATGTTCCCGGCCATCTACAATACAGAACCACAGATTCGCGAACTGGCATCCACTTTTATCAGAATCGCCGCATTTTTCATGCCATTCTGTGCATTCTGCCATGCTACTTATTTTACTCTGCGTTCCGGCGGAAAGACTGTCATTACCTTCATCTTCGACAGTGTTTATGTATGGTCTGTCATGGTTCCGACTGCCTACTTCCTTGCTAATCATTCCAGCCTGCCGATCGAAGGCGTGTTCTTCTGTGTACAGGCGACCGAAGTCATTAAGGTGGTCATTGGTTTCCTGATGGTGAGAAGTGGAATCTGGGTGCAGAATATTGTAAAAGAGTAAGGATATACCATCCAAAAAGTTACGCAAAATCAATGATTTTTCTTGAAAAAATTACAAAAAATATGTTGACATTAAGGGAATCTAATGCTATTATATCAAGGTATGTGCCGCACAGTGAGGTTGACAAGTGTTTCCAAAGAGAAACCACCGCAGCTGGCGAGTAAAGATAATAGGAGGTGCAATATGTACGCGATTATTGCAACAGGTGGTAAGCAGTATAGAGTAGCTGAAGGCGACAGCATCAAGATCGAGAAGATCGAAGCAGAAGTAGGTTCCGTAGTAACTTTCGATCAGGTTCTGTGCGTTAACAACGGCGAGCTTACAATCGGATGCCCGACAGTAGCTGGTGCTACAGTATCCGCAACAGTAGAAAAAGTTGGCAAGGGCAAAAAAGTTATCGTTTACAAGTATAAACGCAAAACTGGCTATCATAAGAAAAACGGCCACAGACAGCTTTATACACAGGTTAAGATTGACAAGATCAACGCTTAATTTTGTATGATTAAGGTAATTATCAAACGTGACAAGGATAAGGTCGCAAAAGGGATCGAAATCAGTGGTCATGCTGGCTATGCCGAATACGGACAGGATATTATTTGTTCTGCTGTTTCTGCACTGGCTCTCAACATGGCAAACTCCGTCGAACAGTTTACGGACGACCACTTCGAAGGAAGTGTTTCCGACGACGGTGGATATTTTTCCTTTTCCTTCCCTGGCGAAATTAGTCCTGAGTCGCAGCTCCTTATGAAATCCCTGATCCTGGGACTTCAAAATATCCGGGAGGATTATGGAGCAGAGTATATAAATTTTCGATTCAGGGAGGTGTAACCGATATGTTTAAGATGAACCTTCAGTTATTTGCTCACAAGAAAGGTGTTGGTTCTACTAAGAACGGTAGAGATTCCGAGTCCAAGCGCCTTGGAGCAAAGAGAGCAGACGGACAGTTCGTATTAGCTGGTAATATTCTTTACAGACAGCGTGGAACAAAGATCCATCCGGGTCTTAACGTTGGCCGCGGCGGTGATGATACATTATTCGCAAAGGTTGATGGCGTTGTTAAGTTTGAAAGAAAAGGCAGAGACAAAAAGCAGGTTTCTGTATATCCGAGAGTAATCAGCGAATAATAACGTAGAGCTCCATACTGAGAGGTATGGGGCTCTTTTAGAGTTTTAACTCTTACATTTTTGACCATTTATTAACCGACAGTTTTGGAAAGGACTGAACAACCCCATGTTTACAGACAGCGCAAAAGTTTTTATCAAATCTGGTGACGGCGGAAACGGCCATGTGAGTTTCCGGAGAGAATTATTTGTTCCCAACGGCGGCCCGGACGGCGGTGACGGCGGCAAAGGCGGCGATATTATCTTTGAAGTAGATGACGGTTTAAATACATTGATCGATTTCCGTCATGTCAGAAAATATGTGGCAGAGCCGGGCGAAGAAGGCGGAAAACGCCGCTGCCATGGTGCCAACGGAAAAGACCTGATCGTCAAAGTACCGCAGGGTACTGTTGTTAAGGACATGGAAACAGGTAAAGTCATTACCGACATGTCCGGTGATAACCGCAGAGA
>JAFUMF010000218.1 GCA_017482945.1 Lachnospiraceae bacterium
AACCGGATGGGCGAGGAGATCCGTGAGCTGATGGAGAAGGAGCGTGAGTCGGAGCGTACGAAGAATGAGCTGATCACCAACGTGGCCCATGATCTGCGAACTCCGTTAACGTCCATTATCGGTTATCTGGAGCTTCTGTCGAAAGGACTCCCACTGGGACCGGAGATGCAGCAGAAGTACATCGATATCGTTTATACAAAGGCGAAGCGTCTTGAGAAATTGATCGAGGATCTTTTTGGTTTTACGAAAGTGGGAAAAGTGTCCATGAATGTGGGCAAGGTGGATATTGTCAAGCTTCTCGGCCAGCTTTTGGAGGAGTTTTATCCGAGCTTTGCGGATAAAGACCTGGTCTATGAGCTGGTGAGCAATGTTCCGGCCCAGGTCATTACGGCGGACGGAAATTTACTGGCCCGACTGTTTGACAACCTGATCAACAATGCCATCAAGTATGGTGCAGAGGGTAAAAAGGTCCTTGTGAATGTTCTTGCGGAGGAGGAGATCGTGACAGTGTCCGTGACCAACTACGGATACGTCATCCCGGCCGATGAGCTGCCTCTGATTTTCAACAAGTTCTACCGGGTAGAGCAGTCCCGTTCCACGTCTACAGGAGGAACCGGTCTGGGACTGGCCATTGCTAAAAATATCGTAGATATGCACGGCGGAACGATTGCAGTTGCCAGTGACTTAAACGGTACGGTATTTACGGTGAAATTAAAAGTGAATTTTGACGTGAACAGGGAAAATTTCAGAGCGATAGGATGAGAAACATGAGAAAAAGAATCTACGCGGTGCTTGTTTCACTGCTTCTTACGCTTTTTTGCTGCGGATTCGCGGCTTCGAATGATGGACCTCCTGTAGCTATGGAGGTCTCTTCTATTTTAGGAGAAATGGGAAAGATGGGTGCCCATATTCCTGTTTCTGTGAGTCTGTATGGACAGAACACGGAGACCTTCGAGGGTACGCTTGTGGTCCGGACGCTGGAAAATGCGGCGGAAGAGGGCGCAGAGGTCTATGAGTACCAGCATCCGGTGGAGATCGGATGCGGTGAGACGGAATTGTTGGAACTTTATATTCCGCTGGGACAGAGGAGCAGCGAAATCTATGTGGTGCTTCTGAATTCAGACGGGGAAGAAATCGGAGCGGAGACCATGTTCTTTGATGTTTCAAAAGACATGGGACGGCTTCTGATTGGTGCGCTCACAGAAAAGGAAGAGGAGATTTCCTTTCTGGGCGGAGTGAGTCTGGATTACGGAATGGTGGAGACGGAACTGATCTCTCTGAATGAGGACAGGTTCCCGAAGGATGCGAGGGGATTGGAGATCCTTGACGTGGTGGTGATCAACCACTATGAGACGGATCGGCTTTCTGATGAACAGATCGAGGCACTGAAGGCATGGGTGGAAGATGGAGGAACGCTCCTCATTGGAACCGGTGCCATGGCGGAGAGTACGCTGGGGCCGCTTGCGGAGGACCTTGTGGAGCTTCCGATCGGTGGTGTGTTCTACGAGAATGTGAATCTCGGTGCGGAGTATGCGGAAAAAGCCCCGGGTGATTCGGATGTGAACATGGCCTGCGTGGACCTTGTGATTCCGGATGGTGTGGTCGTGGAAGAGAGCGACCGGGTTCCGCTTCTTACTGTGGCAGAGCGCGGAGAAGGTCGGGTAGGCATTTACAGCTATGACCTGAGTGAAATTACAAATTTTGTTGGAAGAAATCCCAGTTACGTCAATAAGATGTTGACAGATGTATTGGATGAAGATGAAATTTCCAATCTTTATTATTATAGCTCTTACGAATCGGACGAGGATTATTGGAACGCGTACAGTCTGGTCAATACAGGAAGTGCAGAGAGACTGCCAAATCTTGTGGGATATACAGTTGTGATCGTGGTCTATATTCTGGTTGCGGGGCCAGGTCTGTATTTGTTCTTAAAGAAGAAGGACATGAGCAGGCTTTACAGCTCCTCGGTGGTGTTCGTGTCGGTGGGAATGGCAGCCGTGATCTATCTCATGGGTACTGGCACGAGATTTACATCTCAGTTCTTTACGGTGGCCTCAGTCGTGGAGATGGATGGGAAAACTGTGACAGAAACTTCTTATATGAATGTGCGGACTCCGGACAGCAGGCCGTTTTCTGTGACGATTCCTGCTGAGTATGCGGTGACACCGCTCACGAGGACCAGTCGGTATGATGAGCAGCCGGTCATGGATTTCAGCAGAGAAGAAAACGGAAGTGTGGAACTTCAGTTCAGCGAGAACGGAACAGTGATCTCTGCAAGAAAGACCAAGGCCTTTGAACCGAGATTTTTCAAGCTTTCCAGGGAGAACGAAAATCTGTCCGCTCTTGGAATCAGTGGAAATGTCCAGTGGAATGACGGCATGATTTCCGGAAGTATTGCAAACCATCTTCCGTTTGCGCTGGAGAATGCAGTGCTGATGCTTTATGGCCAGATGTATTCCATTGGAAATCTGGAGGCCGGAAAGGTTCTGGAGCTTCAGGAGGAGCCGCTTCTTGTGTGGCCGGCGGGCATGGCTTATATGGTCGCTGGACAGATCACGGGAAGTGACAATGCCGAAGAGGAATCCCAGAGCGAATATTTACGAAGTTCGGAAAAGAGCAATCTGCTTTCTTATTATATAGGAGAACGATTCTCCGGATATCATGAGGACGCATATCTGGTGGGCATTGGTCCGACCGGCGGTGTGCTCTCGGAGGAGAGTCTCAAGGATCAGACCTTAGATGGAACGGTGCTTTATGCAGCGAAGATTCCGGTATCGTCTGGTTCAGAGGATCTGATTTACCGAAGCGGACTGAAACATAAGCCGGAGGTGAATTCAGGAAGTGGTGCCATTTACAGTGACGGCCTCAGCATGTATGGAACGGAGCCGTTAGCGGTGGAATATTTCCTGGGAACAGACATTACGGTGGAGAAGCTTTCCTTCCTGCCGGTGTCGGATGTGTTCACGGATGATCCAAGCTATTATTATCTGAAGCGGTTTGACGGTGTGGTGCATTTTTATAATTATACGACCCAGACCTATGACCGTGTGAATTTGTCTCAGGTGGATTTTGGGGTGGAAGAACTGCGTCCGTATCTCTCTCAGACCGGCAGTATTGTGGTGAAATATACAGGCAATGAAGGTGATTCCATGGGAGTGACCTCGCTGCTGCCTCATCTTATGGTGACAGGGAGGGCGAACTGATGCTGAAAATTCGTGGATTAAAGAAGAAATTTAAGAATTTCCAGGCGCTGAATGGTCTGGATATGGAAATCGAAGAAGGCGCTCTTTATGGTTTTGTGGGACCCAACGGCGCCGGAAAGACCACAGCGATCAGGATCATCACCGGCCTTTTGCTCCCGGATGAGGGAACGGTGGAGATCGGAGGAAAGGACGCGCTCCGGTACAGAGAAGAAGTGAAGGACGATTTTGGCTATGTGCCGGACGAGTTTGGAATGTATGATAACCTGAAGGTCTGGGAGTACATGGAATTTTTCGCGTCCTGTTACGGGTACTCCGGACTGGTGGCGAGAGAGCGGTGTACGGAGCTTTTAAAGCAGGTGAAACTGGATGACCGGGCGGATGCGTTCGTGGACAGTCTGTCGCGCGGCATGAAGCAGAGACTCTGTCTTGCGCGGGCGTTGATCCATGATCCGAAGCTTCTGGTCCTGGATGAGCCGACGTCCGGCATGGATCCGAGGACCAGAATGGAATTTAAGGAGCTTTTAAAGGAGCTCTGTGCCGAAGGAAAGACGATTTTGGTGAGCTCTCATATTCTTTCGGAGCTTTCTCAGATGTGTACCGACATCGGTATCATCGATGCGGGAAAAATCGTGCTGTCCGGCAACATGACAGAGATTTTACAGAAGGTCAATGACTCCAACCCGCTTCTCATTAAGGTGTATGAGCATCGGGAGGCGGCGATCAAAATGCTTCGCCAGGACCCGGCGGTGAAGACCATCGCGATCCGCGAGGACGATATTGCGGTGCGGTTCCACGGCGGTCACGAGGCGGAGGCAGACCTGCTTCGGAAGCTGGTGACGGCGGGAATTCCGGTCAGTGGGTTTATCAGAGAGCAGGGCGATCTGGAGAGTATCTTCATGCAGATCACAAACCATGATAAAGGAAAGGTGGTGCTGACCAGTGAAGAATAATCCTGTATACAAGCGGGAACGCATGGTGCGGGCGAGAAGTTTCCGTATTCCGCTGATTATTTTCGCGTTCAACGGGATCCTTGCGCTGGCGGCCCTCTTAAATATGTACCAGACGGTGGCGCAGGTGCGCTTGTCCTCGACGATCCAGTATGGAAGCTTCCTGCAGCTGTATGCGTTCGTGGCGACGCTGGAGTTTTTACTTCTGATGTTTATCATGCCGGCGCTGACCTCTGGAAGTATCAGTGGTGAGAGAGAACGCCAGACATTGGAGCTGTTGTTTACGACGAAGATGTCGCCGAAGGATATTATTTTAGGAAAATTGTTTTCGGCGGTGGAGCAGTTGTTGGTGCTGGTGGTGTCCAGTCTTCCGGTGGTGCTTCTGACCTTTGTGTACGGAAGCGTGGATTTTATGGATCTTTGCCTGCTTCTGGTCTGCTTTGTGACGGTCGCATTTTTTACCGGCGGCATCGGAATTTTGTTTTCGGCGCTGATCCGCAAATCGACGTTTTCTAATGTATGTACGTATGGTGTCCTGCTGTTGATCGTGGTGGGAACCTATATGTTGAATATTTTTATGCTGAATATGAACGAATTGCAGATCAACAATATGATCATGCAGTTCGGAGAGACCAGACCGGTGGCGGATACTGGATTTGCGGTATATCTGCTGCTTTTGAACCCGGTGGCGACCTTTGCGGAGATCCTTGGAAATCAGGTGTCCGGCGGTGCGGGCTCTCTCTCCATCAGCAGCTTTTTTGGCAGTGACATCAATGGTTTTCTGGCAAGATACTGGATCCCGATCAGTCTGCTGGTGCAGATGGCTGTGTCCGTGATGATGATCGGTGGCGCAGTTTATGCGCTGAATCCGGTGAAGAATGAGAAGAAGTAGGTGACAGGAGAAAGCTATGTTTTATATAGGATGCCATCTTTCCTGCGCAAAGGGATATCTTCCGATGGCGAAGGATGCGGAGAAAATTGGGGCGACCACGTTTCAGTTTTTTACGAGGAATCCGAGGGGAGGAAATGCCAGAGCGCTGGACGAAAATGATATTGCAGCGTTTTTAAAGAAGAAAGAGGAGCTGGGGATCGGAACGCTGGTGGCCCACGCGCCTTATACCTTAAATGCCTGTTCGGCCGATGAGGCAGTGCGGGATTTTGCGTGGCGGACCATGAGGGATGACCTTCAGAGGCTGGAACATACGCCGGGGAATCTTTATAACTTCCATCCGGGCAGTCATGTGAAGCAGGGAACGGAGACCGGGATCCGGTTGATTTCGGAAATGTTGAATGGGATCCTGACACCGGAGCTTTCTACGACGGTCCTTCTTGAGACTATGGCGGGAAAAGGAAGTGAGGTCGGCGGACGGTTCGAGGAGCTTCGGGAAATTCTGGACCGGGTGGAGCTTTCTGAGAAGATGGGAGTCTGCCTGGATACCTGCCATGTCTGGGACGGCGGATATGATATTGTGAAGGATCTGGACGGTGTTCTTTCGGAGTTTGACCGCGTGGTGGGACTTCATAGGCTGAAGGCGGTCCATTTGAATGACAGCCTGAATGTGTGTGGTGCGAAAAAAGACCGCCATGCGAAGATCGGTGAGGGACAGATCGGACTGGAGGCGCTTGTGCGGGTGATCAATCATCCGGCGTTAAAGCACCTGCCGTTTTGTCTGGAGACACCGAATGAACTGGATGGGTATGCGAGAGAGATCGAGCTTTTAAAATCAAGACGAGTGTAGGGAGGATGATGGAGCATGGCTGTGATGTCGTATAAGTGCCCGAACTGTGGCGGCGGATTGACCTTTGATCCGAAGAAGCAGCAGCTGGTATGTGAATATTGTCTTTCGGAATTTACGGAAGAAGAGATGAAGCGCCTGGAAGCGGAGGAAGCGAAAAAACGGGCGGAAGAAAATGGAGAGGACGGAGCTTCTGGAGTCGGCAGCGAGGCAGAAAACGGAGAATCTGCCTGGAACGACGACGGGGCAGCTTCGGAGTCCGGTGTTGAGGGATCGGATGTCAGTGGTGCTGACGATGACAAGGACGAGGGTCCGGTGGCATACATGTGCCCGAGCTGCGGTGCAGAGATCGTGACCGATGTGACCACTGCGGCGACGTTCTGTTATTACTGCCACAATCCAGTCGTGCTTTCCGGCCGTGTGTCCGGAGAATTCTTGCCGGACTATGTTCTGCCGTTCGCCATCGACCGAAAACAGGCGGAGCAGAGGTTCATGACATGGATCGGAAAGAAGAAATTTGTTCCGAAGAGCTTTTATGATAAGAAACAGATCGAGAAACTGTCCGGTGTGTATTTCCCATACTTGTTGTATAGCTGTCAGGTAGATGGAAGGATTCTGGCTGAGGGCGAGAAGGAGTATTCCTGGGTGACCGGCAATACGAGAAATACAGAGCATAAACGCTACAAAGTGGAGCGTTCCGGCCGTCTGGATGTAAAGAATCTGACACGAAATGCGCTTTCAAAGAGCAACAAGCAGCTGGTAGAAGGCGTGCTCCCGTTTGAGACCGAGGAACTGGTGCCGTTCCAGACGGGATACTTGTCTGGTTTCCTTGCAGAAAAACGTGACATGGAAAGTGAGACATTTACGCCGGAGGCCGAGCAGGAGGTCAAGAATTACACCGTTGAGAACCTGACCTCCAGCATTTCCGGATACAATTCTGTGAGGATACAGAACAGTGATACGACGATCCGCAACGCCAAATGGCAGTATGCGCTCCTTCCGGTATGGGTCATGACCTACCACCATAAGGAGCATGGAAAGACGTATTACTTCGCCATGAACGGCCAGACCGGAAAAATCTGCGGCAAACTCCCGGTGGACAAAGGCCGTCTTGCCGGACTGTTTGCAGGTATCTTTGTTCCGATGTTTGCATTCTTGATGTTAGGAGGTTGGTTCCTGTGATGAAGATGTGGAAGAGAGTGTTTGGAGTTGCCCTTGCAATGGCTCTTTCCTTTGTGGGAACTGCCTTTGCAGTGGAGGTCGTGCCGGAGGAGGCGAGAGTCTTCGATATGGCGGACCTGTTTGATGACAGGGAAGAGATGGAACTGGCATCCACCATCGCCATGCTTCAGGAGAAGATGGACATGGGAGTTGCCATTGTGACCACGGAGGACAACAGTGGATCAGCCATGGACTTTGCCGATGATTTTTATGAGGAATATGAGATCGGTTTTGGCAGTGACCATGACGGAGCCCTGTTCCTGATTGATATGGAAAATGGAGAACTTTGGATTTCAACGGAAGGTAAGATGATCCGGTATCTCACCGATGACAGGATCGAGGCGATTCTGGATGATGTGATCGAGGATGCTTATGATGGCTATTTTTATGACTGTGCGGCCGGATTTTTAGAGGATCTGGAAATCTGCTATGATAACGGAATTGCGTCGGACCAGTATCATTACGACGTGGAGACCGGGGCAGTGAGCCGGTATAAATCCATTCAGTGGTATGAGTTCCTGATCGCGCTGGTGATTTCCGGTGTTGTGGCAGGCGGCGCTGTTTTTGCGGTGGTCCGTGAATATAATATGAAGGACAATGCCAGCAGGATTTCTGCGAACTTTAAGCTGTCTTATCGGAAAGACAGTGGATTCATGCTCCATGATGTGCTGACCGATGTGCTTCTTGGAAGTTATGTGACGAGAACCGTGATCCGGTCTCAGAATAACAACAGACCGAGTGGCGGAAGCGGACGGAGCAGCCGAAGCTTTTCAAGCGGCGGACGAAGTTCCACCCACCGGTCCAGCAGCGGAAGAACCCACGGCGGCGGAGGCCGGAAGTTCCGATAAGAATCGGTTGGAAACAGAAAAAATGTAACGCTGCCACTCGAGCGCAGCAGACATGAGCAATATATGAAAATCATGGTAATGGATGGCCAGGGCGGCAGAATGGGAAAGAGTATTGTAGAACATGTGAAAGTCAATTTCCCGGGCGATGAGATTCTGGCCATCGGAACCAACAGCATAGCGACAGCGGCCATGCTGAAGGCCGGCGCCGATGCCGGTGCGACGGGAGAAAACCCGGCCATTGTCGGAAGCCGCACCGCAGACATCATCATCGGACCGATGGGGATCGTGATCGCGGATTCTTTGCTCGGCGAGATCACACCGAGCATGGCGGTGGCGATCGGTCAAAGCCAGGCAAAAAAGATCCTGATTCCTGTGAACCGCTGCCAGCATTTTGTTGTCGGCTGTGCGGAATTGCCGCTTGGGGAATATGTGAAGATGGTGGTCGAACAAATCAGATTAATCAAGAATGGAGCCTGCTAGTTAGAAGCAGGCTCTTTTTGTCCATACACCCGAGTCCATTCCTTGGTCCCCTCAACTTTCACCACCTGGCTCTGGTTCATATGTAGAAATTGGACTAGTTGATAGCAGTCGATCCAGATCTCATTATTTCCTTCTTTCTGAGATTCGTCGAAGATCAGCTGTAAGCCAAAGTGAAGGTGAGGCGTGTCGATGTTATTGGTATTTTCGGTGGTGCTGTAGCCGGTGCGGCCAAGATAACCGATGACATCCCCGGCGGTGACCACGCTGCCCACCTCCAGATTGCTCTGGTAGGGATAGTTCTTCCTAAGGTGCGCGTAATAGTAATACCGTTTTTTATCAAAACTGCGGATCCCGATGCGCCAACCGCCGTACTGATTCCAGCCCAGCGCCTCCACATAGCCGCTCTCCACCGCGATGATCGGCGTGCCGACCTGTCCCATCATATCATGCCCCAGATGCTGGCGTTTGAAACCATAGGATCTGGAGGCACCGAAATCATCGTAATCACTGTATGGGAATGATTTCGCAATGGGAGAGAAGGCCTTAAGTCCGTACTTGGACTCCCATCCATTCTCCGTCTCCGCTTCAAAATAGCCGACCATACCGCCAAGAACCGCAGTGTAAGCTTCATGGTAATAATTATAATATTTCATGTCTTTCGTAATGTCTTCCATCAATTCCCCCTCCACCAGCCGCTCCACGAGCCCATCCAGATCTGCCTGTTTAAAGCGGGAAAAATCACCGCCGTATTTTGCCCCAAGGTATGCCAAAAGCTGGATCCAGTCCAGATGCACCTCATCCATGCAAGAATTGATGTCCAGGCGAAAGGTCTTTTCTAATATAGAAGCAGGAACTGTAAAATCCACCCAGCGTATGTAGTCCTTTTCCGCGGCCAGCTCACCGGCCTCAGTCGAAGAATCCGCAGCCTGGCTGGTCAGCAGGGCATTGTTGGAAGCGGCCTCGCGGCTTTTGATACAGAGCGAGGCAGTCAGAAGGGACAGGATCACAAGCTGAGCGATGATGATTGCAGTTGATTTTGTAATATGAAAACGCGGCATGGCAATGACACTCCTGTAAATGAAATTCTCTGCGCAGTGGAAGAATGCGCGTACTTTTGAAACTATATGCGAATGTATGTCTGGATATGACGGGAAAGGAAAATATTTCGTGCATAAATCCGCAAGGTGGACATGAGACCGGAAGTGTGCTATGATGAAAGTACATTTGGAAAGGACGGATTTACAATATGAAGAAATTGGAAGAGTATGTAATCAGCATTCCGGATTTCCCGGAGCCGGGAATTATTTTCCGTGATATTACTTCTATTTTACAGGATGCAGACGGTCTGCATTTAGCGATCGATCAGCTGATCGACATGGTAAAGGATCTGGAGTTTGACGTGGTCGTAGGTGCAGAGTCCCGCGGATTTATCTTCGGAACACCGGTGGCTTATGAGCTTCACAAATCCTTCGTTCCGGCAAGAAAACCGGGCAAGCTGCCGAGAGAGACTGTATCCAAAGAATACGAGCTGGAGTATGGAAAAGGAACCATCGAGCTCCACAAAGATGCGATCAAACCGGGCCAGAAAGTAGTCATTATCGATGACCTGATCGCTACCGGCGGTACCGTAGAAGCAATCGCGAAGCTTGTGGAAGAGCTTGGCGGCGAAGTTGTAAAAATCTGTTTCGTAATGGAACTTGCAGGTCTGGAAGGCAGAAAGAAACTGGAAGGATATGATGTAGAGTCTGCGATCATTTACGAAGGAAAATAGGAAATGAGAAAATGGCTGGGGAGTGAAATCCTCAGCCATTTTTCTAGGAATGATACATGTTCCTGAGCTAGATTAACATATTTTTTAATCCGTCCGCGGCGGATTTCTTTGATTTCTTTCACAAGATCCAGCTTAATTCCCGAATCATAAGAATATCGATTTTAATTACCATGATATCCCATATGAACGGAAATATCATGTGCCGCCAACTTGATTGCCGGTATAATTTCTGCAGCCTTTTCTTCCGTAAACCGTTTGATCGGTCCAGTCAGGAATACGGCTGCGGTAATTTCTCCGTCCGCATTAAAAATAGGAGCGGAAAAGGATTCTACGGATGAGTCACGTTCACCATGGCTGCGTGCAAATCCAACGTTTCTAAGCTCTGCAAGTTCTTCGATTGTTGTAAACGGATCGTCTGCCAAGAGTCTTCTAATATCGCTTTCAGGCATATGCGCTAGAAGAGTTCGTCCTGCGGCACCACGGGTAAGCGGAAGAGTGTCTCCGAGCATGACAACGAATCGCAAAGAGTTCGTTCCGTTCAGTCTGGCGACGCAGACACGGGAATCATTCTGCAGGATATAAATTCCTACACTTTCATTAAATTGCTCCAGTAGAGTGCGCAAAAACGGCTGGGCAATTCGCGAAATATCCATGTTTGACAGGGCGATACTGCCAAGTTTGGAAAGACGAAATCCAAGATAATAGCGCCCGTCGTCGGGATTCCGTCTGATATAGTCACGATTTTCCAGGGTTCCGATGATTCGGAGGGTTGTCGTTAAGGATAACCCTAATGCTTTTGACAATTCTGTAAGGGAAAAGGAAGTCTGTCCGTTGGAGAAACAATCCAGAATCGATAATGCACGATCTACTGCACGTACGGTTCCGCCATCATTTTTTTCTGTTCTGTCTAAATTCTTATCTAAGTTTTTATCTGCCATAAGTTTCCTCCTCACGAATATCTCAATCCGATTTTTACCTATTACTTTAGCAAGTTTTAAATTTGAGTGCAAGCGAAAAAGAGATGAAAATGGAAGCTGCTTCCATTTTTGTAACAATGTAACAATTTACATCCTATAATTTAGAACTTCCGTCTATTGAAAGTGACTTCCATTTATTATATAATTCCATTAAACGAAAGCCAATTCTGTAGAATGAAAGAAAAAGTGAGTGACGAGGAGGTATTATTTATGAAGAGAGAAGCACTTGAAGGCGTACGAGTTCTTGATATCGCGACTGTAATTGCCGGACCTTGGGGCGCCGGAATTCTTGCGGACTTTGGTGCAGAAGTCATCAAAGTTGAAATGCCGGGCCGCGGTGACGCATTCCGAGCAATGGGACCGTTGAAAGATGGACTTTCTACACGCTGGCCGTCCATGGGACGAAACAAAAAGACTGTGACGCTGGATTTCCATTATGAAGAAGGAAAGAAACTGTTCTTAGAGCTGGTAAAGAAGAGCGACGTGATCGTTGAGAACTTCCGTACCGGTACTCTGGAAAAATGGGGGCTTGGAATGGATGTTCTCCGTGAGGCAAATCCGGATATCATCGTGACCCATGTGACCGGTTACGGACAGACCGGACCGTATGCAAAGCTTGCAGGTCTTGGAACACCGCTCCAGGCATTCTCCGGAATGACCTACATGACCGGATATGCTGACAGACCGCCGGTAAGCCCGCCATTTGCACTTGCTGACTACATCGCAGGTCTGAACGTGGTGATCGGAACCATGATGGCCCTCTATCACCGCGACGTATTAAAAGGAAAACCGCAGGAGGTTGATATCAGCCTTTACGAAGGTATCTTCCGTATGGAAGAGGCAATGATCGCCCAGTATGATTTGTTCGGAACCGTAAGAGAGAGAAGCCCGATGCCGAGCGGCGCATCCTGCCCGATCGGTACCTTCGAGACAAAGGACAACCGCTATGCGATCATCGTCTGCAGCACAAACCCGGTATTCGACCATCTCTGCGACGCAATGGGCAAGAGAGAGGAATGGCTCCCGAAATACGCACTTGCAAAAGATCGTCTTGCAGATCCGAAGCCGATCATGGATGCAGTGACTGAGTGGGTAAAGAGCCTGACATTTGCAGAGCTGAAAGAGCGCTGCGACGCAGCAGGACTTCCGGTATCCGCGATCTACAGCATGAAGGATATCTTCGAGGATCCGCAGTATGCAGCACGTAACAATATTGTGGACGTTCCGTGTGAGGAATTCGGCAGTGTGAAGATGCCGTCCGTATTCCCGGTACTGACCGAGACTCCGGGCCAGATCAAGTGGCCGGGCCAGAAGATCGGTGCAATGAACGAGGAGATCTACAAAGGACTCCTGGGACTCAGTGACGAAGAGTATGAAGCATTAAAAGAGAAGAAAGTCATTTAAGTTCTTCTCGGGAGAGAGGTTCCTATGGCATATAATTTAGTTGATAAGATCCGTCTTTGTGAGGTCGGTCCGAGAGACGGCCTCCAGAACGAAAAGAAAATATTTACGACAGAAGAGAAGATCGAGCTGATCAACCTCTGTACAGAGGAAGGATTCCCGGTCATCGAGGTGGGAAGCTTCGTAAGCCCGAAGGCGGTTCCGCAGATGGCCAACACCGATGAAGTGTTCCGTGGGATCACAAGAAGAGACGGCGTTGAGTACCGTGCACTGATCGCCAACGCGAGAGGTGTTGACCGTGCGGCAGCATGTGGATGTACAAAAGTGAAGCTGAACGTTTCTGCAAGTACTGCACACAATCTTGCGAACCTGAACTGCACACCGGAGGAGAGTGTGGCAAAATTCGCAG
>JAFUMF010000219.1 GCA_017482945.1 Lachnospiraceae bacterium
AGGAAACCGTCTGTAATTGTGCAGGCGGTTTTTCTGTTTTTCGAATCAAATGCAAGATAAATAATAAATCTTTTGGAATGAAATCTTAATGTATTCTGCAGACTCTAACAGATAGGTTTGTGGAGCAAGTGGACTGCTCAAAATTATAGTTAACCATACATTGTCCTTTATAATGATGATAATCATCGAACGATGGCAAATCAATCATTTACAGGAGGATGATGTATGTTAAGAAAACCGGTAATATCTGAACGTAAAACTACCTATTATAATTATAGTAGCCATTCACTTTCATAATAGTTATGAGTCTCCAAGCTGGAGTTTCTTTTTTGAACACGAAACACAGATAGAGATCCGGACAGGAGATTAGTCTCTTCCGGGTCAAGCAGTAAATGTACGTACATTACACCAGGTCCTTTATTACTTATGTCCTCTCTAACTCAAAATACAAAACCAGACTAAATATTTGCCAAATAGCCTCAAAACTGCTAACATAATTATGTACGTTTTTAATATACAACGATTCCATAAAACCATCCCAATTGGTTTTTCAACTTTAAAAAATGTACATAATTCTAATCAAAATCAAATGTACATTTTTTAGTTTCGTACATTTTAAAAAAAGATACAAAACCCTTTCAACCCTGTATTTATAAGGATTTTTCAGCATTAAGAGAAATGTACTAAATTTTTGAGTTACAGATAATAAAACCGATTCATGGAATAAATAAAAAAACCTCTTAATATACTTAATTAAACGTAAGTATGTCAGGAGGTTTTTTCTATGGAAGAAAAACTGGGAATGTCCCATAAGGTGATGCTGCACAACAGAGAAAAAGGAAATCTCACGGGGATTCTGGATGTGATTTCTTTTGATGAGAATACCATCGTTCTGGATACAGACATGGGGCTTTTGACGATCAAAGGAAAGGACCTTCATGTGAGCCGGCTGACACTGGAAAAGGGCGAGATCGATATCGAGGGAAAGACCGACAGTTTCGTGTACTCGTCCAATGAGTCATATCGGAAATCCGGGCAGTCGCTGCTTTCCAGACTGTTCAAGTAGCCGGCTTGTGGGAGGTTTGTTTCGTTGAGCGATTACATATATTTAGAGGCTGAGCTTACCGCTCACAGCTTTCTCCTGGGGCTGGTCCTTATGGTCAGTTATGACCTCCTGCGCCTGTTCCGTTTTTTTGTGCCTCACAGTTCTCTTTGGACAGGTCTGGAAGATTTTGCCTACTGGATCTACTGTGCCATCATGAGCTTCTGGCTGCTGTTTCAGGAAAACAGCGGGGTCCTCAGGGGATATGTCATTGTCAGTGTGTTCATCGGGATGTACCTTTATGACCGGATTGTCAGCCAGAACGTATTTGGAGTCTTGAAAAAGGTGAAAAGATGGTTTACAATAAAAGTCAGGAACCGCAGGCAAAGGAAGAAAGCGAGGAACCATGGGACAGAGCCGCAATGAAAGAATGAAAAGAAAATCCAAATACAGCTGGGGCAGCCGTATGGCTCTGATTGGCATTACCATGGTCGTTTTAAGTCTTGCGGTAGTCATGAATTTCGGCGCGGCTTCTCTGCGTGAAAAAGACCTGGAGTATCAGGCAAAGGAGCAGAACCTGGAAAAGGTCCTGGCCGAGGAGGAAGCGCGCGCAGCCCAGTTAGAAGAGTACAGAGTCTATGTCCAGACCAAACAGTACGTGGAAAAAGTTGCCAAGGAGAAGCTGGGACTGGTCAAAGAAGACGAGATTTTGTTAAAGCCGAGAGAATCTGAATGAAAAATGTCATGAGATTTTCCGGTTTTGCCCTGTGAATCTGACAAATATTTCCCTCTAATCTGTTTATAATATGGTACGCAGGTTAGGAGGGATTTTTTGTGTTAAGAAGACGGGCAGTACATAAGGATATGACAGACATCAATGGCTATGCAGCGAAGCGGTTAAAGGACATGGCCCAGTCGATGGACGTTCTGGCAAAGACCTTTGGAAAGGCGAAGGAGGAGCCGGGACTCTCGAAGGAGGACGGACTTGCAGCTCTAGAGGCGGCCACGGCCATGGTGTGCGGCGAGTGTACGGGCTGTGGAATACGGAATCAGTGCCGCCAGGGGGATGGGGATGAAAATTATTATCTCTACTATCTGCTTCGGACCTTTGAAAAGAAAGGCAGCGTAGACTACGAGGACATGCCCAGGCGATTTCTTGAAGTTTGTCGAAGAAAATCTGACTACTTGGGACACTTGAACCGGAATCTGGGGCGGGCCACCATGAATCTCACGTGGAAGAACCGTTTTTTGGAGAGCCGGGACGCAGTCATGGTCCAGTTCGAGGAGATGGCTGGGATTTTAGAGGAGTTCTCCGGCCAGATGGCGCGGGCCGTGGATGTGACGGCCAGGTGGGAGCCGGCGCTGCAGGCGATGTTGAAAAAGAGGCGGATCGCTGTAGAGCATGTGCTGGTGCTGCAGTATGAGGAGCAGCAGAGGGAAGTGTATTTCACCGCAAGAATGACCAATGGGCGCTGTATGACCGTGCGGGACGCGGCAGAGCTTGTGGGACGGGCCATGAAAGGGACTTGGAGTCCGGCCAAGGACGGAAAGACGATTATTACCAGGAACGCGGCGGCGTTCCGGTTTGTGGAAGATGGAAAATACCGGATGTTGTTCGGCGTTTCGAGGGTACCGAGGGGCGGCGAAGAGATTTCCGGTGACAGCTATACAGTAAAGAGCAGGCTGCCGGGACAAGCGATCATGAGTCTTTCAGACGGAATGGGCAGTGGCTCTATGGCAAATGAAGACAGTGAGAAGGTCATTGAACTGACGGAACAGCTGCTTGAGACGGGATTTTCGGCCCGGGCGGCGCTGAAGCTTGTGAATACGGTGCTGCTTCTTACGGGAAAAAATGAACGGCCGGCGACGCTGGATCTGTGTCTGGTGGATCTGTATTCCGGCGTGGTCGAGGCGATGAAGCTGGGAGCGGTGGCATCCTTTGTGATAGGGCGAGAGACCGTGGAGGTCCTGGAGTCGGAACATGTACCGGCCGGAGTGCTGAATCCGGTGGAACCGCTGCTTCTTTCAAGGAAGCTGTGGGACAGCGACCGGATCGTGATGGTCAGCGATGGTGTGCTGGACGCGATGCCGGGGGATGAGAAGGAAGAGGCCATGAAGGATTTTCTTGCCGGACTTCCGGAGGCGGGCCCCCAGGAGACGGCGGAGATGATCATGACCTATGCGCTGGCGCTGGATCAGGAACCGAGGGATGATATGACCGTTCTGGTCGGTGGAATTTATGGACGATGATACAAATAGTTACAGGAGATAAGCAGATGGATACGCGTGCGTGGGTTTTGCGGGTAAAAGAATATATGAAAACGCATCATATGGCAGAAACGGGGGATGGCATTCTGGCAGCAGTGTCAGGCGGTGCCGATTCCGTCTGCCTTTTGCTCGTTTTACAGGAACTGTCGGCGGAGCTTGGAATCCACCTTGCGGCTTTCCATTTAAACCATGGACTGCGCGGCGCGGAGGCGGATCGGGATGAGGCATATGTACGGGAGCTTTGCAGGGAATTGAATGTTCCGCTGAAAGTGATCCGCGAAGATGTGGCCGGATTTGCCGCAGAAAACGGGCTGTCTGAGGAAGAAGCCGGGCGAGTGCTCAGATACCGGCACCTTGCGGTGGCTGCGGAGGAGTATTCCTGTCAGAAGATCGCCACCGCCCATCATAAGGACGACCATGTGGAGACTGTCCTCATGAATCTGTTCCGTGGAAGCGGTCTCAAAGGCATGGGTGGGATCCGGCCGGTCAGAGACAAGATCATCCGCCCACTCCTTGGTTTTGAGAGAAAAGAGATTGAAGAATATCTAAATAGGAAGAAAGTCGGCTGGTGCGAGGATTCCACCAACAAGGAACTCCAGTATGGGCGCAACAAGGTGCGGAATGTTCTGGTTCCGTGGGTGAAGGAGCATGTCAACGACCAGGCGGCTGCGCATATTGTAAAGACAGCGGAATTTGCTGCTCAGGCAGATGAATATTTTGCTTTCGCAGCGGAAAAGCTTCTTTGTGAGTGTGCAGATGGCGGACATGAGGGGGAGAAGCAGGAAGAACTGCCGCAACAGGTAAAAATCCCCACACGGCTTTTTGATGCACAGCCTGAGATCATGAAAACATATCTGGTGCGTGCAATGATCTCCAGAGCATGTGGCAGTGGAAAGGATATTTCGGCGAAACACATCGAGGCGATCTGCGGACTCAGTGGCCCAGGAGGAGGAACGGAAGTCAGTCTGCCCTATGGTCTGCAGGCAGTCCGAGGGTATGAAACCTTAGAAATCAGGAGGTTTTCGCCGGATCCAACGCCAAAGAAATGTAAAATAAGCATGGAAACAAGGACTTTTCCGTGGAAAAAAGACCTGGAAATCCCGAAAAACCAGTGTACGAAATGGTTTGATTATGATAAAATCAAAGGTGTGTTATGTGTCCGTACCAGAGAGACAGGCGATTATTATATGATCGGTGGAGAAAAGAGGAAAATGCTCAAGCGGTTTTTTATCGATGAGAAGATTCCAGAAGAGATCCGCGACGAAATGCCACTTCTGGCAGAAGGAAACCATATCCTCTGGATCATTGGATACCGCATCAGCGAATATTACAAAGTTTCGGAATCTACCCGAACCGTTTTGGAAATTCATGTAAACAAAGGAGAAGAAAATGGAGTATAATATCAGTGTTTTAATCCCAGAAGAAGAAGTTGATAAGAAAGTCCGTGAAATCGCTGCAAAAATCAGTGAGGATTATGCTGGAAAGACGATCCACTTAATCTGCATCTTAAAGGGAAGCGTATTCTTTGCATGTGAACTGGCAAAACGTATTACTGTGCCGGTGACCATCGACTTTATGTCCGTTTCCAGCTACGGTGCCGGAACAAAATCCTCTGGTGTTGTTCGTATGGTAAAAGACTTAGACGAGCCGCTCGAGGGCAAGCATGTTTTAATCGTTGAAGATATTATCGACACAGGAAGAACTCTTGCTCACCTGATCGAACTCTTCCAGACAAGAAAGCCGGCATCTGTGAAACTCTGTACTTTATTAGATAAGCCGGAGCGCCGTATAAAACCGATCGAGGTAGATTACACATGCTTCCAGATTCCGGATAAGTTCGTTATCGGATATGGTCTGGACTATGACCAGAAATACCGCAACCTTCCGTACATCGGAGTTGTGGAATTTGTCGAGGAGGAAAACTAATTGAAGCAAAACCAGCAGTTCCGCGGAATGTGGCTCATCCTTTCTGTATCGCTTCTGCTCTTGTTTATCTCAATGATGATGCAGAGGAGCCTGATCAGCGGAAATATGACTTACCAGGAATTTATGGTAGCCATAGAAAATAATAACATTGAAGCCGTTCACATTGAGCAGAACCCGCAGACACCGACCGGTAATGTGTATCTTACAATAGCCGATGGGGAAGACAGATCCATGGCGGTCTCTGACGTGGTTGAGATTCAGGAGCTTTTGAAAGAGCATGAAATCGACTATCTGTTGATTGACGTTCCGCAGGAGAATTACCTGATGACCGTAGTTCTTCCGATCGGGATTTCTGTGCTCCTGGTGGCAGTCATGTTCATGTTCACCAATGCGAAAATGGGCGGCGGCGGAAACTCCAAGATGGCGAATTTTGGAAAGAGCCGCGCGAGAATGAGCAAGACTAACAACATCAACTTCGCCAAGGTTGCAGGACTTGCGGAGGAAAAAGAGGATCTTGTAGAAGTCGTTGATTTCTTAAAGGATCCGAAAAAATATACCGACGTTGGTGCGAGAATTCCGAAAGGTGTGCTCCTTGTTGGCCCGCCTGGAACCGGTAAAACACTCCTTGCCAAAGCCGTTGCAGGTGAGGCAGGTGTGCCGTTCTTCTCAATTTCCGGTTCGGACTTTGTAGAAATGTTCGTCGGTGTCGGTGCGGCACGTGTCCGCGATTTATTTGAGGATGCGAAGAAAAATGCTCCGTGTATCGTCTTTATCGATGAGATCGATGCGGTGGCAAGACGCCGTGGTACCGGTATGGGCGGCGGTCACGATGAGAGAGAGCAGACATTGAACCAGCTTCTCGTTGAGATGGATGGCTTTGGTGTCAACGAAGGAATTATCGTGATGGCGGCGACCAACCGTGTGGATATCCTGGATCCGGCGATTCTCCGTCCGGGTCGTTTCGACCGTAAAGTCGGTGTCGGAAGACCGGATATCAAAGGCCGCGAGGAGATTCTGAACGTCCATGCAGCATCCAAGCCGCTCGGCGACGATGTTGATTTACGAAAAATTGCCCAGACAACAGCCGGATTTACCGGTGCAGATCTGGAAAACCTCTTAAACGAAGCTGCTATCATGGCAGCGAAAGCTTCCCGACGTTATATTAAACAGGCAGATATTGAGCGCGCTTTTGTAAAAGTGGGGATTGGTGCTGAGAAGAAGAGCAAGGTGATTTCTGAGAAAGAAAAGAAAATCACCGCGTATCATGAGGCAGGTCATGCGATTCTGTTCCATCTTCTTCCGGATGTGGGCCCGGTTCACACCATCTCTATCATTCCGACCGGTATGGGCGCAGCAGGCTACACCATGCCGCTTCCGGAAAAAGACGAGATGTTCAACACCAAGGGCAAAATGCTCCAGGATATCATGGTGTCTCTCGGCGGCCGTATTGCAGAGGAGATCATCTTCGAGGATGTGACAACAGGTGCGTCCCAGGATATCAAGCATGCAACAGCGATCGCACGTGCGATGGTCACTCAGTACGGTATGTCTGAAAAGGCCGGCATGATCCACTATGGAAACGACGACGATGAAGTGTTCATCGGCCGCGACCTGGCACATACAAGAAGCTACGGTGAAAATGTTGCGTCTGTGATCGACAGCGAGATCAAGAGAATCGTTGACGAATGTTACGAAAAGGCGAAAGCGATTATTGTTGAACATGAAGATGTACTTCATAAGTGCTGCGAGCTTCTGATCGAGAAGGAAAAAATCGGTCAGGAAGAATTTGAAGCCCTGTTTGACCAATA
>JAFUMF010000220.1 GCA_017482945.1 Lachnospiraceae bacterium
ACGATTTCGTCGGTCAGCTCCAGAACTTTTCTTGCAGTCTTCGGATCCAGAGCCGCTGTGTGCTCATCAAGAAGTAACAGCTTCGGCTTCTCTAACGTCGCCATCAGAAGTGTCAGCGCCTGTCTCTGACCACCGGAAAGAAGACCGACTTTGCTGGTCATTCGGGTCTGGAGTCCCAGGTCCAGTCTTGTCAGTGCCTCGCGGTAAAAATCCAGTTCGTCTTTCTTAACGCCCCAGGAAAGTCCTCTTCCGCGTCCGCGTCTTAATGCCAGCGCGAGATTCTCCTGGATCTGCATGCCGGCTGCAGTACCGCGCATCGGATCCTGGAACACACTGCCGATTTATCGGGCACGTTTGTGATCCGGCTCTCTGTAAATATTGACACCGTCAATTTCAATCTTACCGCAGTCGATCGGATATACGCCTGCGATCATGTTCAGCATCGTGGACTTGCCGGCACCGTTACCGCCGATCACAGTCACGAAATCACCAGGATTCAGATGAAGGTTGATGCCGCAGAGCGCTTTTTTCTCATTGATCGTACCTTTGTTAAAGGTCTTTCTCACGTTTGTAATCGTAAGCATTATGCCTCATCCTCCTCTCCCGTTTCAGAATATGCCCGTTTTGCCTGAGCCTTGGCCATCATGACCGGAATGCTCAGTGCTGCTGCTACGAACAGTGCAGTGAACAGGTTCATATCGTTTGTATTGAGACCGAAGTCCAGAACGATGGCACGGATCAGGAAGTATACGATAGAACCGATTACAACAGATGCCAGCTTCATGCCAAAGTTTTCGAGCTTATTCATGAGAACTTCGCCGATCACAATGGCTGCGAGGCCGATTACGATGGCACCTCGTCCCATATTGATATCGGCATATTTCTGGTGCTGGCATACAAGGGCACCGGAAAGTGCAACAAGACCATTTGCAAGCATCAGCGCCAACAGTTTCATTTTATTTGTATCTACGCCAAGAGCGCGGATCATATCTTCGTTATTACCGGTCGCACGGAGCGCACTTCCAAGCTCTGTACCGAAGAACCAGTACAGCACTGCAATCAACATAAGCGCAATGATCACGCCTACGATCATGGACGCCTGTGCCTGTGTGATCCCAAAGTTATCACCAACGCCGGAGATCAGAGTCTCCAGCTTCAGAAGCGGCAGGTTACTCTTTCCTCCCATGATCCTTAAGTTCACGGACCAGAGAGAGATCTGTGTCAGGATTCCGGCCAGAATTGCAGGAATCTCAAGAACAGTATGTAAAATACCGGTCGCGGCGCCGGCCAGCATTCCTGCAATTGCAGCAATTACCAGTGCCAGAACCGGATCCATTCCAAAATTAATGATCAAAGTCGCGCAGACACAGCCTCCGAGCGCGAAACTTCCATCGACCGTCAGGTCGGAAATATTTAATAGTCGGTACGTGATATATACGCCTAACACCATAATGCCCCATAAGACACCCTGTGCCACGGCACCCTGCATTGCTACAAAATTCATAAGCCCCTCCATTTACATTCAGATAGCCAGACGGGATTCCTCGCAGATTCCCATCTGGCTCTCATACCGCATTTTTCGATACGGTTCCCTTCTTCGGGATTATTTTTTTGCCTTTCGGCGATTATTCTACGATTTCAGCATTCTGAAGACCGGAAATGTCTACTCCAAGAGTATCAGCTGTTGTCTTGTTTACAGTCAGTGCACAACGCTCTGCCGGAAGGTAACCGATCGGCATTGCTGTAACGTCTGCGCCATTTGTCAGGATCTCGATCGCCTGTTCACCAGCCATGTAACCTAACTGATAGTAGTCGATACCATATGTTGCAAGACCGCCTGCTTCAACCATGCCGGCTTCACCAACGATACACGGAATACCATTGTCATTTGCAACCATTGCTACAGTTGCCATACCAGCAGCGATTACGTTATCTGTCGGAGAATAAATAACATCAACTTTGCCTACCATGGACTCTACGACTGTCTGGATCTCATTGGAACCCGGAACTGTGTATTCTTCATAGGAAAGGCCGATTGCGTCACATGCTTCTTTTGCCATAGCGATCTGGATCTCAGAGTTGCTCTCTGCGGAACAGTAGAGAAGGCCTACGTTCTTTGCGTCCGGAAGAAGCTGATGTAATAATTCAATCTGCTCTTTGACCGGAGTTAAGTCGGATGTACCGGATACGTTCACGCCCGGATTTGCATTATCATTAACAAGACCGGAACCAGCCGGATCTGTAACTGCTGTTACCAGGATCGGGATGTCCTCTGTCACGCCTGCAACTGCCTGTGCAGCCGGAGTTGCGATCGCGAGGATCAGGTCATTACCATCGCTTACTAACTTCTCAGCGATCGTCAGACAGTTTGCCTGTTCGCCGGATGCGTTCTGCTGGTCCACTACATAATCAATTCCAGCATCGTCAAGAGCTGCGATGAA
The DNA here is from genome assembly GCA_017482945.1 of Lachnospiraceae bacterium. GTDB lineage: Bacteria > Bacillota > Clostridia > Lachnospirales > Lachnospiraceae > Pilosibacter. The sequence continues at coordinate 2,442 of JAFUMF010000220.1, forward strand.
GCCTTCATTGGATGCATCGAGAGCTGTGTGCTGAATATACTGGATCACGCCGATTTTATAAGCTTCGCCGCTTGCTTCTGCCTCAGTTGCTTCTGCAGTCGTCTCTGCGGCTGTTGTTGTTTCTGCAGCTGTTGTAGCCTCAGCGGTAGTTGCAGCTTCTGTTGCTGCTGCAGTTGTCTCTGCTGGTGCAGAAGAACAACCGGTTACGGAAAGTGCCAGTGCACCTGCCAGAACGAGGGATAAAATCTTAGATGTCTTCTTCATAATACGTCTCTCCTAAAATTTCTTCTGTAATTTTGTTCCTGAAAATGTGTTTCATCCCCAAGAACAACTCCGATTGTACCACTATTCCGCTGGCGCGTCAATACCAAAAAGCTTTAAACTTTTAAACTTTTATGCACTAAAGTTTATTAGGCATAACAATGCTCTTCCTGTCTGATTTGCAAGAAGAGCACCTTTTATTTCCTGTTTTATTTCCAAATAGATTCCAGATGGAAAATCCGTTCCGCTGTTTTTGAGAACACCTGCTCCCAGCTCTCCTCCGGGATCAGCCACTTTACAAGTTCGATATAATCGCTATAGTTCGCTAATGGCCAGTCCGTTCCGAACATAAATTTCTCATAGCTGTCGCTGTAAGAGATCCATGTCTTCAGCGCCTCCAGATAGAGCCGCTGCCGTTTCATCAGTGCCGGAACATCCACCTTTCCGACCAGAATTCCTGAAAGATCAGCCGCCACGTTCTCATTTTTATCTACCACTGCAGCCGCGTCCATCAGCCACGGATTTCCAAAATGGCACATGACGAACTGAACTTCTTTGTGGCGGACTGCTGCCTCGTCCATGGTCAGTGGGTGGCTGTATTTTAAGTAGGCGTTGGAGCCTGCAGTCTGTCCCATGTGGACTGCCACCGGCTTATTGTAGGCTTTTGCAAGCTCGTAGATCGGCTCGTATGCTTCATCTGTGATGTAAAGCTTGTTGTAGCCAGGATACAGCTTGATTCCTACACACTCGTCCCGCTTCAGATTCTGTTCTACCAGATCATAAGCATCAGAAAGCTTATGTTCACTCATATAGCTTCTGTCAATGCCGATCATATAGCGGAGAAAGTCCGGATAATTGTGGCGCTCCGGTTCCATGCCGCGGTTTCCCATGACAATGCCTCCGACAATTCCATGTTCGTCATAAGTCTTTTTTAAATGTTCTGCTGTGTTTTCATGTTCTGCCTTTACTGCCAGATTATTAAAATGTTCATAGCCAGGCACAAAATGAAGGTGTGCATCGATGATTCTCATAAGTTCACTCCCTGCATGTCTGCTTTTCTATTATGGTATGTTGATTTTCAAATCTTGATTTTGCCGGCATGATCGTCCCCCAGACGTTCACCAGGCATCCTTGGCGACAAAATTAAAAACCCTTGTTGCCAAGGGTTTTTAATCAATGCTAGAAATACTTTCGATTGCCCCAAAGATTACTCCGTTTTAAATCCAGATACTCGTTATAGGCCTTTTCCAGAATCTGTTTTTCATTGGAAAACTTCAACAGATGATAGGCCTCATAAAACTTGTAGTAGCCAGAATCAACGAAATACTCTTCCCGTTGTGGTTTACTGTAATAACTGTCTGCCATCATCAGGTACCAGTGTACATCTTTCTCCACTGTGTCCTGAGGAGTATTGAAAGAATACTGGCTCTTTCCGATATATTTGATAATCTGAGCCGTTACTCCTGTTTCTTCCTTTACTTCCCTGAGGGCGGTCTCTTTGAACTCCTCACCCGGTTCCACAGTTCCTTTTGGCAAAACCCATCCTTCGTACTTGTTTTTGTAATTTTTGTAAAGTACCAGAATTTTACCTCTGAAAATAACCACACCGCCACAGCTCGTTGCTTCTATCATTGCAATCCCTCCTGATCCGGAGCCCGAATCACTCGTCCTCCGTGGTGTGTTTTGTATAACTGAAGATAGTATACTTCTTTTCAGAGACAATTGCAACCATAGTTTTTCTCAAATACTGTTATTCTGCTTTCAGATATTTCTCGAACCAGTTCATCATCTCAGTCAGTCTGCGGACTCTGTGGCTCGGTTTACCGGAACGGGACAGCTCATGGTTCTCGCCGTGGAACAGACACATTCTTGCTTCCACGCCGAAGAATTTCAGTGCGCTGAACATCTGGATCGCATCGCCCATCCAGCAGCGATAGTCTTCGTCAGACTGGATGAAGAGAGTCGGTGTCTTCGCGTTGTTTGCATATTTAAGCGGAGACTGGATCCACATGTTCTCTAAGTTTGTCCACGGATCACCGTTTACCTGCTCCATATCGAAGGTAAGGCCGATGTCTGTTGTCATGCTCAGGCTGATCCAGTTGGAAATACTTCTCTGGGAAACTGCTGCAGCAAACTTGTCTGTATGACCGATCATCCAGTTTGCCATGAAACCGCCGTAGCTTCCGCCCATCATGCCAAGGCGTTTCTCATCGATCTGCGGATATCTCTTAAGAACTTCGTCTGTGAATGCCATTAAGTCATCATAATCAACGGTTCCGTATCTGCCTACCAGATCTGCGAATGCATTTCCGCGTCCGTCACTGCCCACCGGGTTTGTGAAGAATACGAAATAGCCAGCGTTTGCAAAGGCCTGGCTCTCGTGGAAGTAAGTCGGTCCGAAGATGGTTCTCGGTCCGCCGTGAACAGTTAAAATGCCCGGGTATGTCTTATTCGGGTCGAAATTCACCGGCTTCATTACATAGCCGTCCAGTTCCACATCTTTATAAGAATATGTAAATTCTTCGATTTCACATACGGATCTCTCTGCGAGGATCGCATCGTTGAAGGATGTGAGCTTCTTCTCTTCTGCTCCATTGAGGGAGTAGATTTCTGTCAGACCAAGATCACGAACGCCGGTGAAATAGATCACGCCGTTGTTTACGTCTAAGGTATGAACGCTTCCCTGACGGTCTGCAAGGATCTCTACGTTGCCTGCTAAGTCAAATTTTGCGATCGCACTATTCTTTCTGAGGGTCGTGATCGCATAGATATAGTTGTCATCATGCACAATTGCCGGGCCGTCTGCGAACTTACAGTCACTGCCTACGGAGTTGTGGATGCATCTGTCGTATTCTGTCACGAATGTGATGGCGTCGTCCCCGATCACATACAGTTCCGGATTCTCGTTGAGTCCGTACATTTCCATATCAGAGCCGAAGAATGTCACTTTGCCGTTTAAGATGCAGGCGTAGTCGATTCTCATGTTGCCCTGCGGAACAAGAGTCTCGCGGGTACCATCAACGAGGCTTAAGCTGTATAAGCCCTGGTACTGGTCTCTTGTGCTTGTGTAGAGGTTTCCTGTGTAAAGAACCACATCACCTTCTACCCAGAAGCTTTCCACGTTCTCAAAATCCGGGCTCACGATCTTGGTCTCGCCGCTTGCCATATCACACACTGCCAGACGGATTCTCTTCTTGTTTACGATGCCCTGTCCATTTGCCCAGAACGGATGCTCATCAAATACTTCGTAGTCCTTCTCTTCTTTCCATGCCTTTAACGCAGCTTTCTTTTCTGCATCGTCCATGGAAGCAAAGTTCGGCTTAGAATAGTCATGGGCAACTGCCATCACAAGCTTTTCGCCTGCCAGCTTCATGTTGGTCACGATGTGCGGAACTGCGAATGCGAATTCTGCCTCGCCGCCGCAGATGCTCATTTTATAGAAGCATGTCCAGTCTTCACCGTTTTTCATCTTCTCAACATACGCTTTTTCTCTGTTTGCAGTAAAAAGAATAGTCTCGTTGTCCAGCCAGATGAACTTTCTCTCTTTTTTACCGCTTGTGAGCTGCTTTACGGAGCCGGTCTCTGTGTCCATGATCCAGAGGCAGGAATCGTAGCAGTTGTCCGCTTCGTTGACATTCACAACTGCAAATGCGCCATGTTTTCCATCCGGTGCTGTTACCATACCGGTCGGATAGTTGTAGTTCATAAAGTCTTTGATATCAATTGTTCTCATAGCAAATTTCCCTCCGCTATCTTTTGTAAAACATTAAACTTCTCTGTATCCATTCGGGTTCTGAGACTGCCATCTCCAGCCGTCGGCGCACATCTCATCGATGCCGCGCTTCGCCTCCCAGCCAAGCTCTTTCTTTGCCTTCGCCGGATCTGCATAGCAGGTCGCAATATCGCCCGGGCGTCTTTCCTTGATCACATACGGAATCTCTCTGCCAACGGCCTTAGAGAATGCCTTGATCATATCAAGAACGCTGTAACCCTGTCCTGTTCCCAAATTGTAGATGTGAACAGCCGGAGTCTCTTCAAACTTCTTTAACGCCATCACATGACCGTCTGCCAGATCCATGACATGGATATAATCGCGGACACCGGTTCCGTCCGGAGTGTCGTAATCGTTTCCGAATACACCCACTTCCTTTAATTTACCGACAGCGACCTGAGTGATGTACGGTGTCAGGTTGTTCGGAATGCCGGCCGGGTCTTCACCGATCTGGCCGCTTTCATGGGCACCGACCGGGTTGAAATACCGAAGGAGGATGACGGTCCACTCTGGATCCGCCTTCTGGATGTCGATCAGCATTTCCTCCAGCATGCTCTTTGTCTGACCGTACGGATTCGTACATTTTCCTTTCGGGCATTCCTCTGTGATCGGAATGAATGCCGGGTCACCGTATACAGTCGCAGAGGAACTGAAAATGATCTTCTTCACACCGTGCTTTCTCATGGCGTCGCAGAGGATTAGAGTTCCGGTGATGTTGTTGTGGTAATACTCTAACGGTTTGGCAACGGACTCGCCAACTGCCTTTAGACCTGCAAAATGAATCACCGCATCAATCGGTTCCTGGTCAAAAATCGCTTCGATCGCCGGCTGGTCCAGCATATCGGCTTTATAGAATGTAATTTCTTTTCCTGTCAGCTTTCTTACACGATTCAGGGATTCTTCGGAGGAGTTGCTCAGGTTATCGAACACAACCACTTCATGTCCCTGGTTTAATAACTGCAGGCATGTATGGCTGCCGATATAACCGGCTCCGCCACTTACTAAAATTCTCATAGCATCTGCCTTTCTTTTCTGTTTTTCCCTTTTCTTAGAATATTCTACCACAGCATCTGGGAAAAGAGAATATTTTCTATGGAATTAAATACTCATCAAACAATTTTCTTGCAATTGGTGCCGCCGCCTGACCGCCGGAACCGCCTTCCTCCACCAGTACACAGACCGCGATCTGTGGCTGTTCGGCAGGAGCATAGCCCACGAACCATGCATGGGTCTCTTTTTCCTTTTCAAATTCCGCGGAACCAGTCTTTCCGGCAGCGGTGTAAGCGTCTGTTCTCAGTGCGGAGCCAGTGCCTTCCGTTACCACAAGCTCCAGCAGTTCCTTCAACGCTTTTGCCTCATTGGCATTCATCAATTCACCATACTGCTCCGGCATGAATTTCTTCACCAGCTCCCCATCGGTATTCTCCACCCGTTCGATCACATAGGGCTTCATGAGCATTCCGCCGTTGGCAATGGAGGACACCAGCATCAGATTGTGCATCGGTGTCATCAGCGTATTTCCCTGACCGATCACGGTCTGGGCGATCTCCCATTCCGGCGCTCCTTCTTCCATGGTGTACTCACTCTTATTATATGGAAGAGAAAGAGGCTGCTCCTGATTAAACAGAAACTGCTCCGACAAACTTTTCAGGCCATCCAGATCCATCTCCTGGCCCAGCGAAGAAAAAGAGCCGTTGCAGGAATTGGCAAATGCCGTCTTAAAATCTTCTGTTCCATGGGCATTCTGGTGATAGCATTGGATCTTAAAGTTTTCGAATTCATAAATTCCGTCACAGTCAAACTGATATTCATTGTATGTGCCGGAATGTTCTCTCATGTACTGCAGGGCAGTCACGATTTTAAAGGTGGAACCAGGCGGATATAAGCCTTGGGTCGCTCGGTTCAAAAGGAGTGCCTCCGCGTTGTCCCCGTTGATCAGGCTCTCCCACTGCTCATTGATCTGGTTCGGATCAAAAGCCGGCTTTGATACCATGGCAAGGATTTTTCCGGTCTCCGGCTCAAGTGCGATCACCGCACCTTTCCGGTCCCCCAACGCCTCGGAAGCCACCGCCTGGAGATCTGTATTTAATGTTGTGACCACATTGTCGCCGACACTCTTTTCGTCGGCCAGCTGCTTTAATACCTTTGCCATCGGGTTCGTATGAGAGCTTAAAAGATAATAATTGGCAAGAGATTCCACTCCCGTTTTTCCCACAGAGGAATAGCCCAGTACATGAGCATACAAATCTCCATAATGGTAGGTCCTTGTCTCGCTTCCATCCTCATCCACCAGTGTCTCAGCAAGGACCGTTCCGTCGTCAGCGAGAATCTTTCCTCTGATGATGCGCTCCTCAAAACGGTTCAGCCTCGCGCTGTTATATGGATTGTTGATCACTTCCTCGCTCTGTACCTGGATGAAATATCCGAAATACACGCACATGAAGAGAAACAGTCCTACAATTCCGTAGGTGAATAAAAGAATGTTCCGGTTGGCCTTCGGATTTGGTTTACCTTTTTTCATTCTCTTCCTCCTCTCCGCGCTTTAAGATATAAAGTCCCTGGATGATGTTAAAGAGAACAAAAGTCGCCAGGATCGAACTTCCGCCGTAGCTTATGAACGGCAGCGTCACACCAGTGGATGGAATGAACTTCAGCACTCCGCCAACGGTCAGAAATACCTGGGTAATGTACATGGTGCCTAGGCCAAAGGCAATGAGCTTATAGAACATGGCCTGCATTTTCATCGCGATCATCATGAACTGAACAAAGCAGCCCACACAGATGAGAAGAATGCAGATTGCATAAATCGCACCAAGTTCCTCGGAGATCGCTGCAAAAACAAAATCATTTTCCACCACCGGGATTTTCTCCGGAACGCCCTGGTAAAGTCCCATGCCGAACCAGCCGCCGGTTCCCATGGCAAACAGGCCCTGGGTCACCTGATATCCTTGATCGTCGATATCGGCCCACGGGTCTCTCCATGCCTCCACCCGACGTCTCACATGGGCGAATAGCTTGTACGCGACCACAGACGCGCCGGCACCGCTTAAAACGCCGCAGCCAAGATAGAACCAGTTGGACGTGGCTACGAACAGCATCATCAGGTATGTCACAAAATAAATCAGCGCACTTCCAAGGTCCCTGGATAATACAAGGATCAGCACATGGGCCGCCGCCACCATGGTCGTTATCACCACATGCCCAAACTGCGTTGACCGGTAAAACATGGTCGCAACAAAGAACACGAAACTAATTTTCACAAACTCCGACGGCTGAATGGAAATTCCCCGGATGGTCAGGGAAAGCTGGGCACCGTAAGACGTATTGCCGATCACACAGACCACCGCCAGGATCAGGATTCCAAGAATGCCGTACAGCCACGGAATTTTCACCAGCTGCCACACACGGTCTATGATAAAAGGAATGATCCAGGTGACCACTGCAGAAATCGCGACAATGACAAACTGCCTCATGGCGCGCTCCGGATTCAGTCTCGTTAGAATGATAAAACCGGTGCATAGCAGCATACAGACATTATTTAAGAGAAGCCTGGACACCCGCTTATAGAAAATCCGCGTCAGGAAAATATAGCACACGAAAAACAGCACCTGCACGCCGTAAAACAGCATCAGTGCCTCCGATTTCGTATTTAAGACGATCACAAGATACGCTAAAAAGTGCAGCATGAACATGCAGACCAATTGTCTGCCGCAGGCGAAATTCCGGTCTTCCTCCTCATTCATGGAGAAAAACCGGAAATTATAGTACGTATAGATCGCGATCAATAAAATAATCAGGTATCTGGAAATTTCCACAACCAGATTGGTCAAACTCTCACCTACTCTACGCCCCGCTTAAAGTGTCCGCGGGTAAAATTCTCTGGTGCCGAAACCTTCTTGCCTTCCATAAACTCCTCATAAAAGGCAGTAATCACCTGCTCCGTGGTTCTTCTGTCTTCGATCGTGAAGTTGAGGCGCAGGGAATCCGGCGCGAACCGATCCACCTCTTTCGATAATCCAAGAAGTGACATCGGACTTTCATTGTAAATGGTATTGTAACAGAACCGACACTGGTTTCTCACCGGCATCTCTTTTCCTTTTCTGTCCTTAAGGAATAAAAGCTCCGGTCTTCCGGTACAGCCTTCTGTTGTCTTTCTGATACACTGGGCAGAGACCATCATTGGAAGATATCCGTATACGATCATCTCACCATGACCGCCGCGCTCGGCGATCTCACGGCCGTTAAGTTCCACCGGAATGGTCTGTCTCTTTGCACCGTACTCCATCATCATACAAGATGCCATAGAGTTAAAGGTGTACATGCCATGGTCAAAGTAAAGCTTCGCTCCCGGCACATACTGCTTCATAAAGCCCGGTTCTTCCATCGCAGCCACACCAAAGGCATCAAATCCTGCATTTTTCAGTAATTCCAGATTCTTAAGGAAATATTTCTCAGCTTCCGTGCGGAAAATTCTCGGCATCATCAGATAGCAGAAAATTCCGGCCTCGTGGCAGCGGTCCACATACGCCTTCCAGTTTGCCGCATCAAATTCCTCTGATGCCAGATAGATACCGAATCCTGCACTCTCATCAGCTGCTTTCCACGCTGCCATACGCCCGAATACTGCTTCAAACTGCTCTTTGCTGTTCACAAGAGCATTGAACTCCTGCTTTTCGTCAGAATCCGGAAGTGTGATCTCCGTCTGTCCCATATGGCTTGCCAGAATGTGACTGGTCCTCTTATGCATCTTTAACAGACCGTTTTCCAGCTGTTCCAGTGCCTGGCGGCGCATGGAATTCAGGGCCTGGACCGGAACAAAGACATTTCCTTTGATGGTAATGGACAGATCCTCGAACTCAAACGGAGAATCGCCGGTCTTCTGGAGCTGTTTGCGGATTCTCGCCTCGTCCATCGGCGCATTCTTCGCTTCCTCCACAACATCACCGTCAACCTGACAAATGAGACTTGCTGCAGATACTGCCTTTTTTGCGACATTTTCCGCCATATTCTCTGTCAACGGTGCAGTCAGTGTCAGTCTCGCCGGCTTTCCGACCTCAAAGTAAGCCGTGCCGCGAATCTTCTCTTTCTTCACCGCTTCCACATACGTGCGGTCCAGATAATCAAACAATTCCTGATTTCCTTCACGGAACGCCGGTTTTTCCTTTAAAACGACCATGTCACGTCCATTGTGAACTCTGTAATAGCCATCCGACTGGCCGCCGCGGTCAAAAAGATCCAGAAGCATTCTCTTATCCGCCGGATCCACACGATATCCCGCGCGTCCGTTCTTCAAATACATGTCCACATATTTTCTGTACACGCTGACCACGCCCGCCGTATATCTCGGGCTCTTCATACGGCCTTCGATCTTTAAAGAACAGACTCCGGCCTCTAAAATATCCGGGATCAGATCCAGAGTGCAGAGATCTTTCAGGCTCAGCACATATTTCTCATTTTTCTTATTGATATACTTTCCGTCTCTCACCACATCAAACGGAAGACGGCACGGCTGGGCACAGCGGCCTCTGTTTCCGCTTCGTCCGCCGATCAGACTGGAGAACAGACACTGGCCGGAATAGCTGTAACAGAGTGCGCCATGAACAAATGTCTCGATCTCAAGACCAGTCGCATCGTAAATCTCCCTGATCTCGCCAAGGGTCAGCTCTCTGGCCGGCACCACGCGGACAGCTCCCATCTCCTTTAATTTCATCGCACTGTATTTTCCTGTCACAGTCATCTGTGTGCTCACATGGATGTCCATGTCAGGAAAATGCTTACGGATATAATCAAACACGCCAAGATCCTGAACGATCACCGCGTCCAGACCGGCCTCATAATACGGTTTCAGATAGTCAAATAAATCCGGCAGTTCCTTCTCCTTTACCAGAGTATTCACCGTCATATAAATCTTACATCCATGAAGATGCACATAATCAATCGCACGGATCATCGCCTCTTCATCCAGATTGTTGGCATAGGCTCTCGCACCAAATCGGCTTCCACCGATATAGACCGCGTCCGCCCCGGCATTCACCGCCGCCACCATGCTCTCAAAGGATCCGGCCGGAGCCAGGATCTCCACATTCCTCTTTCCCATATTGTTCCTCCAAAGCGTCTCACCAAACGCCCGTCTCTCACAAACGGTTCCGTCTCACCACCGGCTCCGTCCGTGTGCCTATTGTATCAATCTATAATTGCACAAAAAGGCCGCGGCACAAAATCATGCAGCAGCCTCATCTTTATCGTTCGTTCTTGGCAGAATGTTTCTCCATCTGGGCATCCAACTGCATCTGGACACTGATCAGCTCATGCTTCAAGCTATAGACTTCCTTCTCCAGTTCGTCCTTCTGTGCACGGAGCATCTTCGCCTCCAGAAGAGTCTTAAAATAATCGTCCGCCAGATTCAGATAGATCATCACTTCCTGATAATCCTTATTCTGTCTTGTAAATCCCGGCTGTGCCTTTAAAATTCCGATTTTCTGATTGATGTAAGCAGCGACTTTCTGAAGATATTCCTGCTCCTCAGAACCGCCAAGTGTATAAATATTTCCGTCAATCAGAACTTCTGTATAGTTTTTCTTTTCCATGTTCGTAAACTCCCAATTTTCAGTTCCATTCTAGCATAACATGGCCCGACAAGCCATGAAGATATTCTTAATTTCATTTAATATTCTATTTCATTTCTAATCCAAGATGATGGTAGGCAAGCTCTGTTGCCATTCTTCCTCTCGGAGTACGATTGATCAGACCATTCATAAGAAGATACGGCTCATACACATCCTCCAGCGTTCCCGCGTCCTCACCGATCGCCGCAGCCATGGTCTCAAGACCCACCGGACCGCCGTTAAATTTCTGGATCAATGTCAGAAGCAGAGTCCTGTCATTGTTATCGAGACCCAGCTTGTCCACATCCAGAATATCAAGAGCAAAATCCGCAACTTCTTTTGTGATCACACCGTCATATTTCACCTGAGCAAAATCTCGCACACGCTTTAAAAAACGGTTCGCAAGACGCGGCGTGCCTCTCGATCTGCGTGCGATCTCATAAGCACCACTGTCTTCAATCTCCACTCCGAGCACTTTCGCAGACCGTTTTACGATCACAGAAAGCTCCGTCGGAGAATAAAATTCTAATCTCTGGACCACACCAAAACGGTCACGGAGCGGAGCTGTCAAAAGTCCGGCTCTCGTTGTGGCACCCACCAGAGTAAATTTCGGCAGTTCCAGACGGATCGATCTTGCAGAGGAATCCTTTCCCAGCATGATATCGATGGCAAAATCCTCCATCGCAGGG